>NZ_CM129662.1:2869825-3188695 GCF_052978205.1 Rhodanobacter sp. UC4452_H20 | reverse complement strand
GAGCTGGGCTTCAGTCATCAGAGCCATTTCGGCGCCACCTTCCGGCGACATGTCGGACTGACCCCGCGCGCCGCGCGCGCGACCCTGCATCCGTCGGCGCTGGCCCGCACGGGCAAGAATTTGATAGCGGCACACTGGCCGGAGTCCTAGCGTCGGAGCCATGCCCGGCCGCTCGCCGGGTCTTCGACGGAGGCCACCATGAAACTGTCCGCCACCCTGCTCGCGTTTATGCTGGGTACCGCACCCGCCGCGGCAACCGCGCCGCACGCCTCCTTGCCGCCCGCGCTGGCCCGCGCGGTGGCCGCGTTCGACCGCGCCCAGGTCGAAGGCGATGGCGCGGCGCTGCAGCGCCTGCTCGCCGACGACTACGTGCTGTTCAACAGCCGCGCCCGGGTCGAGAACAAGGCGGACTTCATCCGCGACTACACCGCCCCCGGCTATTCGCTGAAACCGTTCACGGTCGAGCACGAGGTCGTGCGCCACTGGCCCGGTGGCGCCGTGCTCGGCGGCGTGGCCACGCTGGAGGGCAGCAGCGAGGGCAAGCCGTTCAAGGCGCGATTGCGCTTTGCCGACATCTGGCGCGAGCGCGACGGCCGCTGGCAAGTGATCTTCACCCAGGCGACCCGCGTGGCGACACCGTAACCCGCTGCATGACCTTCGGCAGGGTGGCCACGCGGGCTATTGACTACAGATGTAAGCATGGCGTAGCTTGCCTACAACTGTAGTCAAGCGGGAACGGGCATGCGCAAACCTTCCATCGGCGACCAGGAACTGGCGCTGCTGCAGCACATCGACGAGAGCGGCACCGCTTCTGTCGGCGAGGTGGCCGCCAGCTTCGGCGAGCCGCGCGGGCTGGCCCGCTCCACCGTGCTGACGATGATGGAGCGGCTGCGCGGCAAGGGCTATCTCAAGCGCAAGCAGCTGCGCGGCATGTTCCGCTACAGCATCGCCACCGGCCCCGGCGAGGCGATGCGCAGCGCGGTGGGCAGCTTCGTCGAGAAGACCCTGAGCGGTTCGGTCTCGCCGTTCGTGGCGTGGATGTCCGAGCGCGCCGAAGTGAGCGACGACGAGCTGGCCGAGCTGGAGGCGCTGGTGGCGCAGTTGCAGAGCCGGCGGCGGGAGTCCTGACATGTCCATCGACCACGTCGTCATCTCGCTGCTGGCCCGGTTGGGCTGGACTTCGCTGCAGGCGGTGATTCTGATCGGCCTGCTCGCCCTGCTGGTGCATCTGCTGCCGCGGCTGTCGGCGGCGATGCGTTGCACCTTGTGGTGGCTGGTCGGCGCACAGTTGCTGGCCGGCATGGTCTGGCATGCGCCGCTGCAGCTGCGGCTGCTGTCGCCGCCGGCGGTCGAACGCACGCTCGACGCGGCGGTGGTATCGACGCCTGCGCCGGCCAACCTGCTGGTCAACGCCACGGCGAGCGTCGCGGCGGCACCGCACGAGAACCGCGCGCCGACACCGGCGTCGCCCGCCGCGCCCCGCTGGTTGGCGCACGCGCCGCTGGCGCTGGCCCTGCTGTGGCTGGCGGGCTTGCTGGCGCAGCTGCCGGCCATCGTTCGTCAGGGTTGGCAAGCGCGCCGGCTGCTGCGCGAATCCACGCCGGTGGCCAATGCGTCGCTGCAAGCGCAATGCGCGACGCAGGCACACGCCCTGGGCCTGCGCCGCGCGCCGGCCTTGCGCGCCTCCGCCGCGATCGCTTCGCCGCAGGTACTCGGCTGGCGTCGCCCCACCATCCTGCTGCCGACCGGACAGGCGTTGAGCGAAGGCGATGCATCGCTGGCGCTGATCCACGAGCTGGCTCACGTGCGGCGCGGCGACCTGTGGCTGGGCTGGATTCCGGCCATGGCGCAGCGGCTGTTCTTCTTCCACCCGCTGGTGGCGTGGGCGATGCGCGAGTACGCACTGGCGCGCGAGGCGGCGTGCGACGCGCAGGTGCTGGCGCAGCCGGACATCGAACCGCAGCGTTATGGCCGGTTGCTGCTGCAGCTGGGCGTGGCGCATCCCCTGCGTGCCGGCCTGGCCGGCGCGTCCCCTTCGTTCGGCAATCTCAAGAGGCGACTGACCATGTTGCAACACACCCCGATGCTTCCCCGCCAGCGCGTGCAGGGCTGGCTGCTGGTTGCCGTGATCGCGATCGCCGGCGTGCTGCCGTATCGCGTCACCGCCGCGGCGCCCGATCAACCGGCGCCCCCCGCGCGCAATGCTTCCACCGCGTGGATGGCGCCTCCGCCGCCCGCACCGCCACCGGCCACCGCGCCCGCGTTGCCCGCCATGGTCGCGCCGGCCGCTCCACCGGCACCGCCGGCACCGCCAGCACCGCCGGCCCCTCCCGCACCGCCCGCACCGATCACCGGCATGGGCAGCCACATGATGATCAGCACCCACGACGACACCGGCTACGCCTTCGCCCTGCTGGACGGCAACTCGACCACCGTCAACGGCACCGACGCCGATCTCGCCGCCGTGCGCCGGCTGCATCAGCGCGGCGAGCCCCTGCTGTGGTTCCGCCGCGGCGACACGTCCTGGACGATCCGCGACCGCGCCACCCTCGAACGGGCCAAGGCGATCTACGCACCGCTTTCCGCCCTGGCCGAACAGCAGGGCAAGCTGGGCGAGCAGCAAGGCGCGCTGGGCGAGAAACAGGGCCGACTGGGCGAACAGCAGGGCCGCATCGCCGCCGATCAGGGGCAATTCGCCGGGCGCCAGGCCGAACTGGCCGGCAGGGCCGCCGAACTGGCCGCCCGCCGCGCCGCCCTCGTCGGCCGCAGCGATTCCGCCGCACCCTCCGCCGCGCTGGACGCCCGGGAGCGCGAACTCGACGCCGCCCGCGTGCAGCTCGACAAGCAGCAACCCGACGTCGCCGATCGACAGGCGGCCCTGGCCGCCCGACAGGCCGAGCTTGGCCGGCAACAAGAGGTCCTCGGCAAGCAACAGGCCATCCTCGGCGAACGCCAGCAAGCCGCCTCCGCCAAGGCGGAGCAGCAGATGGTACAACTGCTGGACGAGGCGGTGGCGAAGGGCCTGGCGCAGAAGACCGCGCGGGATTGAGCGCGCCGCATCCGGCAAAGCCTCTCGCATCGACGCCTGAGAGCTCCCGCAACAGCAAAGGCCGGGTTTGCACCCGGCCTTTGCGTTGCCCTCGATCAAACGGTCGCGCTCACTTCCACGGCCACGCCTTCAGCTCGTACTCCTTCGGCGGCGTGTCGCCGGCGAGGTAGTGCACGAAGTAGTCCCAGCGGCGGCGGGTGACGTAGGGGGTGGCGTCGCCGTAGGCGTGGTGGGCGTTGGGGATCATCAGCAGGTCGAAGTCCTTGTTCGCCTTGATCAGCGCGTCGACCATCAGCAGGGTGTTGCCGGGCGGCACGTTGTCGTCCATCGTGCCGTGCACCAGCATCAGCCGGCCCTTGAGTCGCGCCGCCTGGTTGGGGTTGGCCTGGTCGTCGTAGTTGCTCTTGCCATCCTTGTTCTTGACCAGCTCGCCCTGGTACTTCTCGGCCCAGTCGTCCTCGTAGTGGCGATTGTCATGGTTGCCGCTTTCGGACCACGCGACCTTGAAGAAATCCGGGTAGCGCAGCATCGCGCCGGTGGAGGCGTTGCCGCCGCCGGAGTGGCCCCAGATGCCGACGCGGTCGAGGTCGATCCACGGGTAGCGCTTGCCCAGTTCCTTCAGGCCGGCGACCTGGTCGGGCAGCGTGTTGTCGCCCATGTCGCCATACCAGGTGTCGTGGAACGACTTGGAGCGCCACGGCGTGCCCATGCCGTCGATCGCCACCACGATGAAGCCCAGCTCGGCCATCGCCTGGTGGTCGGCGCGCGCGGAAGAGAAGCTGCGCCCGCGCACCGAGCCGGTCTGCGGGCCCGGGTAGATGTAGTCGATGATCGGGTACTTCTTCGAGGCATCGAAGTGCGACGGCTTGAACATCATGCCGTACAACTCGGTCTTGCCGTCCCGCGCCTTGACCGTGATCGGCACCGGCGGCACCCAGCCGGCCGCCTTCAATCGGGTGATGTCGGCGCGGGCCACGGTAGCAAGCGTACGGCCGTCGTCGGCAGCCCGCAGCACGGTGACCGGCGGCGCGGTCGGCGTCGAATAGACGTCCACGAAGGTCTTGCCATCGGGCGACAGGGTGATCTCGTGGTTGGCCGCTTCCGGCGTCAGCAGCACCGGCTTGCCGCCATCCAGGCCGACCTTGAAGAACTGCTGGTAGTAGGGGTTCACACCCGGCGTGCGGCCCACGCCGCGAAACCACACGGTGCGCGACTTCGCATCGACCTTGAGCACCTCGGTGACGTTGCCCGTGCCGGTGGTGATCGCGTGCTTGAGCTTGCCGGTGTCGAGGTCGTAGAGGTACAGGTTGCCCCAGTCGTTGCGCTCGCTGAACCAGATCGCCTCATGCGTGGCCGGCAGGTAGCGCCAGTTGACCGCACCGTTGCCGCTTTCGTAATACGTCGGCGAGGTTTCCTCGAACACCGTGCGCACCTTGCCGGTGGCCGCATCGGCGATGCGGAACCACGCGTGCTTGTGGTAGCGCGAGGTGGAGACGAAGGCCAGGGTCTTGCCGTCGGGCGCCCACTTCACGTCATCCCAGCCGCCGTCCGGACCGCAGCTGACGTCGTCGCACAGGGTGGAACGGTGCTGGTCCGGCGGCATCTGCAGGCGCGTGACCTTCTTCGTCGCCACGTCGATGATGACGCGCTCGATCATCGTCACGTCCTTGTCGCCCACCAGCGGGTACTTCCATTTCTTCAACTTCGGATGGCCGACCGTGGTGCTGATCAGGTACATCTCGCCGGTCTTGCGCTGGTCCTGCTGGAAGGTGGCGATCTGCTTCGAGTCGGGCGACCACTCCACGATCGCCTTGTCCGTGTGTTTCCAGCCGGCGTTGTCGGTGGCGTAGCCGAAGTTCTCGACGCCGTCGGTGGTGAGCCGGGTTTCCTTGCCGGTCGCGACGTCGCGCAGCCACAGGTTCCAGTCGCGGATGAAGGCCTCGCTCTTGCCGTCCGGCGACAGCGCGCCGGGTTCCTTGCCGGTCTTCACCAGCGTTGCGCGATCGACGCAGCTGGCCTCGGCGGCGACGAGGTCGCACACGTAGTGCTTGCTGCGCACGGTGACGTCGATGCGGCCGTCGGGCTTCGCCTCGTAAGCGGTCACCGGCAGCTTCATCGCGTCGACCGGCTTGCCGCCGGCCTTGCCCAGCGCCGCGGCCAGCTTCGCCTGGTCGAACAACGCCATGGCCTTGCCGCTGGCCGCATCCATGCGGATGAAGTGATCGCCGCGCTGGTCATGGTCGACGTACCAGAAATGGCCATCGTCCAGCCAATGCACGGCCGTCACCGCGTGGTCGACCAGCGGCGTGGTGTTGTAGCTCATGAAACGCTCGGCCTGCGCGTAGTCATTCGCGTCGAGCACCCGCCCATGCGCGGCGGCGACGCCGGACAACAGCCCCAGAAACACCGCGCCACAAAGGCGCAACTTGCCGAACCTTGAATACATCTGTTGATCTCCCCAAACCCGGATGCGCAACCGCCGGTGGCTGCGTCGACACACGTCCTGCCGATGCTAGCGCGATATCGCCTTGCCCACTCTGTGCCAAAGGTCCACGTCACCCGCCACCCGCCCCTTCGGCACGATGCGCCGCCGCAGGGTTTCGCCTACCGCGGAACTGGCCGGTGGACGACACGGAATGGCGAACACGCTTGTTGCGGATCGCCATGATGCAAAGACCCACCTGTTCGACATGCGAACAACCCACTCCGACTCTGGACTGGACCGGTATCAGGAAGGCAAGATTGCCCGGCCGGCACGCCCTGCAAGCTCGACTTGGCGCGCGGTTGTTGCCTGTGAAACAACCCGCGTGAGGCGTTTCATCCGCCTCGAGTGCCGTGCATTCACCTACGTTGGAATGACATCAAAATAGGGACTATTGATGAAAACACGCAATGCATTGACCGCCAGCTGTCTGTTCGCCCTGGCGCTGTCCGGTTGCGCCACCATGTCGACGACCGATGCGATGGTGCCCTTGCAAACCGAAACCGCACACATGCTCGGCCTGGCCTCTTCAGAGGAGCTGACGATCACTGACGTCAACGCCGGAAAGCCGGACGCACTGGGCGGTCAGGATTACACCTATACGGCAGCGACGAAATCGGGACGGACGTTCGACTGTTCGGCACGCATGACGCCGGGCATCATGGGCGCCGCGCCGACCATCTCGGCCCCCACCTGCAAGGCGATCAAAAGCCATTCCTGATCGTCCCGCATCCGGTCGTTGACCAGCCAGCAGCCCCGAGCCCCAGGCGAGGGGCTGTTGTTTTTCCAGGGTTGGCCGGATCGCGCCATTTGTCGGCAACGAGGAGCCTGTCCGCCGCAGCATCAACGCAGCGCCGCCGTCAGCTCCACCAGCCAGTCGACGAACACGCGCAGGCGCGCCGGCATCTGGCGTTGTGGCGGATAGAGCACGGTCATCGGCAGCGAGGGTGGCGGGAACGCCGGCAGCAGCTCGCGCAGCTGGCCGCGCTTGAGTTCGGCGGCGACGCGGTAGCGCGGGATCTGCGCGATGCCCAGGCCGGCCTCGCAACAGCGGTAATAGGCTTCGGCGCTGCTGACGCTGACGCAGCCGGGCAGCGCGACCTCGCGGCGCTTGCGCCCGACCATGAACTCCAGCGGCTCGACGCGGCGGGTGGTGGGCGAGATCCAGTTCACCGCCACATGGCCGTCCTGCAGTGCGGCGAGCGAGTCGGGCGCGCGATGCCGGCGCAGGTAGGCGCTGCTGACCACGGTGGCCAGCTCGAAACGGCCGACGCGGCGGCCGACCATGTCCGAATCGGCCAGTTCGCCGATGCGCAGCACGCAGTCCACGCCTTCGCGCACCAGGTCGACGAAGCGGTCGCCGGTGCCGATGTCCAGGTGGATCTGCGGATAGCGGGCAAAGAAATCGCGTAACGCGGGAATCACCAGCAGGCTCGCCAGCGAGGCGGGCAGGTCCACGCGCAGGCGTCCCTTCGGCTGCACCCGCGCCTCGCGGAAATCAGACTCCACCTCGTCGACGTCGGCAAGCAACCGCACGCAATGGCGGTAGTAGGTTTCGCCGTCGCGGGTCGCCTGCACGCGGCGGGTAGTCCGCAGCAGCAGCTGCGCACCCAGCCGCGCCTCCAGGCGCTTGATCGCGTGGGTGACGGTGGCGCGCGGCAGGTCCAGGTCCCCCGCCGCCGCGGTAAAGCTGCCCAGTTCGACGATCCGCGTGTACAGCCGCATGGCCTGCAGCCGGTCCATCGCCATTGTTGTTACTCGTGGAATGATGATGGCCATTATTGAGTATTTATCGAATCCCCGTCACGGCGCACCATGCGTCCACCCTCACCCACCGGAGCCATCCGCATGCAGACCCGCACCCTCGGCAACCGTTCCGCTGCCCCCCGCGTCTCCGCCCTCGGCCTCGGCTGCATGGGCATGAGCGCGTTCTACGGCGCACACGACGACGCCGAATCGATCGCGACCATCCACCACGCGCTGGAGCGCGGCCTCAACCTGCTCGACACCGCCGACATGTACGGTCCGCACACCAACGAGCTGCTGGTCGGCAAGGCCCTCAAGGGGCGCCGCGAGCAGGCCTTCGTGGCGACCAAGTTCGGCATCATGCTGGACCCGAACGACGCGCAGGCACGGGGCGTCAACGGTCGCCCGGAATACGTGCACGCCGCCTGCGACGCGAGCCTGAAGCGGCTCGGCATCGACACCATCGACCTGTACTACCAGCACCGCGTCGACCCGCAGGTGCCGATCGAGGAAACCGTCGGCGCGATGGCCGAGCTGGTGGCCGCCGGCAAGGTGCGCTACCTGGGACTGAGCGAAGCCTCCGGCGCCACGCTGGAGCGCGCCTGCAAGGTGCATTCGATCGCCGCGCTGCAGAGTGAGTTCTCGCTGTGGACGCGCGACCCGCAGACCAACGGCATGCTCGCCGCGTGCCGCAAGCTCGGCGTGAGCCTGGTCGCCTACTCGCCGCTGGGGCGCGGCTTTCTCACCGGCGCGATCCGTTCGCCGGACGATTTCGAGGCCGACGATTACCGGCGCCACAGCCCGCGTTTCGTTGGCGACAACTTTGCGCGCAACCTGCAGTTGGTCGAGCAGGTGAAAGCCATCGCCGCCGACAAGGGCTGCTCGCCTGCGCAGCTGGCGCTGGCCTGGGTGCTGGCGCAGGGCGAGGACGTGCTGGCCATCCCCGGCACCCGCAAGCGCAGCCGGCTGGACGAAAACCTCGGCGCGCTGGACGTGCAGCTCAGCGCCGCCGAGCTGAAGGCGATCGACGCGGTGTTTCCGCCCGACGCGGCCAGCGGCGAGCGCTACGTCAGCAGCGGAATGCGGATGGTCAACGCGTAAGGACGGAACTCGAAAGACCCGCAGGAGCCCGCTCGCGGGCGATGCTCCTGATGCCGGGATTCGCAAAAGCAAGAGCATCGCCCGCGAGCGGGCTCCTGCGAGAAGCGGCGGGGTAAACTTGGGCGAATGAGCACCCCCGAACATTCCCCGCTCGGCAAGGACACCGTCTACGCCGACCGCTACGACGCCAGCCTGCTGTTCCCGATCCCGCGCGCGGACAATCGCGCGCAGATCGGCGTGGCGGAGACGCTGCCGTTCCACGGCGTGGACATCTGGAATGCCTACGAGTTGTCGTGGCTCGACCCGCGCGGCAAGCCGCAGGTGGCGCTGGCCGAGTTCCGCGTGCCGGCGGCGTCGCCGTACATCATCGAGTCGAAATCGTTCAAGCTGTACTTGAACGGTTTCGCGCAGGAATCCATCGCCGATATCGACACGCTCGCCGAAACCCTGCGCCACGACCTCTCCGCCGTCGCCGGTGCTGTGGTCGGCGTGGAGCTCGCGCCGCTGCGCGCCGCGGCCTTGCCGGTAGTCGACCTCGACGGCGATCTGCTCGACGCGCAGGACATCGCCATCGATCACTACGGCCCACCGCGGCCCGAATACCTGCATGCGGATGCCGCGGCGACCGCAGTGGAGGAGACCGTGGTCTCGCACCTGCTGCGCTCGAACTGCCCGGTGACCGGCCAGCCCGACTGGGGCAGCGTGCAGATCGCCTACCGCGGCGCGCCGATCGATCACGCCGGCTTGCTGCGCTACCTCGTCTCGTTCCGCACCCACAACGAATTCCACGAGCAATGCGTGGAGCGCATCTTCGTCGACCTCACCCGCCGCTGCGCGCCACTGCAGCTGCGCGTGCACGCGCGCTACACGCGCCGCGGCGGGCTGGACATCAATCCGTTCCGCAGCAGCACGCCGGCCACGCCGGACAACCCGCGCACGGTGCGCCAGTAGTTGCGGCAACGCACTGTCACCACCGCGTGAAAAGTTCGGCAGGCGCGCGCGGCCGCTAATCGGCGCTTCATTTGCGCGGCGCTAGCCTCGGCGGGTGGGTCATGCCGACCAACCGTCCATGGAGTTCCGATGAAACGATCAACTGTCTTGATGGGCCTGTTGCAAGGCGCCGGCCTGGCCAGCCTGCTGCTGCTCGCCGCCTGCGGCAAGCACGATGAACCGGCCACCCCCGCCGCGACCCCCGCTGGCAATGCCGCTTCCGCGGCGTCGGTGCTGCCGACGCCGGCCCCCGCGCACACCGCGCCCGCGGCGCCGGCCGCCAGCAGCGCCATCGCGCCGGCGACCACGACGGCCGCGGCCGCTGCACCGGTGCCGCTGGCCTTTGCCAAGCTGACCGTGGGCGACGCCGTCGACAAGGGCCACCAGGTCACCCACGCGGCCGAACGCTTCGACGCCGACGATCACACGCTCTACGCCAGCGTGGCCACCGTGGGCAGCAGCCGCGACGCCACCATCGACGCCACCTGGCGTTACCTCGAAGGCGGCGGCCAGCTGGTCAGCAAGATCAGCCAGTCGATCGCCACCGATGGCCCGGCGATCACCACCTTCCAGGTGCACAACCCGGACCTGTGGCCGGAAGGCAAGTACACCGTGGACATCACCGTCGACGGCAAGCCTGCCGCCAGCCAGGATTTCAGCATCGGCAAGCCGTGAAGCGTCGCGAAGGCGCAGGCGTTCATGGCGGCTCCCGCGGGAAAAGTTGCCTGCATCCCCGGGTTGTGCCGCCTGCGATGAAAAGCCGAAACACCTGACAGACCCGTGCCGGAATTCGCGGTAGGCTCGACGAACCGCCCAAGGCCTGGCGCAGGATGCCGGCGATGCGTGGCGCTTCCGATCGACACGACCGACAAGGACATCACGATGCCGAAACTGCCCCCGCCCCCGGTTCCGCAGCGTCTGCGGGAAATGCTCAAGGACTACCCTGAGCACGTCCGGACCCTGCAGAACGATCTGAACGAGCTCATCGCCAAACCGTTCCGTGGAACGCCGATATTCGAACAAGCGATCTGGGCCCTGGAAGGCGCGCTTGATACTTTTATTGACGAAGCCCGCACCGAACTGCACGCCGCTGAAGCCAGTGGCGATGCGGAGGCGATCGCGAGGGCAGAAGCCAAGGAAAGCCTGATGTTCAGCGCCCGGTCGAGCAATGACGGTTTGTGCGACCTCAACGAGTTGTATGCGTACTTTGAGGCAAACAAGGGGGCGTTCCAGTGACCTCGTCCGAAGATCGCCTCGATCCGGGAACGCATGCGCGTGTTTTCGAGGAGCGCGTGGTTCCAAAGAGCAAGCTGCTGGAGAAGATGTCCCACGATCACCCCAAAGCCGTCATCTTGGGGGGACAACCCGGTGCCGGCAAAGGCGGTTTGGCTCGGACCGCCAGAAATGAATTGTTGGGTGATGTGATCAACATCGATCCCGACGAACTGCGCGACTACCACCCCCGCGTCCAGGAGTTCCGCTCCGCCCATCCCTACACTTGGTCAAGTCACACCCAAGCCGATGCCGGCCAGTGGGCCGACGAGTTGCGCGAGGCGGCAGTGGCAGGGCGCAAGCACTTCATCTTCGATACTACGCTGAGCAACGGGTCATGGTCAGCCGAGCTGATCCGCGACCTGCAGGCCAAGGGCTACGAGGTCGAGGTGCGCGTGGTGGCGGCACATGCATTGGAAAGCGAGCTCGGCGTCGATCAGCGATATGGGCGCAATCTGGACAAGAAGGGTTACGGCCGCCACGTCCCCGAAGGTGCGCGCGACGCGATCTACGACAAGGTGCCGGCGAGCCTGGACACGATCCACGCGGAAACGACCGCGCCCATCCGCCTCTTCGATCGCGAAGGCCGCGAGCTTTACGACAGCCGCACCGATGCCCGCTCGCCGGGACAGGCGTTGATCGAGGCGCGCGAAGCGCGTCTGCACGATCCGGCGATCACCCGCAGCCTCAAACGCAGTTGGCAGGATCAGCGGCTGTGGCACGAGACGTTGCCCGAAGCGATCACCGACAACCCGAAGGTGGCACCGGACACGGCCCGACGCCTGTTGATCGAGCGCGATGCCTCCAGGGTGGTCGAGGGCGTCCAGGGCAACCTCTCCCGGATCACCCATGTGGACTACACCACCCGGGTACACCCGAACGTCGTCAAGGGATTGGGCTTCGCCAGCGCCGCCGCCGTCGCCTGGGACGCCACGACCACCGCGCGCCACACGGCCACCCTGCTGCAGCAGGACAACCCGACGGGCGCCGCCTCGGCGGTCGAGCATTTCGGCTCGCGCAACCTGGGCATGCTCGGCGGCGCACTGCTGGGGGCGCAAGTCCTGGGCGCGGCGGGGATCGAGTCCGGCCCGCTGGATCTGATCGTCGCTGGCGTGGGAGGCATCGGCGGGGCGGTTGCCGGCGACAAGCTGGTCGACTGGCACGACCAGCACAAAATCCACAACCAGGCCGATGCGCAAGGCCGCCGCTGGCACCACGACCCGCAGCATCCGGAACATGGCTGGACGCGGGAGGTGCCCACCGGCGAGATCGGTTATGCGGCCAACCATCCGGTGGTCGGCTACGGCGTCATGCCCACGCCGGGCTGGCGCAGTGTCCGGGCCGATCCCGCGCTGGCTGCGCAACTCACGTTTCAAGCCAACAACACCGCGGTGGAACTGGCCCTGGCACACCCGGCCCCACCGCGCGATCCGTACACCCAGCCGGCCAGTGCGCAAGACACATCCAGCCGGCTTCCCGCGCCATGGCAGCGCGATGCCGCCTCGGGAGCGTGGTCGCGCACGGTCACCGACGCCGTACTGGAGCACGGCCTCAAGAGCACGCACGTGGAAACCGCCACGCCGTCACGCACCGCCGCCCTGGATGCCGCCGCGCATGCCACCCTCGCCGACAATCTGGCGCACTCCCGCCGCGGCATCGCCGCGCGCTATCAGGCGATCTACGCGCAACGCGGCTGGCAACAGCTCGGCCCCCTGCCCGATGCGGTAACCGACGCACTGCATGCGCCCACGAACATCTTGGACGCCTCCGACGGCCATGCTTACACCCGCGACGCGCGGGGCCACTGGAGCACGCCGGGCCGGCTGTGGGGTCGGAACGCGGCCGAGGGCAACCTGCGCGCGGAGCTCGATGCCACCGCGCAGCTGATCTCCACGACCTTCGCCATGCACGCGGCAACCCACGCCACGCAACAAACGCCGGCGCACGCCGCCGTTCCACCCATCCCGCCGCACCTGCACGACTTCCGCCATCCCGGCCACCCTCTGCACGCGAGCTACGGCACCCTGCTGCAGCACGTGCACGCGATGGAAGAGCGAGTGCGGATGGCGCACGGCGAGCACAGCGAGCGGGCGGCAGCCGCGCTGCTGGACCGGCACAGCGCCGACCGCCTGGGTCCGGCGGCGCGGGTCGAGCTGCACGGCGAAGGCAAGGCCATGGCGATGCATCTGGTCACCAACGAGCGCGCGCCCGGGAACACCTACCTTACCGTCGAGCGCCGCACCCCGGTCAGCGTGTTCGACGCGGTGGCCCGGTCAGTCGACGACGCCAGCCGCGACTGGTCGCGGCGCGAACTGCCGCATCTGTACCAGTCCCCAGTGCGAGTGGCCGAGACGCCGTCGCGCGATCCGTCGTCGCTCGAACCTTGCGACCTGCGCCGCCCGGACCACCCGCGCCATGCCGCATTCGTCAACATGCGCGAACACGTCGGTGCGGCCTATGCCCAGTACGGCATCGCGCGCAGCGCCGATCAGCTCGATCGCGCCACCGCGGCCGTCATGCTCGATCGGCCGGTACACGCTCGCCAGCCGGACCAGGTGCAGCTGTTGCCCGGTCCGCAGACCGGCCGCATCGGGCCGGACAGCGGCGTGCTGACCCGCGACTCCTCATCGTTCCTGCCCTGCACCACGACCACCCACGCCGCGGCCATGCAACAGCCACCGGAGGCGATGTTCCGGCAGCTCGACCAGCTGACCATGCTGCAGATGCAACAGGCGCAGATGCAGCCGGCGCAGGCGATGGGGCGATAGGGAGGCCTGGACAAGCCTTTGCTCACCATTTCCGCGAAAGCACACTGCCTTCCGGAATGGTTTCGCTGGCGGACACTGGAAGTATTGCCGCACAACCGCAGCGTGGTCGTCGCCTGCAGCTCGACTCAGAGTTTGAACTCACCTTGTCGTCATTCCCGCGAAAGCGGGAATCACGGCACTGAGTAAGTGGCGCTCGACTGTAGAGCGCCTCACCTTGCGCCATGGCGCTTTTTTGCGTCACGACACGAAACTGTTCCGGACGGCAGTGTGCTTTCGCCGGAATGACGGGCAGAAGCTTGCTCGGGCTTCTCCCGGTGAGGCGACAACGCCACCTCACCATGACCAATGGTGCAGGCGCCGGGCCGACGGCCGCCCCTACACTGGGCACCGGCCTTCTGCCTGGGGAATCCGTATGCGCCTGCGTGCCATGTTGTGGATGCTGTTGGGCCTGTTTGCCTTGCCGCTGCATGCGGCAGCGATGAAGGTGGCGCTGTCGCAACCCTCGGTCTCGCCCGACGGCAGCCGCATCGCGTTCGTCGCCAACGGCGGCATCTGGAGCGTGTCCGGCCAGGGCGGCAGCGCCACCCTGCTGGTGGCCGATGACGGCGGCAACGATTCACGCCCGCTGTATTCGCCCGACGGCAAGCAGCTCGCGTTCCAGTCCGACGGCGGCGGCGAAGCCAGCGGCATCTACCTGCTCGACCTCGCCAGCGGCGTGGTGCGTCGGCTGACCTGGGCCGACGGCGGCAACCAGCTCGATGCGTGGTCGCGCGACGGCCAGTGGATCTATTTCAGTTCCGCGCGCGACAACGTCGGCGGCATGGCCGGCGTCTACCGCGTGCGCGCCAGCGGCGGCACGCCGATGCCGGTGTCGCTGGAACGCTATCGCAACGAATCGATGGCCGCGCCCTCGCCCGACGGCGCCTCGCTGGCCGTGGTCGGCGGCGGCATGGGCGACTGGCAATGGTGGCGCCACGGCCGCAGCCACATCGACGAAGGCGCGGTATGGCTGCTGCGCGACGACGGCAGCCACCAGTACCGGCGGTTGACCGCCGACGACGCGCGCGCCGAATGGCCGATGTGGGCGCCGGACGGCAACACCCTCTATTACATGAGCGACCGCAGCGGCGCGGAGAACATCTGGCGCGTGCCGCTGGGCGGCGGCAGCGAGTCGGCACTGACCCGCTTCGCCGATGGCCGCGTGCTGTGGCCGAGCCTCGCGGCGAACGGCAAATTGCTGGCGTTCGAGCGCGACTTCGGCATCTGGACACTGGATCCGGCCAGCGGCCACGCCGCGCCGCTGACGATCACCCTGGCCGGCGCGATCCGCGGGCCGCAGCCGGAACACGAGAACCTCAGCCACGGCTACAGCCAGATCGCGCTGTCGCCGGACGGCAAGAAGCTGGCGTTGATCGCGCATGGCGAGGTGTTCGCCACCGACGCGGCCAAGGGCGGCCACGCGCGCCGCCTCACCCGCACCGCGGCGGAGGAGTACGACCTGGCCTGGGCGCCGGACAGCCGCCGCCTGGTCTACGGCTCCAGTCGCGACGGCCACGGCCAGCTCTACCTGTACGACTTCGCCAGCGGCAAGGAAACCGCGCTGACCTCCACCACCGGCAGCGACACCGCGCCGCGCTTCTCGCCCGACGGCAAGCAGCTGGCCTTCCTGCGCAACGACCGCGAGCTGTGCGTGCTCGACATCGCCAGCGGCAAGCTGCGCCGCGTGGTGAAGGCGCGCATCGACCTGCCGCGCCCGCTCGATTCCGCCGCGCCGTTCGCCTGGTCGCCGGACGGCCGCTGGCTCGCCTACCTCGACTTCGGCCCGCGCATGTTCCGCAACGTGCATGCGGTATCGCTGGCCGACGGCAGGCAGCTGGTGCTGAGTTCGCTGGCCAACACCGACGCGGACCACGTGTCGTGGAGCGCGGACGGCCGCAGCGTGCTGTTCACCACCGGCCAGCGCACCGAGGAGGGTCAGGTCGCGCAGGTCGACCTGCTGCCGCGCACGCCGGTGTTCCGCGAGGACCGCTTCCAGGATCTGTTCAAGGCCAAGGCGGACGACGACAAGCACCAGGGCAAATCCGGCGACGCCGACGACAAGCCCGCGGTGAAGCCCGTGCGCATCGACACCGACGGCATCCGCGAGCGGCTGAGCCTGCTGCCGGTGGGCCTGGACGTCGGCGCCGTGCAGATCAGCCCCGATGGCAAGACCCTGCTGCTCACCGCCCAGGTCGCCGGCACCAGCAACCTCTACAGCTGGTCGCTCGACCCGCTGGCCAAGGAACCGCCGGTGGCGCGCCAGCTCACGCATACACCGGGCGACAAGCAGGACGCGCAGTTCAGCGCGGACGGCAAGCAGGTGTTCTACCTCGACGGCGGCAAGATCCAGTCGTTCAAGCTCGACGACAAGGGCGAGGCCAAGCCCGAGGCGCTCGCCGTCGACGCCGCGATGGAAGTGGACTTCGACGTCGAGAAGCGGGTGGTGTTCGAGCAGGCCTGGAGCTGGCTGCGCGATACCTTCCACGACAGCGCCATGCATGGCGTGGACTGGAACGCGGTGCACGCCACCTACGCGCCGCTGGTCGCCAACGCGGCCACCCCCGCGGCGCTGTACCGGCTGCTCAATCTGATGGTGGGCGAACTCGACGCCTCGCACTCCGGCGCGCGCGCGCCGCAGAAGCGCGAACCGGTCACCGGCCGGCTGGGCCTGATGTTCGACCGCGCCGAATACGAACAGCACGGCCGCCTGCGCATCGCCAGCGTGCTGCCGCTGTCGCCTGCCGCCGTCGCCGGCGGCATCGAGCCTGGCGACTACCTGCTGGCCGTCGACGGCGAGCCGCTGGACGCGCACGCCAACCTGGCCCAGCGCCTCGCCCACCGCATCGGCGACAAGGTCGACCTGCGCCTCGCCGACAACGCCGCCGGCAAGGGCGCACGCGACGTGGCGGTCAAGCCGATCGACTCCAAGGATCTCTCCGAACTGGTCTACCGCGCGTGGACGGCGGACAGCCGCGCCTACGTGGCGAAAGCCAGCGGCGGCCGTCTGGGCTACGTGCACCTGCGCGACATGTCGTATGCGTCGCTGCAGGATTTCTACAAGGACCTGGACGCGCAGAACGCCACCCGCGACGGCGTGGTGATCGACATCCGCAACAACTTCGGCGGCTTCGTCAACGCCTATGCGCTGGACGTGCTCGCGCGCCGGCCCTACCTCAACATGACCTTCCGCGGCTTCGACCAGGCCGAACCGGCGCGCAGCATCCTCGGCCAGCGCGCACTGGAACGCCCCACCGTGCTGATCACCAACCGCATCACCCTCTCCGACGGCGAGGACTTCTCCGAAGGCTACCGCGCGCTGGGCCTGGGCAAGATCGTGGGCGAACCCACCGCCGGCTGGATCATCTACACCTCCGCCGGCAAGCTGATCGACGGCGGCACCGTGCGATTGCCCTTCATCACCATCACCGACAGCCACGGCCAGCCGATGGAAGGCCACCCCCGCCCGGTCGACATCCCGGTCAGCCGCGCGCTGGGCGAGTCGTTCCAGGGCAGGGACAGCGAACTGGATGCGGCGGTGCGCAGCTTGCTGGGGGCGCTCGGCAAACTCACGCCACCGACCTCCTAGAGGAGCCCGCTGGCGGGCGATGCTTTTGCTCTTGCGATTCCCGAATTCACTGTCCTGAGCTTGTCGAAGGGACGAATCCCGGCAAAAACGCATCGCCCGCCAGCGGGCTGATGCGGGATGGCGGCCGGAATGTGTCGTCGACGGTTCCGGTCAGCGAGCGTACTGGCTGCGGTAATCGCTCGGGGTCATGCCGGTGGTGGTCTTGAACTGGCGGCTGAAGGCGCTGTGGTCGGCAAAACCGCAGGCGTGGGCGATGTCGGTGACGCGCATGTCGCCGCGCAGCAACCGCAGCGCCGTGTCGACGCGGGCCTGCATCAGCGCCTGCTGCGGCGTGAGCTGGAACACGCGCTTGAAATGCCGCTCCAACTGGGCGACGGAAAGCCCGGCCCGGCGCGCCAGCTTCGACACGTTGAGCTTCTCGGCAGGATGCGCCTTCAGGTAGTCCAGCACCTCGCGCACGCGGCCGTAGGTCGGCCAGGAGCCGTCGGGCATGGGCAGGTCGCGGGAGACCCCGATGACACCGCGGATCGCGCTGCCCGCGCACAGGGGGATCTTGCAGGTCAGGCACCAGCCGGGCGCACGGTTGGCGAACAGGTGCACTTCCAGCTGGTCGTTGATGGACTCGCCCTGCAGCACGCGGCGGTCCTGCTCCACGAAACCGTCGCCCATGGGACCGGGGAAAAGCTCCGCCGCCGTCCTGCCGATGATGTCTTCGCGCGCCGGCAGGCGCAGCCGCCGCATCAGGGTGAGATTGACGTGGGTGTAGCGGCAGTCCGTGTCCTTGGCGAAAAAGACCACGTCCGGCAGGGTGTCGAACACGCCTACCAGCGTGTCGATGGAAACTTCGGTCTCCATGGTGGTCCCGGAACCTGTGCGCAGCGGGCTTCGATTGTGCACCATTCCGCATGTTTGGATGGCAAGCCGCTCTAGTTGACGCCGACGCCATGGCCGACCATGCCCGGCATGCCAAGCATCGAATTCGTCGACTCCCATACCGAGGGTGAACCCACCCGCACTGTGCTGTCCGGCTTCCCGGACCCGGGCACGGGCAGCCTCGCGACACGCCTGGCGCGCCTGCGCGCCGAACACGACGCGTGGCGCCGCGCGGTGGTGCTCGAACCGCGCGGCTCCGACGTGCTGGTGGGCGCCTTGCTATTGCCGCCGGACCATCCGCAGGCCTGTGCCGGGGTGATCTTCTTCAACAACGTCGGCTACCTGGGCATGTGCGGCCACGGCAGCATCGGGGTGGCGCGCACGCTGCAGCACCTGGGCCGCATCGGGCCGGGCCGCCACGCGCTGGATACGCCGGTGGGGCTGGTGGGCTTCGAGCTGGAAGCAGACGGGCGCGTGACCATCGACAACGTCGAGAGCTACCGGCATGCCCGCGACGTGACGCTCGACGTGCCCTGCCACGGGCCCGTCCGCGGCGACGTGGCCTGGGGCGGCAACTGGTTCTTCATCACCGCGGACTGCCCGGTGGCGCTGGAGCTGGCGCAGCAGCAGGCCCTGACGAATTACGCCACGGCGATCCGCGGCGCGCTGGCCGCCGCCGGCATCACCGGCGCCGGCGGCGCCGAGATCGACCACATCGAGATCAGCGGTGCGGACCCGCGTCCCGGCGTCGACGCCCGCAACTTCGTGCTGTGCCCGGGGCTGGCCTACGACCGCTCGCCCTGCGGCACCGGCACCAGCGCGAAACTGGCCTGCCTGGCCGCCGATGGCGTGCTGCCACCGGGACAGGTGTGGTGCCAGGCCGGCATCCTGGGCACCGTGTTCGAGGCCAGCTGGCAACCCGGCCGGCGCGGGGTGTGCCCGCGCATCAGCGGCAGGGCCTGGATCACCGCAAGCGGCCAGCTGCTGCTGGACGAGAACGACCCACTCGCCTGGGGCATCCAGGCGTGAGCAGCAGCCACGATCTCATCGTGGTCGGTGCCGGCATCGTGGGCGCCGCCTGCGCCGAGCGCGCCAGCGCCGAAGGACTGGACGTGCTGATCGTGGAGCCCGGGCCGGTCGGTGGCGGCGTGACCGCGGCGAGCATGGGCCACCTGGTGACGGTGGACAGTGCGCCGGCCGAGATGGCATTGGCCGCCTACTCGCAGGAACTGTGGTCATCACTGCACGACCTGCCCGGCCTGGAATACAGCCGCTGCGGCACGCTGTGGGTGGCCGCCGACGCGGACGACCTGGCGCAGGTGCCGGCCCGGCAGGCTCGCCTGGCCGCACTCGGCATCGAGGCCGAACCGGTCGATGCCCATCGGCTTTACGCGCTGGAACCGGCGCTGGCGCCGGGCCTGGCGGGCGGCCTGCGCGTACCCGGCGAGGGCGTGGTGTATCCGCCTGCGGCGGCGCGCGCACTGGTGCAACGCGCGTGCCGGCGCGGCGCCACGCTGCAGCGCGGACGCGTGGTCGCGCTGGACGATCACGGCGTGCGCCTCGAGGACGGCAGCCGCCGCCGCGGCCGCGTGCTGCTGGCGGTCGGCGGCGAGCTGGCGTCGCTGCTGCCCGAGCTGCCGTTGCGCGCGCGCAAGGGCCACCTGGTGATCACCGAGCGCTACCCCGGCACGATCCACCATCAACTGGTGCAGATGCGCTACGCCGACAACGTGCACGACGAGGCTGCCAGCGTGGCGTTAAACGTGCAGCCGCGCCCCACGGGGCAGCTGCTGATCGGCTCGTCGCGGGAATACGAAAGCAGCGACACCGCGGTGTCGCTGGCCACCGTGCAGCGCATGCTGCAATGCACGTTCGGATTCCTGCCCGGCCTGCGGTCGCTCAAGGCGCTGCGCATCTGGGCCGGCTTGCGCCCGGCCAGCGCCGACGGCCTGCCGTACATCGGTCCGGTATCCGGTCGCCGCGGCATATGGATTGCTGCGGGTCACGAAGGCCTGGGCGTGTGCACGGCACCGGGCACCGCCGCCATCCTCGTCGACCAGTTGCTGGGGCGCCCGCCCGCGATCGACGCCTCGCCCTACGACCCGGCGCGGATCGCGGCATGAGCGGACAGGTGCAACTCGTCATCGACGGCGGGACCTTCCGCGTGAGGGCCGGCATCAGCGTGGCCGCGGCGCTGGCCGTGGCCGCACGGCCTTTTCGCCGTTCGCCGAACGGCCAGCCCCGCGCGCCGCTGTGCGGCATGGGCGTGTGCTTCGAATGCCGCGTGCGCATCGACGGCGTGGCCCAGCAACGCGCCTGCATGGTGCCGGTGCGCGACGGCATGACGGTGGACAGCGATGGCTGAGCGCTACGACGTGCTGATCGTCGGCGCCGGGCCGGCCGGCCTCGCCGCCGCGCGCGCCGCCGCCGCAGCCGGTGCGCGGGTCGGTTTGCTGGATACCCAGGCGCATGCCGGTGGCCAGGTCTGGCGCCATGACGTTGACCACCGCGCCACCGGGCTGGCGCGGCGCCGGTTCGCCTTCGTGCAGGCCCATCCCCGCGTCGACTGGCTGGCGTCCAGCACGGTGGTGGCGGCCGCCGGCGGCAAGCTGCTGGTGGAAGATCCGCACGCCGCACGCTGGCTCGACTACGGTGCGCTGGTGCTGGCCACCGGCGCGCACGAACTGCTGCTGCCCTTCCCCGGCTGGACCCTGCCCGGCGTCACCGGCGCCGGCGGCCTGCAGGCGCTGGCCAAGCAGGGCTGGCCGCTGGCCGGACGCCGCGTGGTGGTAGCGGGCAGCGGCCCGCTGCTGCTGGCGGCGGCCGCCAGCATCCGACGCCATGGAGGCCATGTCGCGGGCATCCACGAGCAGGCCGGGCGCGATGACCTGCGCGGCTTTGTGCGCGGGCTGTGGCGCTGGCCGGGCAAGATCCTGCAGGCTGCCGCCCTGCGCGCGCGCCTGGCCGGCGTGCCGTACCACGGCGACAGTGTGGTAGTGGCCGCGCACGGCGACGACCGCCTGCGCGAGATCGAGGTGGAGGGGCCGCGCGGCCGCCGCCGGCTGGCCTGCGACCAGCTTGCGGTCGGTTACGGCCTGGTGCCGGAGGTGCGCCTGGCCGGCCTGCTGGGCTGCCGCCTCGAACCGGCCGGCGCGCACCAACGGGTGTGGGTCGACGCCATGCAGCGCACCAGCCTCGCCAACGTCTACGCGACCGGCGAAACCTGCGGCATCGGCGGGCGCGACTGCGCGCTGGCGGAAGGCGCCATCGCCGGCCACGCCGCCGCCGGCCGCACGCCACCGGCTGCGTGGCAACGACGTCGCCACCAGGCGCGCGCCTTCGCCGCCCATCTCGCCCGGCACTTCGCGCTGGCCGAACGGGTGCGGCGCCTCGCGCAGCCGGACACCATCGTGTGCCGTTGCGAGGACGCCCCGATGCGGGCTCTGGACGGCTATTCCGACGCGCGCGCCGCCAAACTCGCGACGCGCGCCGGCATGGGTGCATGCCAGGGCCGCATCTGCGGCAGCGCGCTGGCGGCACTGGGCCGCTTTCCGAGCGGCAGCCACCGGCCGCCGCTGTTCCCTGCCCGGCTGGACACGCTGGGCGATACCGATTTCACCTGATCCGCCTGCGCCGGATCGCCCGCTCACGCACTGGAAAACCACCCATGAAACTCGACGGCATCTACGTTCCCCTGATCACCCCGTTCGACCGCCGCGGGCAAGTCGACCACGCCACGCTGGAGACCCTGGTCGGGGCACTGATCGACAAGGGCGTGGCCGGACTCGTCGCCTGCGGCACGACCGGCGAGTACTACGCGCTCGACGACGGCGAGCGCCGCCAGGTGCTGCAGACCGTGCACCGCGCGGCGGCCGGCCGCATCGGCCTGATCGCCGGCATCGGCGACCTGTCCACCCGGCGCTCCGTCGAGCGCTCGGCCGAGGCGCACGCCATCGGCTACCACGCCGTGCTGCTGTCGCCCCCGCCCTACAGCCTGCCCGGCCAGGACGGCATCCGCGCCCACTTCGAGTACGCCGCGAACCACAGCAAGCTGCCCGTCATCATCTACAACTTCCCCGCGCGCACGGGCGTGGACGTCGAGTTCGACACCGTCGCGGTGCTGGCCGCGCACCCCAACATCATCGGCATCAAGGAGTCGAGCGGCGACTTCAGCCGCGCGCTGCGTCTGCTGCAGGCGCGCTTCGCCGATTTCGAGGTGGTCTGCGGCTGCGACGACCAGCCGGCGGACTTCTTCTTCTGGGGCGCGAAAAGCTGGATCGCCGGTGCCGGCAACGTGTTCCCCGGCGAACAAGTGGCGTTGCACGCCGCCGCGATGGCCGGCGACTGGGACCGCGTGCGCGAGCTGATGCGGCGCATGTACCCGGCGCTGCATTCGATGGAATCGGGCGACTACAACCAGAAGGCCAAGGCCGGCTGCCTCAACGGCAGCCTGGACGTCGGCGACGTGCGCCTGCCGCTGCTGCCGCTGGCCCAGGCCGCCAAACAGGCCTTCCGCGAACTGGTGGAGGGAGCACAGCCATGACTACGACCCGCCAGGACCTCTTCGAGCGCGCCGCACGAGGCGCGTTGCACGCACCGCAGCTCATCCACGGCTTCCGCGGCAACGACGACGGCCTCGTCAACCTCACCCCGATCGACAACAGCGTGATCGGCACCCTGGGCGACGGCGGCCAGGCCGAGGTCGACGCCGCGGTCGCCGCAGCGCGGGCCTGCTTCGACGCGGGCGACTGGCGCAGACGCAGCCCGGCACAGCGCAAGGCCGCCATGCTGCGCTGGTGCGACCTGCTGGCGGAACACGCCGCCGAGCTGGCGGCGCTCGACTGCATCGACGCCGGCAAGCCCATCGACGAGTGCGAGAATACCGACATCCCGGCCACGCTGGACACCCTGCGCTGGTACGCCGAAGCCATCGACAAGTGCTACGGCAAGGTGGCGCCGACCGGCGACAACGCGCTGGGCCTGGTCGTCGCCGAGCCGATCGGCGTGGTCGGCGCGGTGCTGCCGTGGAACTTCCCCGCGCAGATGTACGCGTGGAAAGTGGGACCGGCGCTCGCCACCGGCAACAGCGTCATCGTCAAGCCGGCCGAGCTGACGCCGCTGTCGGCGGTGCGCATGACCGAACTGGCTTACCAGGCCGGCATTCCGCCGGGCGCACTGCAGGTTGTCAACGGACGCGGCGAGACAGCCGGTGCCGCGCTCGGCCGGCACATGGACGTGGACATGGTCTCGTTCACCGGCTCTACCGAGGTCGGGCGCCTGTTCCTGGTCTACGCCGCGCAGAGCAACCTCAAGGAAATCGTGCTCGAGTGCGGCGGCAAGAATCCGCAGGTGGTGTTTGCCGATGCCGACATCCACGCGGCGGTGACGGACATCCTCAACGCCGCGTTTTGGAACATGGGCGAGAACTGCAGCTGCGGCTCGCGCCTGCTGGTGGCCGAGGAAATCAGGGACGAGCTGGTGGAGATGCTCGTGGCCGGCCTGGACGAGTGGAAACTCGGCGACCCGCGCGAACCGGGGGTGAGGCTGGGACCGATGGTGGAAGGGCCGCACCTGGAGAAAGTGCGCGGCTTCCTGGAACAGGCCCGCGCCGACGGGCTGCGCTGCGTGACCGGCGGGCGCGTCCGCGGCGACCTGCTCAGCGGCTGGTATGTCGAGCCCACGGTGTATGTCGATGTCGATCCCGCCGCGCAGCTGTTCCGCGAGGAAGTCTTCGGCCCGCTGCTCGCCGTCACCGGCTTCGCCACCGAAGCCGAGGCGATCCGCCTGGCCAACGACACCAACTACGGCCTGGCCGCCTCGGTGTACACCGAAAACGTGCACCGCGCGCAGCGCGTCGCCGGCGCCATCCGCGCCGGCACCGTCTCCATCAACGGCTTCTCCGAAGGCGATATCACCACCCCGTTCGGCGGCTACAAGCTTTCCGGCTTCGGCGGCCGCGACAACGGCCTGGAAGCGCTGCAGCAATACCAGCAGACCAAGACCATCTGGTACGTCAACCGCGGCGGCTGATCCGCGCATCCCGATTTGGCGCGGCGGCTCCACCCGGTGCGCACTGCTGTCCGGAATAAATCCACGCCGCTGCGTCAAGTGCGACAGAACCAGCGGCGGTGACCGGACATCGAAGCCATCGCCTTCCGCAGGAGCCCGCTCGCGGGCAATGCTTTCGCCGGGATTCGGCGAGAGCAGGAGCATCGCCCGCAAGCGGGCTCCTACGGCTCCGCCCTGCGCCAGGGCGGCTTCTCCGGACAGCAGCGGTGCTATGCGGGATTCCGCATACGAAGGGCGCAAATGCTTCAAGACGATACGTCTGCGCAAAAACAGAATGGATCACGCCAGGCTGGCCGCCGACGCAGCGCCGCAAATGGACTGCTTTTTCCCGGGTGGAAGGGCATCGGGTCGCGTGAGAGAACCCGCACCACTTTCGTCCCGGTTTCCGTATCAGGAGGGGAACATGACTGTCCAATGCAAAGCCCGCGCAACCACATCCGCGCGGATCACCCTGTCGAAGTCGAACATGCTTCTCGCCGGCATGATCATCTCGGCCCTGGCGATGCCGTCCGCCGTACTGGCAACCGACGGCACCTCGCCCGCCGGCAGGCCCGACCCTGCGCCGGCCGCACAGGCAGGCGACGCAGCCACGCAGGGCGGCGAGCAGCCCCGCACCAAGGCCTCGGCGCACAACGCGAAAGAATTGCAGGCGGTGACGGTGACCGCGCGCAAGCGCGTGGAGCGCGAGGTGGACATCCCGATCGGCATGTCGGTGATCAGCGGCGAGGAACTCGAGGCCGCCGGCATTACCAACGTCGGCGATGCCCTGCTGACCTCGCCCGGCGTGGCCTCGTTCGACGCCGGCGGCGGCTTCACCTATGTGCAGGTGCGCGGCGCCTCCGCGCGGCAGGGCAGCAACGAAACCGGCTACTACCTGGACGACGTGCCGTTCGACGGCGTCACCGTGCCGTGGTATCCGGACACGCGCTCGTTCGACATCGACACCGTGCAGGTGCTGAAGGGGCCGCAGGGCACGCTGTTCGGCGAAGGATCGGTCGGCGGCACCGTCGTCGTCACCACCAGGAAGCCGGATGCGACCGGCTTCCACGCGACGGTCGACACCAACGTCAGCTCCACCCAGGGCGGCACCAACGGCTGGGGTGGCAAGGCCATGGTCAACATCCCGCTGGTGGCCGACAAGCTGGCCCTGCGCCTGGTGGGCACCGACGAGAAGACATCCGGCTGGCTGTACAACCGCGACACCGCCGAGGACAACATCAACTGGCAGCGCATCAAGACCGGGCGCGCCAAGTTGCGCTACACGCCGACCGACCGCCTGACCGTCGATCTCGCCTACTGGAAGTACAAGAACCATTCCCCCGGCGGTTTCGACTACGCCTACCGGGACATGACGGTCGACACCTACTACGACGTCTACAGCGACTGGGATTCCGGCAGCCTGCGCGCCCAGTACGACCTCGACGGTTCGCAGCTGCTGTACGTGTATTCGGACGGCGGACTCGGCCGCACGCTCAACGGGGTCAACCTGGGGTTGGCCTATGCCAGCACCATCGACATCGGCGTACGCACCAACGAACTGCGCTGGACCTCCACCGGCGAGAACGTGCTGGACTGGACGGTCGGCTTCTACCAGCGTCGCGCTGACCGCGCGGACACGTACCACACCGAGGGCTACGACCCGAGCCGCTCCTCGCATCTGAACAAGTCGTACTCGCTCTACGGCGAAGTCATGTGGAACTTCGCGCCGAAGTGGTCCACCTCGCTGGGAGCGCGCTATTTCAAGGACAAGGTGGACGCGTACGATTCCACCACCACCCAGATCAACCGGCTGGACCACACCTTCACCCACGCCAGCCCCAAGCTCACCCTGACCTACCACCCCACCCACGATTCGTCGGTATACGCGAGCGTCGCCAACGGCTACCGCTCCGGCCAGCTGCAGCTGATCAACTCCATCATCCTGGCCGAGCAGATGGGCATCAGCGTGCCCGCCTCGACCCGGCCCGACGAGATCTGGAGCTACGAGCTGGGCTACAAGACGGTGATGGACGGCGGCCGGCTGCGGCTCAACTCGGCGATCTTCCACACCAACTGGAAGGACGTGCCGATCTACTTCCCGCTGCAGGGCGGCGCGCTCTACGCCCTGCTCAATTCCGGCGGCACCTCCACGGATGGCGCCGAGTTGGGACTGACCTGGATCCCCAATGCGTCGTGGACGCTGCAGTTCAACGGCAGCTACATCGATGCGGTCTACACCCGCACCGAACCGGGCACCAACTTCCACAAGGGCACGCCGGTGTTCAACGTGCCCAAGCTGCAGCTGACTGGCTCGGCCGCGTACAACTGGCCGATCGGCAACAGCCTGTACGGCATCGCGCGCACCGACGTGAGCCACTTCTCGCGCCGCGTGACCTCCTCGACGGCCGAGGGCGAACCGGGCGATGCGATCACGCGCGTCTCCGCCCGGCTCGGCGTGGAGTCCGTGCAGGGCTGGTCGGCCTACCTGTTCGGCGAGAACCTGACCAACGAGAAGGGCGCGGTCGACCCGCCCTACCTCGGCCAGGCCACGCGCCTGCGCCCGCGCACGGTCGGGCTGGAAGTGAGCTACACCTACTGAGGTGCCCCGCTGCCGCCACGCGCAAACGTGGCGGCAGCCTTTTTTCGTTGCGCTTTCGCGGCACCGGGAAATCCCGACATTCTCGGGAAAGGCCTCACGCCGTCGTGGTTCCCGCGAAAGCGCGAATGACGGCAAAAAGAGGGGTTGTTCGTGATTGCCGCGCGCACCCCGGATCGAGCACTGACATGCCAGAAACCATGAAGTCGCCGGGCCGCCATGCGGGCACCCTCCTCGCCATCCTGCTCGGCGTGCTGCCGGCGATCGGCTTCGCCCAAGGGCGGCTGGCCGACTATCGCCATGCCGAGCAGTTCCTGAGTGGCAACCTGTCCTCGCACATCCAGTTCGCCGACATCGAACCGCACTGGTTCCACCAGGACAACCGCTTCTGGTACCTCAGCCAGGGACCGGCGGGCAAGCGCTTCGTCCAGGTCGACGTGGCGCGCGACACGCAGGCAGCGGCCTTCGACCATGCGCGCCTGGCGGCGGCGCTCTCCCGCGCCAGCGGCAAGACCTACCGCGCCGACGCCCTGCCCTTCGACGCCATCGAGTTCGTCGACGACGGCAGCGGCCTACGCTTCGACATCGACGATGTGCACTGGCAATGCCGCCTGGACGGCTACGCCTGCACGCCCGAACCGCGCGAACCGCAGCCGGTGTCGCTGTCGCCGGACGGCCGCCACGCCGCGTTCGTGCGCGACCACAACCTGTACGTGCGCGACACCGCCACCGGCAAGGTCGTGCAGCTGACCGGCGACGGCGAGCCGGAGAACGACTACGCCACGCCGTGGCCGTGGCTGGAGCTGATGGTCGAGCAGGGCGTGACCGAGGGCGCGGACGCCAGACAGGCGCCGGCCGTGTTCTGGTCGCCGGATTCGACGCGGCTGGTGACCTACCGCATGAACACCCGCGACGCGGGCCACCTGGAAAGCCAGCAGTTCGTGCCGAAGGACCAGCTGCGCCCGCGCACCTACCGCTACATCTACCCGCTGCCCGGCGAACCGCTGCCCACGGCGCAGCTCGTCGTGTTCCAGTTGGGGCCGACGGTCCGGCGCGTCGAGGTCGACACGCCGCCGCTGGAGGTCCAGAGCTGGGGCTGGGGCGAGCTGGGCTTCAGCTGGTCCGCCGACGGCCGCCGCGTGCTTTACCGCTACCTGGGTCGCGGCGCGAAGTACATCGAGCTGCGCGAGATCGATGCCGCCAGCGGCCACCAGCGCGTCCTGCATCACGAGGATGCGGTCGGCGACTACATGGTCGACCCGTTCTCCACCCAGTGGCGCCTCGTCGACTGCGGCAGGCAGTTCCTCTGGACGTCCGAACGCAGCGGCTGGAACCAGCTGTACCTGCACGACGCCGCCAGCGGCCGCCAGCTGCGCCGCCTCACCGAGGGCGACTGGGTGGTGCGCGAGATCGTGTTCGTGGACGACGCGCAACGCCAGGTCTACTTCCTGGCCTCGGGCGTGCAACCCGGCGAGGACCCCTACCAGACGCAGCTCTATCGCGTCGCGCTGGACGGCGGCGGGATGCAGCTGCTGACGCCGGAGCCGGCCAACCACCAGGTGTTCATGTCACCCGACGGCAAGTACTTCGTCGACAACTACTCGCGTGCCGACCTGCCCGGCCGTTCGGTGCTGCGGCGTGGCAGCGACGGCCGCATCCTGCGCGAACTGGAGCGCACCGACACGCGCTGGCTCACCGCGCAGGGCTGGACGCCGCCGCTGCCGTTCAAGGGCAAGGCGGCCGACGGCAAGACCGATCTCTACGGCCTGATCGTGCGGCCCACGCACTTCGACCCGGCGCGCAGGTACCCGGTGGTGGAATACATCTACACCGGCCCGCACAACTTCTTCGTGCCCAAGACCCTGGCCCGCACCATGGACCTGCAGGCCACCGCCGAACTGGGCTTCGTGGTGGTGATGGTGGACGGGCGCGGCACCGCCAAGCGTTCGCGCGACTTCCACGCCTTCTCGTACCACAACCTTGGCAACGTGTTCGAAGACCATGTGGCCATGCTCCGGCAGATGGCCGCGCGCCATCCGTGGATGGACCTCGACCGGGTCGGCATCTACGGCTACTCGCACGGCGGCTACGGCTCCACCCACGCCTTCCTGCAGTTTCCGGACTTCTACAAGGTCTGCGTTTCCACCTCGGGCGACCACGACCCGCGCCTGGACAAGGCCGGCTGGAACGAACTGTTCCAGGGCTATCCGGTCGGCAAGGACTACATGGAGCAGGCCAACCAGCAACTGGTCGACCGCCTCAAGGGCCACCTGCTGCTGATCCACGGCGACATCGACGGCAACGTGCACCCCGCCGAAACCATGCGCCTGGTGGACGCGCTGATGAGCGCCAACAAACCGTTCGACATGCTGCTGGTGCCCAACATGGCCCACGGCGACAGCGGCCCGCACGCCCGCTACGTCACCCAGCGCCGCTGGAACTACCTGGTACGCCACTTGCTGGACGTGGAGCCGCCACGCGATTTCCGCATCCGCGAGACATCGCCCCGGCAAGACTGAAACCGCCGTCGTTTTCGGCGGGTGCGGGAGATCAAGCCCGCGCCTCCGCGCGGCGGCGGGAGGGAGACGCGGGGCCCGCGCCTCCCTCCCGAACCACGCCTCAGCCGCCGAAGCTCAGCACCACCGCGCGTACCTGCGTCGGCGAGATGCCAGCCTGCCGCTTCAGGGCGGTCAACCCGTAGGCGACCACGGCATCCGTACCGAGCCCGGCGGCGTTTGCCGACGCGGTGATGCGCAGGGTGCCGTCTTCCAGCAGCTCCATGCGCAGCGAGGCGGTGTCGTCCGCGTCGAGCTTCACCCGGGCCGTCGCACGCACGCGCACCCTCTGCTGCGCGGCCGGCGCATCGGCATAGCCGCCCGACACCGGGCGCAGCGCCAGGCTGTCGCCCAGGTCGTCTACATGGAAGCGGCCCAGCGACTGCCCTTCCGCCGTGAACACCGGCAGTTCGCTGCTCTGCGGCTGCGCCAGCGCTTCGCCGCCGGATGCGATGCTCAGGCTCTCGCCGTTGCGCAGCATCTGTTCCGTCGTGAAATCCGACGGAGCGGCGCCGGCGCTCACGCGCGAGCGCGCACGTCTGGAACGATGGCGGCAGGCACCACGCCGCAACCGCGGAGGACACGCGGAACGGTTGCGGAGGTGGAATGCGGAGATGGTGCGCCCGGCGGGATTCGAACCCACGACCACCGCCTTCGGAGGGCGGTACTCTATCCAGCTGAGCTACAGGCGCATTGTGTGGCCGCGCGCGGGTGGCCGATGGCCGGACCGCGGGGAGCGGCAGTATAGCCGAGTTGGTTGCGCGGCGGCATCCGGGCCGGCCGCGGAACGATAGGAGCGCGCTTTGCGCGCGATGCTCTCCGTTACGCCAATGAAGAGCATCGCGCGCAAGCGCGCTCCTACGGTTGTCGTGAGTTGACGCGAAGGGCATGGCGGGCTGTGCCCGCCTGCGCTCAGAGCGGCTTCAGGAGATCGGCCAGGGTGTCGGGCTTGCCGGTGTCGCGGACCAGGTGCGGGTATTTCAGGCCGTCGTGGTAGGCGATGCGCACGGTCTGGTACTCGTCGAAGTTCTTCACCAGCAGTTCGATGGTGGCGTTGTTGTCCTTGGCCGCGGCGGTGATGGCGTCCTTGAGATCGTCGGCGTCGTAGTCGTGACCGTTGACGGCGATCACGCTCATGCCGGGGGCGACGCCGGCCTTGAACGCGGGGCCGTCCCACAGCACGTCGGCGATGCTGCCGTCGTTGCCGATCGACAGGCCCAGCGAGTAGGTGAAGTCGGCCTGGTGGCGACGCTTCTCCGCGGCCTTGACCGCGTCGGAGGGCTGGTCGGTGTAGACCAGTTTCCAGCCGTGCGATTCGATGCCGCCGGTCAGCGGGCCGTGGCCGTCCAGGCGCGTGCGCAGGTAGCCGGCCCAGTCGAACGGCGCCACGCCATTCAAGGTCCTGACCACGTCATCGAAGGTGTAGGTGTTGACGTTCCACTGGCCGTTGTCCATGCCGAAAAAGGCGCGGGCGAAGTCGTCGATGGAACGCTTGCCGTGGCTGAGTTCGCGCAGCTTGCCGTCGACGTCGAGCCAGATCATCTCGCCGGCGGAGTAGTAATCCTCGCTGGACTGGTAGTTGCGGTACGGCAGTGGCGCGCGCTTGGCGATCACCGGGTCGTTGGTGGTGTCCTGCACGTTGCGCCAGCTGGCCAGGCCGGGACGGCCGCGGTCGTAGGTGGCGGCGACGTAGGCCAGCGTGTCGCGGGTGTGCTCCGCGTTCCACAGGCCCGAACGCGCGGCCATCACTTGGCCCCAGAACTGGGTCTGGCCTTCGTACACCCACAGCAGGCTGTCGCCCATCGGCACGTTGAAGGTCGGCGTGTAGAGGTCCGCGCCGCGGCGGTATTTGCCGTTCCACGAGTGGTTGAACTCGTGCGAGAACAGGTCGCGCGCGGCGACGTTCTTCTTCCACTCGGTGAAGAAATCGGCCGAGGTGCCGTCCTCGCTGGAGCGGTGGTGCTCCAGCCCGATGCCGCTCATCTTGTCGCTCAGCGAGACCAGGAAATCGTAGTGGTCGTAGTGGTGCGCGCCGTACAGCTTGTACATCTGCTGCACCAGGTTGCGGAACGCCTTGAGCTGGTCGGGCGTCACCTCCAGGTACTTCGCCGCGTCGGCGACCAGGTCCAGGTGCACCGGTGCCTTGGCGCCCGGGTCGAGGTCCAGCCGCTTGAAGTGCTTGCCGGCGAAGATCGGCGAGTCGACCAGGTTCTCGTAGTCGATCGGCTTGAAGTAGATGGTGTCGCCCTCGCGCGAGGCGACCTCCAGCGCGGTGCCGGCTTGCCAGCCGGCAGGCAGTTTCACGCTGGCCTGGGCGGGGATCTGGCGCGTGTAGTAGCCGGCCGGGTAGAGCGACACCGCGTTCCACTGCAGGTTGAGCATTTCCGGCGTCATCACCACGCGGCCCTGGCGACGATCCTGCGGCGACAGGAACTGGAACTGCGCCTCCACCTGGGTCGCCCCTTCCGGCACCACCACGTGGAACGCGAAGACGTCGAGCGAATCGCGCGTCCACGGCAGGGTCTTGCCGTTGGCGGTGACCACCAGCCCGGCCAGCTTGTCGATCGGGCCGGTGGGCGAGTGGTTGCCGGGCAGCCACTGCGGATAAAGCAGGGTCAGCGGGCCGGGCTGCGCCGGGATCACCTCGTGCACGCGGAAGATGCGGCGGGCGACGTCGCTGGCGTCCACGCTGATCTTCAGGCTGCCCTGATAGGGCACATTCTGCGCGGCCGGGACATCGGCAATGGCGCTGAAACTGGCCAGCGCCAGGGCACTGGCGGCGACGGCGGCGGCGAGGCGGGTGAACTTCAAGGGCGGCTCCCGGATGATGGAATGAGGTGGCGCCGGCCGCGCCGGCCGCGCGGGAAGGCGGCCGGCATGAGCTGGCGACAGGGGCGAACGCGGGCTTTCGATGCTAGTGCGCGCCGCCGGCGCCCACCCCTGCCGAAGGTCACGATCGCCGCGCCCGCATGGCCGCGAGGCGCGTCCTGGCGTTGGCATTCATCGTGCTTTGCTCCACCGCAAACCACTCCGGATATTCCGACCGCCGCCATGCCCGCCCCTGCCCTCCAGCCACAACCCAGCGAAGACGCCGCGTTCCGCCGCGACTACGCCGGCTATCTGGCGCAGCGCATGGGGCCGATGATCCACGCGCTGATGGCGGTGGCGCTGTGCGCCTACCTGCTGGCGGTGGTGGTGCGCGGCCTGCTCGGCGCAAGCCCGAACGAGTTGCTGTGGCAGCTGATCCCGGCCCCGCCGATGCTGCTGGTGGTCATCGCCGCGCGGCAGTGCCGCGAGCCGCTGACCCTGCGCATGCTCGCCCTGCTGTGCGTGGTGCTGCTGCAGATCGGCATCAACCTCGCAGGGTTCTGCGGCACGGCCGGCGCGCGCCAGCCGCTGCCGGGCCTGCTGCTGCCGGTGGCCTCGTCGGTGATCTGGTTCGGCCGCTGGGATTTCCTCATCGCGATGGCGCTGTGCGCGCTGGGACCGCTGCCGATGCTGCTGCACCTGGGCGACGGCGAGCGCACCTTGCAGTACTCGGTCTACATGGCCATCTCGGTGTCGCTGGCGACGGTGCTGCGCGCGTTCATGGCGCGCACCCTGCTCGAACAGTTCAAGCTGGAGCGCTTGCTGCGCGAACGCGCCGAGACCGACGGCCTCACCGGCGTGCTGCTGCGCAACCGCTTCCTCGACCTGGGCCGCATCGCGCTGCACGAAACGCAGCAACAGCGCCAGCCCATGGCGATGCTGTTTCTGGATGCCGACCACTTCAAGCGGATCAATGACGAATACGGCCATGCCGCCGGCGACGCCGCGCTGGTGGCGCTGGCCGCGCGCTTGCGCACGCAGGCCCGCAGCAACGACCTGATCGGCCGCATCGGCGGCGAGGAATTCGCCATGCTGCTGCCCGGCGTGAACCTGGAGCAGGCGCTGCTGCGCGCCGAGCAACTGCGCCTGGCGGTGGCCGCCAGCCATCACCCGGGCGGACACCTGAGCGCCAGCATCGGCGTGGCGGTATGCACGCCCGGCTGCTGCGACAGCGTCGAGAGCCTGCTGGCCCGCGCCGACCTGGCGATGCGCCAGGCCAAGCGCGAAGGCCGCGACCGGGTGGTCACGGCCCTCGCCAGCGCCTGAGCGGTTGTGATTCTTCAACCTCTCAGGCCGGCCATGACGAGGGCATGGATGCCCGAGTTGAGGCGACGCAGGAGCAGTTGCCCGATGGCCGGACATGAAGCAGTCACGCAAGTGACTGTTCCATGTGAGCGAGTCCGGGCATGTACCGGACTCGCGATAGAAGAAAACCACAGGAAGTGGTTTTCTTCACAGACCCCGAGCCGGATCAGGGCTCGCCGGTGGCGAGCTTGCTGTGGCGCATGCCGTAGAAGAAGTAGATCGCCAGGCCGATCGCCATCCAGATCACGAAGCGCCACATGGTGACGATGTCCAGCCCGCCGATCATGTGGAACTGGCCGTCGGTGACCCACGGCCAGCCGATGATCAGGAACAGCGAGAACACGATGCCCAGCGGCGCCAGCAGCCACAACGCCGGCGTGCGGAAGCGCCGCTCCAGCTCCGGCTGGCGGATGCGCAGGATCAGCACCGAGGCGCAGATCACGATGAACGCGGACAAGGTGCCGATGTTCACCAGTTCGGCCAGCTCGCGGATCGGCAGCAGGCCCGCCGCCAGCGCGGTGAACACGCCGAGCGCGATGGTCGGGCGGTGCGGCGTGCCGTATTTCGGGTGCGACTTGGCGAACCACGCCGGCAGCAGGCCGTCGCGCGCCAGCGCGAACCAGATGCGCGCCGCGCCCAGCATGAAGGCGAACACCACACTGGCGATGCCGCACACCGCGGCGACGTTGATGATGCCGCTGACCCAGTGCAGGTCGCGCGCGGCGAACACCGCGCTGACCGGCGCCGAGCTGGCCAGGATCATCTCCGAGCACTGCCCGGCGACCTCGGACGGATCCACGCAGCCGTTGTACGGCACCATGCCGGTGAGCACCAGCGAGATGGCCAGGTACATCGCCATCGCCACGCCCAGCGAGGCGATCACCGCCAGCGGCAGGTCGCGTTGCGGGTTCTTCGACTCTTCCGCCGCGGTGGTCAGCGTGTCGTAGCCGAATACCGCGAAGAACACGATGCTGGCCGCCGCCAGCATGCCGCTCACGCCGTAGCGCGTGCCGCCGGTGGCCGCCGCGTCGTGCACCAGCGGCGGGACGAACGGGGTCCAGTTGGCCGTGTTCACGTAGAACGCACCCACCACCACCACCACGATCACGCCGAGCACCTTGAGCGCCACCACCACCGTATTGAAGCGCGCGCCGACCTCGGTGCGTGCCACCTGCAGCGCGGCCACGCCCAGCGCCACCAGCATCGCGATCAGGTTGATGCCGCGCCCGCTGTCCGGATGCGCCGGGTCGTAGGCCGCCTGCAGGAACACCGGCAGGTGCAGGCCGGTGATCTGGGCGATCAGCGATTGCAGGTAGTTCGACGTACCCGCCGCGACCACGCCCACGATCAGCGCGTACTCCACCAGCAGGTCCCAGCCGATGATCCATGCGGGCAATTCGCCCAGCACCGCATAGCCGTAGGTGTAGGCGCTGCCGGTGACCGGGATCATGCCGGCGAACTCGGCGTAGGACAGCGCCGCGCAGGCGCTGCCGATGCCGGCCACCAGGAAGCTCAGGATGATCGCCGGGCCGGCGTTCAACGCCGCCTCGTTCGGCGCCAGCACGAACACGCCTACGCCCACGATCGCGCCCACCCCGATCGCGGTGAGCTGCCACACGCCCATGGTGCGGCGGAAATCCCGGCTGGCGCCTGCCTCGGCCTGCAGTTGCGCGACCGACTTGCTGCGTATCAGTTTGCTGAAGAAACCCATAGGGTGCTCCCCTTGAAATCAGCGCACAGCATAACAAGTCGCGCCCATCTGGCCAGGCGGCTGCATGGCGGCGTGCCGTTTGGACGTCCAAATGCGTGCCGTGCACACGCGTACCCCTGTGCGTGGTGCCCTTGGCCGGTATTCGGTATTCGGTATTCGGGGTTCGGAGATGCATCGGCTCCCACAACCGTTCGGGCTGAGCGTAGCCGCGCAGCGGCGAAGTCGAAGCCGTGCGACAGCCCCGCCCTTCGACTCCGCCGCTGCGCGGCTACGCTCAGGGTGAACGGCGAGGGGTGGGAGTCACCCGTAGGGCGGGCACTGCCCGCCGCTTGTTGCCACGAACCGTGGACGGGCGGCGGGCACTGCCCGCTCTACAGGTTGGAGGCGGCGTGCAGCGGTCCACGCGGGCGCAGGCCGGCCAGCCAAGGCAGCGCGACGGCGCTGGCGCCGAACAGCACGGCGATCGCCGCGGCGGCGCGCTGGTCGAGCGGGTCGACGCCGAACCAGCGGCCGAGCAGCAGCGGCACCATCGCGGTCAGCACGGTGCGCAGGCCCTCCAGCCAGAACGCGACGCGACGGCCTTCCATCAGTGCGCCGATCACGCACAGGCTGGCCACCATGTACAGCGCATAGCCGAACAAGGTGGCGAAGTCCGCGTGCGCGGTGAGCCCCAGGAAATGCGTGGCCATGCCCAGCAGCAGGGCAAACTGCAGCAGGCAGTACGCGGCCATCGCCGGCGCCATCGGCGGGTCGTAGACGGCGCGATGAATGTCGTACGCGGGCTTGGGGAAGCGCGCGGCCACGTCGGCGGGGCGCCAGCCGGGCCGACGGAACCACACCTGCAGCTTGTCGCGCCAGCGCCGCGCATGCCACGCATCGACCGCCGCCGCCCAATACACCTCGGCGTTCGCCCACAGCGGGTTCCAGCTGCGCAGCGGCGCGCGGGTGCCGTAGACCGGCTTGTCGGCGTCGTCCTCCTCGACGAAGGTGCCGAACAGGCGATCCCACACGATCAGGATGCCGCCGTAGTTGTGGTCGAGGTAGCGGTCGTTGGTGGCGTGGTGCGCACGATGGTTGGATGGCGAGCAGAACACGCGGTCGAACCAGCCCAGCTTGCCGACCTGCTCGGTGTGCACCCAGAACTGGTACAGCAGGTCGATCAGCGCCACCGCCACGAACACTTCCAGCGGATAGCCGAGCAGCGCCATCGGCAGGTAGAAGATCCAGCCGAGCAGGCCGCCGGTACTGGTCTGGCGCAGCGCGGTGGAGAGGTTGTACTGCTCGCTCTGGTGGTGCACCACGTGCGCCGCCCACAGGATGTTCACCTCGTGCCCCATCCGGTGCAGCCAGTAATAGAGCAGGTCGTACAGCAGCAGCGCGCTGATCCACACCCACAGGCTGTGCGCCGGCAGCGTGAACAGCGCCAGGTGCTCGACGCACCACGCATAGATGCCCAGCGTGAGCAGCTTGGTGAACACCCCGGCGATCTGCGACATCACGCCCAGGCCGATGCTGTTGACGGTGTCGTTGCCGCGATAGACACGCTGGCCGCGCACGCGCGCGACGATGAACTCCAGCGCGATCAGCGCGAAGAAGAACGGCGTCGCCCAGGTGATGATGAGCTCGGAGGTATTCATGCCGTCGATGCCTGCGTCACGCCCGCCATGCCATCGTCCCGCGCCACCGAGCGGGCGATGAACCACACCGCCGCGTAGTAGCTGCCGAGCACCCACACCGCGGCCAGCGGCAGCGCGCCGTGGAAGCGGTCCCAGGCCAGCAGGCTGTCGCCGAGCATGAACAGCGCTCCGCCGATCGCCGCACGCCGCGCCGGCCGCGCCAGCACGTCGCCGGCGTGTACCCAGGCGCGCGCCAGTGCCTGCGCCGCCATCGCCGCCAGCACCAGCGCATAGACCACCACCGCGCCGCGCAGCGCCGGCGGTATGGACGGCCAAAGCCACGCCAGGTTCAGCGCCGCCAGCAGCAGGCAGCCGAGCCAGGCCAGCGGGCGCGTGCCCAGGCGGCTGTCGCCGAGAAAGCCGCTGATGAAGTAGAGATGGCCGATGAGAAAGGCCACCAGGCCGGCCACGAACAGATCCGCCGGCCACATCAGCAACACGTCGCCGAGCAGCGAACAGATCAACCCGACCACGATCCGGCGCCGATAGCGCGACGTGATCGGCGGCCACGCCAGCGCCGCGACGATCACCAGCACGGTGGCCAGCGGCTTGGCTATCCAGTGCAGCCATTGCCACGCGTCGGCGCCTTCGCCGAGCGCGCCGCCGAGCATGGCGGCAAGCGCAGCGCACGCCACCATCGGCGCGAGGGCGCGGCGAAACGCGGGAGACGTGCTGGCGACAATGGACATGGGCGACGGGCGTCGTGGCGACCACGCGATCATAGCGAGCTTTCGCCCTGCACGGCCTGCACGAGCGCGTCGACCGCCTGCCGCCCGCTGGCCGGATCGTCGGTGAAGAACGCATCGATGCCGGCGTCGAGGTAGGCGCCGATCTGCGCGACCAGGCCGGCGCGGTGGCGCGCGTGCGGATCGTCGCCGCGGCGGAACACCGGGGCGAGGAAGGTGTTCTCCGGGCGGAACGTCCACGGATGCACTTCCAGCCCGACCGCGTGCGCGTCATGCACCAGGCGCGTCGGCGGATCGAGGCGGCCATCGGCGTTCCACGGGATGACCGCGCGCAGCTCCGGGCCGATCGCGTCGGCGTAACCGGCGACCTCGCGCAAGCCGTTCGCGGTCATCATCCGCGCGTAATCCAGCGTGCCGCCGGCGGCCACCACGTCGTACGGCTGCGCCGGCGGCACGTCGAGCAGTTGCAGCAAGCGGATGTTCGGGTGCGCGGTGCCGAGCCGTTCGCGCAGGTAGCGCAGGTTGCCGATCTCGAAGGACTGGATCTCCACCGTGGCCGTGCGCGTGTGCGCATGCCCGGCGAGCGTGGCCAGCAGCAGGTCTTCCAGCGGCAGGCCGAGCGCGCGGAAATGGGTGCCGTGCTTGATCTCCGGCACGATGCCGATGAGCCGTCCGCAGGCGGCGGATTCGGCGGCGGCAAGCTCGATCACTTCCTCCAGCGTGGCGATCGGCAACTGGCCGTCGTGCGCGGTGCCGCGCAACTGCGGCAGGCGTTCGCGCGCGCGCAGCGTCTTCAGCTCGGCCAGGGTGAAGTCCTCGGTGAACCAGCCCGTCACCGCCACGCCGTCGATGTGCCGGGTCGCGCGGCGCGCGGCGAACTCGCGCCGCGCGCCCACGTCGGTGGTGCCGCCGATCTCGTTCTCGTGGCGCACCACCAGCACGCCGTCGCGGCTCATCACCAGATCCGGCTCGATGAAATCCGCGCCATCGGCGATCGCGCGCGCGTACGACGCCAGGGTGTGCTCCGGCTGCCATGCCGGCGCACCGCGATGGCCGATCACGCCGACGCGTGCGGCCAGCGGTTTCTCGCGAGGCGTGGAGACCATCGGCACGGCGTACTCCGCAACGGATCGGGAGGCCAGCATAGCCGCGCGTGGCGGAAACCTCAGTCCGGCCGATACATCTGCTTGTACACGCGGCTCACCTGCTGCTGCAGGTCGCCCGACTGCCGCGCCTCGTCGAAGGCGTCGTTGATCTGCCGCTCGCTCTGGTGCAGCGTGCGCAGGAACAGGCGCTCCTCCGGCGACAGCCCCAGCGCGTCCATCTGCCGCTCCAGCGCAGCGGCGGCGCACACGGCGGCGTCGCTCGGCGGGGGCGTAACGGCATCGGGAAGGCGGCGAGTCATGTCCATGGCGAAGCAAGACGCTTGCCAGCACGCCGCCGATCGCGCCAACGCAGGCCTGGCGCGTGGCGCGGGCGCCCGGCCGGCCCGTGCAACTGCCCCCACGCGACAACCGCGAACCCCCGCCTGCCGCCCACGGTCATCACGAAGCTGAACGCGGTCGCTCACTCGTACACGTGCAGCCGGTCGAACACCCACGCGTAATAGGACGGCAGCAGCCCCGGCACGGTGCAGTCGTCGTAGCGGCCATCGCAACGATCGCGCAGGCGGCTGGAGGCGGCGAAGTACGCATCCTGCGGCAAGCCCGCCGCCTGCAGCACCATGCCGGGCAGGAACGCGATGTCGAGCATCGGATACCGCGGCAGCGCCGGCCCGGCGAAATTGCTCTTGACCATGTAGTAGGTGAGGTAGTCGCGATACGGCTGCAGCGCCGGCGGCAGGCTGCGCGGCAGGTCGCGGATCATGCCGCCGAAGGACGGCTGGTGGTCGCCGAAGTGCATCAGCACGGTCGGCTGCGGGCGGTCGAGGAAGTCGTGCTCCAGCGCGCGCATGGCCAGGTCCGAGTCGTGCAGCCGCGCCAGGTAGGTGTCGAAGTTGAGCGCCACCGCCGGCTTCAGCCCCGGCAGCAGGTTGCGGAACGCCGGCGGCAGCGACGACATCGGGTCCTCGTCGTGCGGGCCGTGCTGGTTCAGGGTGAGGATCATGATGAACACCGGTTGCCCCGGCCGCTTCACCTTGTCGTAGATGCGCTTGGCCGCGGCGAACATCTGCCGGTCGCTCTCCTCCCACTCGACCAGGCCCAGCTCGTTGACGTCGTAAAGGTGATCGAAGCCGTAGTCGCGATACGCGTTGCGGCCGTTGATGAAACTGCCGACGGTGGGATAGATCGCGATGGTGCGGTAGCCCAGGCGGCGCAGCAGTTGCGGCAGCGAATCGCGCACGTGCGGCGCCAGCACGTAGGGCGCGTACATGCCGCCGGGGCCGAAGATGTCCTGCGGCATGCCGGTCAGGCTGGCGAACTCGCTGACCCAGGTGCCGCCGCCGAACGTATGCGTGCGCAGCACGCCGCTGCCGCGGGTGCGCGCATCGGTCTTGAACATCGCCGCGCGGCAGGCCGGCACGCTGCAGTCGGTGAAGTTGGCCGGGTCGAACGTGCTCTCCTCCAGCACCTGCACGATGTCCGGGTACGGCGGCGGGCGATTGGACGGCAGCCCCTGCGCGGCCGCACCCCACACGCGCTCAGCCTCGCCGTCGCCGCTCATCGGCGGCAACCGCACCGCCGCGTCGCGGAAGCTGACGAAGAAGTTGGTCAGGTGCGCGTCGTCGGAGAGCTTCTCCCAGGTGTTGCGCGCGTGCACCCCGGCAAACGGACCGCCCGGCCACATGCACCACCACCACGCCGACGCGCCCAGCAGCAGCCCCGCGCCGCGCAACAGCCACGCCGGCCGCGCGCGCCAGGTGGCGAACACGCGCCAGTCCCAGCGCCAAGTGAGGTAGAGCAGCGGCGGCAACAGCACCAGCAGGCCGATGCCGAGCAGGTACAGGTGGGGATAGTGGCGCAAGGTGTCGAGCAGGCTGCTGCGCACGTAGTAGACGAAGTCCGCCGGCATCAGCTGCTCGTCGAGGTAGCGCAGCTTCATCACCGCGATGAACTTCAGCGCGACGAACAAGCTGCCGGCGAGCAGCAGCGCGCTGGCGAAGCGCGCCAGCACGGCCATCAGCACCACGGCGCTGCACAGCATCAGCGAGGTGACAAACACGCGTTGCAGCGGCAGCGGCTCGCGCCAGGCCGTGCATGCCACGCACAGCACGAACAGCAGCACGGCCCCCGCACACACCGCCGGGCCGCGGACGCGGCGCCATGGAATCGAACGCATGAGCTGAGCCATCCCCCTGCAGGACCGAGCCTGCAACCGCATCTTACGACCTCGTCGGGCACCGCGGCAGCCGTCCGATCTGCTAGCTTTGGCCGTCCCCTCAGCGGCTGTTCCCGGAACCTTCATGTCCGTCCGATCCACCCCGTTCGCCCTCCCCCTGCTGGCGCTGGCCGCACTGGCGCTGGCCGGCTGCTCCGCGCTGCCGTGGCGCTCCGGCCGCGTGCCCGACGGCGCCCGCGCGCAGGTGGCGATCCTGGAAACCACCGACATCCACGCCACCGTGCTCAGCTACGACTACTACCGGCTGAAGGGCGATCCCACGGTCGGCTTCGAGCGCACCGCCACGCTGATCCGGCGTGCGCGCGCCGAGTACCCCAACCATTTCCTGTTCGATTCGGGCGACACCATCCAGGGCAGCGTGCTGGCCGACTACCAGGCGCTGGTCAAGCCGGTGGCCTGCGACCAGGAACTGGCGGTGTACCGCGCGATGGACGCGGTCGGCTACGACGGCGGCACGCCCGGCAACCACGAGTTCAACTACGGGCTGGGCTTCCTGTCCCAGGTCACCGGGACGCCGATGAACGTCGACGGCAGCCGCAGCACGCATTGCGCCGGGCCGCATTTCCCGCTGGTGCTGGCCAACGTCTCCAGCGCACGCGACGGCGCGCCGATCTTCAAGCCGTGGACGATCGTGCAGAAGACCATCGACGCCTACACGCCCGACGGCAGCCACATCAGGGTGCCGCTGAAAGTCGGCATCATCGGCTTCACCCCGCCGCCGATCATGCAGTGGGACCAGCACCACCTGGCCGGCAAGGTCACCGTCGCCGGCGTGGTCGAGGCCGCGCGCAAATACCTGCCCGAACTGCAGGCGCAACATCCCGACCTGGTCGTGGCGTTGCTGCACGGCGGCCTGGACACCCACCCCTACACCAGCGACATGGAGAACGCCGGCTGGTACCTGGCCGGCGTGCCCGGCATCGACGTGCTGCTGCTCGGCCACTCGCACACCGAATTCCCCGGCCCGCGCTACGCCGGCATGAAGGACGTCGACGCCCGCCGCGGTTTCGTGCGCAACGTGCCGGCGGTGATGGGCGGCTTCTTCGGCAAGGACCTGGGCCTGGTCGCGCTGGTGCTCAACCGCCAGGACGGCCGCTGGGTGGTCGACCGGGACAACAGCCACAGCGAGGTGCGGCCGATCTGCAAGGACAAGCACGACTGCGTGCCGGCGGACCCCGCGATCGCGCCACTGGTGGCGGGCGTGCAGCAGGCCGCGGTCGCCTACGTCAACACGCCGATCGGCACGAGCGCGCTGCGCATGAGCAGCTACTTCGCCGACGAGGGCAACATGACCGCGCTGGCGCCGGTCAATGCCGCGCAGATCGACTACGTGCGCCGCGAACTGCCGCTCACCCATCCCGAGCTGGCCGACGTGCCGGTGCTCGGGGCCGCCGCCGCGTTCCGCACCGGCTTCGGCGGCCCGGCCGACTACACCGACGTGGCCGCCGGCTCGCTGACCCTGCGCAGCGCCGCCGACCTGTACTTCTATCCCAACACGCTGGCCGCGGTGAAGATCGACGGCGCCGGCCTCAAGGCCTGGCTGGAGCAGTCCGCGCGGCGCTTCAACCGCATCGACCCGGAGCAGACCGGCGAGCAGGCGCTGATCAACAGCCGCTACACCGGCTACAACTTCGACCAGATCCAGGGCGGCATCCACTACGTGATCGACGTGTCCAGGCCGGCCGGCGAGCGCATCACCACGCTCACCTTCCAGGGCAAGCCGGTCGCGCCGACGCAGCCGTTCGTCGTGGTCACCAACAACTACCGCGCCAGCGGCGGCGGCCACTTCCCCGGCCTCGACGGCAGCAACATCGTGCTGGCCGCGCCCGACGGCACGCGCGAGATCCTGGCCCACTGGATCGAGCGCAAGCAGCACCTCGACGCGGCCGACCTCGAAGCCACCTCCTGGCGGTTCGCCCCGCTGAAGACGCACGGTCCGGTGGTGTTCACCGGCGCGGCGAACAAGCTCGATGTGGCGAAAGCGGCAGGGCTGCACAACATCCGCCAGCTCAAGGACAACGGCGACGGCACGGCGGTGTACGCGGTCGACCTGTCGCACTGAAAGCGGCCAGGCCCGTTGCCGCGCCGCAACGGGCTTGCGCGCGGCGCAGCGCTGTTCCAATGTGCGCGGATGATCGATCGCCCCTCCCCGCCCGCGTGCGCAAGTTCCTGCTGAATCACCGCAGACTCCTCGGCCTCGCCCTGCTGCTGATGCTGGCGCAGGCGGCCTGCGCGCAACCGCCCACGGTGCAGTTGCAGGAGCTGACCTGGACCGAGCTGCGCGCGCGCATCGACGCCGGCAGCACCACCGTGATCATCCCGATCGGCGGCACCGAACAAAGCGGGCCCTACATCGCGCTGGGCAAGCACAACGCGCGCGCCGAGGCGCTGGCCGAGCGGATCGCGCGCGGGCTGGGCAACGCGCTGGTGGCGCCGGTGGTCGCCTACGTGCCCGAGGGCAGCATCACGCCACCGAGCGGGCACATGCGCTTTCCCGGCACCATCAGCGTGCCCGATGCCGCGTTCGAGCAGATGCTGGCCTCGGCCGCCGAAAGCCTGGCGGCGCACGGCTTTCGCCACGTCGTGCTGCTCGGCGACCACGGCGGCTACCAGCGCGACCTGCGCCGCGTGGTGGACCGGCTCAACAAGCACTGGGCTGGTTCGCCCAAACACGCGTTCGTGCCGCCGGAATACTACGCCGCCAGCTCCACCGGCTACGCCGCGCTGCTGCGCCGGCGCGGTTACCGCGACGACGAGATCGGCACCCACGCGGCGCTCGCCGACACCTCGCTTCAGCTGGCAGTCGCACCGTCGATGGTGCGCGCCGATACACTGCGCCACGCGAGCGCGCCGGGCGCGGCCGACGGCGTCTACGGCGGCGACCCGCGTCGCGCCACCGCCGCGCTGGGCCAGCTCGGCGTGGACCTGATCGTGGCGCAGACGGTCGAGGCGATCCGCAAGGACGTCGCTGGACACTGACCTGCCCGCACCCCCAACCTACATTCGTGGACCGGACATGCTGCCGAGGACTTTCACCATCAACGCACACCGCTCTCACCCGCGCCGTCGCGCCGGCTTCGCCCTGCTCGCCTGGCTCGCCAGCGGCGCGGCGTTCGCCGGCGGCGTGCAGACCGTCGCCGGCATGCCGCCGGTGACCAACCCGGCCAACCTCTATGGCGATGCCGGCGTCAACATGCTCAGCCCCGCGGTGGCCGGCGCGCTCTCGCGCATCTACGTGCCCAACCTGCGCTCGGACAGCGTCAGCGTGATCGACCCGGTGACGTTCAAGGTGGTCGACACCTTCAAGGTGGGCCGCAGCCCGCAGCACGTGGTGCCGGCCTACGACCTGCGCACGCTGTGGGTCACCAACAACGCCGAGGACCGCCCCGACGGCAGCCTCACCCCGATCGACCCGACCACCGGCAAGCCCGGCCAGGCGGTGGCGGTCGACGACCCGTACAACATGTACTTCAGCCCGGACGGCAAGCACGCCATCGTGGTTGCCGAGGAAGACGCCCGGCTCGATTTCCGCGACCCGCACACCATGGCGCTGCAGTTCCGCCTGCCGGTGCCCGGCTGCAAGGGCATCAACCACGCCGACTTTTCCATCGACGGGCGCTACGCGATCTTCACCTGCGAGTTCGGCGGCAAGCTGGCCAAGATCGACATGGCCGCGCACAAGGTGCTCGGCTACCTGCCGCTGAAACACCGCGGCATGCCGCAGGACATCCGCGTCTCGCCCGACGGCAAGGTGTTCTACGTCGCCGACATGATGGCCGACGGCGTCTACCTGATCGACGGCGACAGCTTCACCAAGATCGGCTTCATCGCCACCGGCATCGGCACCCACGGCCTCTACCCCAGCCGCGACGGCACGCGCCTGTACGTGGCCAACCGCGGCACGCACAAGATCCACGGTCCACGCAAGGGCAAGGGCAGCGTCTCGGTGATCGACTTCGCCACCCGCCAGGTCGTCGCCACCTGGCCGATCCCCCACGGCGGCAGCCCCGACATGGGCAACGTCAGCGCCGACGGCCGCATGCTGTGGCTCTCCGGCCGCTTCGACGACGTCGTCTACGCCATCGACACCAGCACCGGCAAGGTGCGCAAGATCAAGGTCGGCATGGAACCGCATGGCCTCACCGTGTGGCCGCAGCCGGGGCGGTATTCGTTGGGGCATACGGGGATCATGCGGTAGGGATGCCCTTGCTCGTCATTCCAGCGAACGCTGGAATCCAGCGTCTTCAACCATGTGCCGAGGCACTGGATTCCGGATTCCGCCGGGATGACGGGTTGTTCGGGCCATTCTTGTGACGATCGCGCGAGGGCGGTTCGTCACGTCGGAGGATCGAAGCGACCAGTCGCGTAGGGCGGGCACTGCCCGCCGGCTCCCGTCACTCGTGTCCATAGATTTGCGAGTGTTCGCAAGCGCTGCTCCTGCCGGTTGTTCCGTTCAACCCAGCGCATTTGAAGCGAAGAGCGGTCGATCGCCTACGGCGACCGAGTCACTTTCTCTTTGCGTGCTCAAAGAGAAAGTAACCAAAGAGAAAGAGCACCCCGCTTGGCGCTTGTTGGGCATCCTGCCCAACAAGTCCGTGAGCCGGGGCTGGGCTTTTCGACAGGGCATCCTGCCCTGGCGAAAAGGCATCGGCCTCCCTGCCGATGCCCGCTACGCGGCCTGTCGCCCCCGACTCACCGCCGCACAGGGGCCCCGGGTAGAGCAGCGGGCCATCGTGGCCCGCACTTTTCAGAGGAGCCAAAGCAAAGCAGGAGCAGCGCGCTGGGCGCTACCTACTCTATCTAGCTTCCTCCGTCTCGATTTCGATCAATCTCCACGGAGCCTCAATTCGAGCCCACCACAATTATGGCAGACAAAGACTTGTACACGTCCGTTATGGACGATATGATGTCGACATCAGCCATACAGATGGCTCACGGAGCTAACAATGGACATCAAGTACGCCTACTGGAACAACAAAGGTGGCACTGGAAAGACAAGCCTGTGCTTTCAGTCGATTGTTCGCTACGCCGAGAAACACCCGAAAAAGCGCATCTTGGCGATCGACATGTGCCCGCAGGCCAATCTATCTGAGCTGATGCTTGGAGGGCTGAATAACAAGGGTAGCGAGAAGTTGCTTGAACGGCAGGGCTTGGTACCTCGATGCAGCGTGGGTGGCTACTTTCAGCTCCGTCTGCCTGCACCGTACTCCCCACCTAAGTTCAATGCGCACGACTTCACTACGAAGCCGAGTAGCTATAACAAGGGTGTACCTGCAAACGTCGATCTTGTGTGCGGCGATCCAATGTTGGAACTCCAAGCGAACGCCGTGAACACGCTTGCCAACAATCAGATCCCCGGAACGAACCCCTGGATAGCGGTTGTCGACTGGCTGAAGGATTTCTTGGATCAGCTTGCCGACGAGTATGACGTGGTCTTCCTCGACTGCAATCCAAGTTTCTCCCTCTACACACAGATCGCGCTCTCCACAGCAGACCGCATCGTGCTCCCCGTGATGGCAGACGATTCCTCCCGTCGAGCAATACAGAACGCGTTTTCTCTCGTCTACGGCCTGAAACTGCCTTCGGAAATCTATGCAGCCTACGCATTCGCAACGAAGCTAAAGCATGCCCAGCGCCCCCTTCCGAAAGTTCATCTGATTGTCAAGAATCGACTGACGCAGTACATGGGCGCAGCTTCGGCCTACGCTGCCGTACTGCAAGCCATCGAGAGTGACGTTGGCAAACTCTTGAAGTCGAACCCCGAAATCTTCGCCTTTAAGAAGCTGGAAGCCGGGTTCGTCGAAATTCGCGACTTTCAGACAACTGGTGTGGTGGCTTTCGCAAAGGGCCTCCCGTTTTCGAAGCTTCCCATTGGCAAGCAGACTATTAACGGCCATCGTGTGCAGGTGAAAGAGGACTACCTTCGGAACGCCAAGAAGGCGATGGACGATCTAGTCGCGAAGCTGTAGCCGGTGGCTTCCTAGCCGCAGACCGGACATAGCAACCCAAAGGTGATCCGATGTCCGAGGTATTTCACTACCCGCCAGAACTGTTTGAGCTACTTGTTGAGACCATCGCCCGCCTCATTCGGGCGAAGAAGGGCGTCGTGCTGTTCCTACGCGGCGCCGGCGTTGCCGACGAAGATCTCGCCGAAGTAGAGCGCGCCGTAGCGACGAACGCGGACTCCATCAACAAATTCGAGATCGTTCGCAAGGTGCTCACCAAGGTCAATGGACGCGGCGATAGTGGCTTGCGCCCGCGACGCGAGATCATCAAGCGTGTGGTGGAGTTCGAGAGGTTCGAGACCTGTTGGCCGGAAGACCAGCTGAAGGCTAAAGGGCTCGTCGCAAGCGTGCGAGAGGCAGTCAACGCAAAGGACTCTTTCACGCGGATGAAGCAAGAACGAGATGCTGAACGCGAGGCCACACGCGCTCGTGAGCACGCGGAGCAAGCAGCAGCCGACAGGCGCTCCGAGATTGAGAAAGTGAATACTCGACTTGCGGCGTTGTTCGGCATGGACGACAAGCCCCATGAGCGCGGCAAGCTGCTTGAAGGTGTTCTAAACGACATGTTCAGTGCCTATGGAATTCTTGTTCGGGAAGACTTCCGCCGAAAAGACCCCGACACATCTGTTGTGCTTGAACAGATCGATGGTGTGATCGAGCTCGATGGCGCGGTGCACCTCGTTGAGATGAAATGGCTCAACTCGCCAGTCGGTACCAGTGAGTTTCTTCCCCATCTCAGTCGTTTGTTCCTCCGCGCGAACGCTCGCGGTATCTTCATCTCGTCCTCAGGCTTTACCGAACCCGTGGTCAAGGAATGCGCTGCCGCGCTCGCTCAAAAAACGATGCTGCTCTGCTCGTTGCATGAAATAGTCATGCTGTTACAGCGAGGCGATGATCTGATCTCCTTCCTAAAGAAAAAATCACACGCAGCCATTGTTGACAAGAACCCTTTTCTACAGATCGTCTCGTAGCCTGTGTGCCCTGAAAAGCCTCAATCGCAGACGTGGTATAGGCAACAACACAGTGCATGATCCGCGTCTTGGTAGTGCTATTGCTGCTGCACTTGCAGTTCGCGCCCTGCATCGACCGTCCACCGGTACGACCGGGCGAGAATCCTGCGGCGGCGGCGAAACCAGGACGGACGAAGTCAAACAGAGGGGATGGCGTACAGCGTCCCTGCTTTACTTGGGCTCTTCTGAAGAGTGCGGGCCACGATGGCCCGCTGCTTCACCCGGGGCCCCTGTGCGGCGGTGAGGCGGGGGCGACAGGCCGCGTAGCGGGCATCGGCATGGATGCCGATGCCTTTTCGCCAGCACATGGATGTGCTGTCGAAAAGCCCGACCCCGGCTCACGGACTTGCCGGGCAGGATGCCCGGCAAGCGCCAAGCGGGGTGGCCTTCTCTTTTGGTTACTTTTCTCTTGGCCACGCAAGAGAAAAGTGACTCGGTCGCCGAAGGCGATCGACCGCTCTTGCCTTTGATGTCCTGGATCGAAGGAAACACGCGGGTACGAGCGCGTTGATCGTGAGGATTTGACGGGCATGAGTGACGCGCGGGAAAGCCGGCGGGCAGTGCCCGCCCTACGTCCACCTTCCGGATCATGCGCCGGACTTCGGGGCGAACGGCACACTCAAGGCAACAACACGAACACCGTCACGATCAGCAACAACGCCAGCGGATACAAACTTGAGCGGTCGAACAGCCGCGCGGCCGCGCGGCCATCGCGGGTCACCGCCAGCCGCACCGCCGGCACCACCAGCAGCACCACACCAGCCAGCAACACGGCGAGCTGGAATGGCCAGCCGAGCATCAGTGGCGAGAGCCTCGCCAGCAGCAGGCTGCCGGCGACGACGAGACCGAGCAGCCCGAGCACCAGCCAGCCGGCGACGCGCAGGCCGAACACCAGCGGGATGGTGCGCGCGCCGATGGCGCGATCCTCCTCAAGGTCGTTCCAGTCGGCGGGGATGTTCTGCCCGCCCACTTCCCACAGCATCAGCCAGCCCAGCATCAGCGCCAGCCCCGCCAACGAAGGCGTCGGCACCACGGCGAATACGGCGGCGACGGGGCCGGCGGATTTCACCAGGCCGCTGACCACGGTGCGCCACCAGGTGACCTTGAGCAGTTTCACGTAGGCCAGTTCCAGCAGCGCCGCGGCGATGAGGATGGCGAGGATCCACGGGTTGAGCAGCCAGATGCCGAGCACGGCCAGCGCGAACCACAGGCCGAACCAGGCCAGCGCGCCTTTCATGCTGATCAGGTTCTGTGCCAGCGGGTAGCGCATCGTGGAGGCCTCCACCGCGTAGCCGGGGGTGAGCCCGCGCGCCACCTTCTGGCGGTCGTCGCGGACGCCGGCCAGGTCGTTCAGCGCGTAGATCGCGGTATAGCCGGCCAGTGCGGTGCCCAGGCAGAGCGCCAGCACCGGCCAGGCGGGGAAATGGCCGAGCCACAGCAGGGCGACGAAGCCGGGCATGGCGATGTCGAGCACGCCATGCAGCGAGCGCGAGAGGGCGAGGAAGCGGCGCATGTGTTCAACCCCGCTTCGTGAAGCTGGCCATGTAGTTGATGTCCTCGCGCCCCGGCGCCACGCGGAAGCTGCGCTTGAGCGGGTGGTACATGAGGCTCGCCACGGCGTTGAACTGCAGCCCCGCCGCACTTGCCCACGTGCGCATCTCGGTCGGGCGGATCAGCTTGCGGTAGCTGTGCGTGCCGCGCGGCAACAGGCCGAGGATGTACTCGCCGGCCACGATGGCGAAGGCGAACGCCTTGAGGTTGCGGTTGATGGTGGAGAAGAAGGCCACGCCGCCCGGCCTGAGCAACTGCGCGCAGGCGGCGATCACGCGCGCGGGCTCGGGCACGTGTTCGAGCATCTCCATGCAGGTCACCGCGTCGAAGCTGCCGGCCTGCTCGCGCGCCAGCGTTTCCACGTCGATCTCGCGGTAGTCGATGTCCAGCGCGCCGCGCTCGGCATGCTGGCGCGCCACGTTGAGCGACAGCGTGGAGAGGTCGATGCCGGTGACCTGCGCGCCGTGTCTGGCCAGCGCCTCGGCGAGGATGCCGCCGCCGCAACCCACGTCCAGCACGCGCGGCGCGGCGCCGCCCAGGCGATCGGTGATGAAGCGCAGGCGCAGGCCGTTGATGGCGTGCAGCTGGCCCATCTTGCCGTGCGGGTCCCACCACAGCTGGGCGATGCGGTTGAAGTGCGCGATCTCCGCGGCATCAACATTCGGCGATTCGGTCATGGGCGGGGCGAGTCCAGCATTGCAGGGTGGCGATGGCGTCGGCGAGTTCGCCGCGGCGGATGTCGTTGGCGAACACGCCCTCGCCCACGGCGACCGGCAGCGGCACGCGCTGGGCGCCGTTGCGGTGTTCGACGCGGTCCAGCAGCGACTGCCACATCAGCGTGGCGTCGAGCAGTTCCAGCGGCGGCGCCAGGCCGAGGCGCTCGACCAGGGCGAGGATGCGCGCGGCGGCGGCATCGGCCAGCAGGCCGCGGCCGTGGGCGATGGCGACGGAGACGAGGATGTCCAGCAGCACCGCCTCGCCGTGCAGCAGGTTGTCCTCGTGCCGCGTTTCCAGGCCGTAGCTGAAGGTGTGGCCGAAATCCACCACGCGCGCCAGCTCGTCCTCGAACAGGTTGGGCGCCAGCTCCTGCAGCATGTCGTCGATGGCGCGGTCGAGGATGGCGCCGCCGTGCTCGCCCTGGAACGCGCCGGCCACGCTGGCGGCGCCGTGGCGTTCCAGTTGCGCGAACAGCGCCGCATCCTTGATCACGGCGAGCTTGATGATCTCGCACACGCCGTTGTGCAGGTGGCGGCGCGGCAGCGTGCGCAGCAAGCTGCGATCCAGCAGCACGCGGCGCGGCGGCTCGAAGCTGCCGAGGCGGTTCTTGCGGCCGTTGAAGTTGATCCCGTTCTTGATCCCCACCGCCGCATCCACGTAGCCCATCAGGGTGGTGGGCACCTTGATGTGCGGCACGCCGCGGCGGTAGCTGGAGGCCACGAAGCCGACCACGTCGGTGAGCACGCCGCCGCCGATGGCGAGGATCGGCTCGTCGCGGCGGTGGATGGGGAACTCGTCCAGCGCGCGCAGCAGGTGCTGCCACGCCTCCATCGTCTTGCCGCCCTCGCCGCCGGGCAGCGCGACGATGCGCGCGGTCACGTCGTGCTGCGCAAAGTAGGCGGCGAGGCGCACGCCGTGGTGACGCAGCACCACCTCGTCCACCACCACGAAGCGGCGGCCGCCGGCGCGACGGCCGTCGGCCAGCAAGGCGTCGCAGGCCGGATCGAACACGTCCGCGACGTTGCACAGCTCGTACTCGACGCGGCGCGTCTCGCTGACCCGCCAACGCGTGACCGCCGCGTTCACGCGACCTCCCGCCACGCCGCGCGCCGCGCCAGCACCTCGCCCGCCACCGCCTGCGCGGCGGCCAGGTCGTGGTGGCGCCAGTGGCCGCATTGCTCGATGCGCGCGTAGGGCACGGCGGTGGCGCCGAGCACGCCGTAGAGCACGGTTTCCAGGGTCCGCTCGATCACCTCGCGGCGACCCTCGTTCAACAGCGTGAGGTAGAAACCGGTCCGGCAGCCCATCACGCCCACGCCGATGAAGTGCCCCGGCAGCAGGCGGCCGAAACCCTCCAGCAGGAAGTGCTCCAGCGAATGCGCCTCGACCGTGCTCAGGCAGGCGTCGGCATTGGGCAGGCGCCAGCGCAGGTCGATGGTGCAGACCACGTCGCCGCCCGCCCCCGCGTGCACGCCGCGCAACTTCACGCTGGGTGCCTTCAACCGGCGGTGGTCCAGCTCGCCGACGGTGTCGGCGGCCCAGCCCCAGGCGTCGAGGTCGATCCGCATCGATCAGCCCTGCGCGATCGCGGCGAGGTGGCGATGGCTGGCCTGCAACGCCTCCTGCCACGCATCCACGTGGTGATAAAGCTCCACCGAACCGAAGCCATGGAAGCCGTGCGCGTTCAGCGCGGCGAAGCTGGCCGCCAGATCCAGCGTGCCCTCGCCGGGGATCTCGTGGAAATGCACGACGCCGGTGCGCGTGTTGGCGACCATGGCGTCCACCAGCGCGGGGCCGCGCGCGCCGCGCAACCAGGCGAGGATCGGGTGGGCGCGCTCCAGCGCGTCGAAGCTGATGCCGGGCACCGAGATCAAGTAGGTGAAGATCTCGTCGTCCAGCGGCGAGGTGCCGGCGTGCAGGCTGCCGTAATCCACCCAGCGTGCCGCTCGCGCGAGACCGGCACGCGCCAGCAGGGCATCGATGCGCCGCTGCCGCGCGGCATCCGGCGCGCGATCGGCGAAGTACAGCGGGTGACTGCCATCCAGCAAGAGGTAGTCGGCACCGTCGGGGAAATACACCAGCGTGCTGGCGTGGTCGAGGTTGACGGCGAGCGCGTCGCTGTCTTCCGCGATCTTCAGGTTCCAGCCCGCGCGCGCATCGGAGATGTGCAGGTAACGCGCCTGCGGCGCGGCCTGCGCCAGCGCGGCGAGGTAGTCCGGCTCGGAGCAGTAGGCATGGCAGAGGTCGATGTGCAGCGCGAAGCGCGGCGAACCGACCGCGGCGATCAGCGCCTGGCCCTGCGCCAGCGTCTCGATCGCCATGCCGGGCTCGGGTTCGATCAGCAGGGTGATGTCGTCGTCGTCGCGGATCTCGCCCAGACACTCGCGGATGGACTCGGCCAGCACGTCGAGCGGGTCCACCTGCGGCTGGCGCACATGCTCTTCGCGCACGAAGCCGCTGCCGCAGGTGACCAGGTTCGTGCCCAGCCGGCGCGCCACGCGAATGCCGCGCTTGACCAGGTCGACGCGCCGCTTGCGCCCGGCCGTGTCCAGCGACATCAGCGAAGGCTCGTGCGGCCGCGAGGGCGTGAAGAAGTGCGAGGCGGTGGCCACGCAGGCCGGCGCGATGCCGGCGCGCGCCAGTCGATGCTTCACTGCACCGAGATCGTCGTCGCCGAGGTCGAACGGATTGAAGTGGTCGCGATGAAAGGCGATCTCCATCCCCGCATAGCCCGCGCGCGCCACCGCGTCGATGGCATCGAGGAAGGGCAAACGGGTGAGTCCGAAGCTGCTGTACGCGAGATCGATCATGCGCCGTGCCGGAGCGTGAGCCCGGTGTGGACAAAGTGGCGCAAGCGTGTCGGCGCAGCCGCGCAGTCGCCTTGATGCAGGTCAACGAATGCGGCAACGGTGCGCCACCGCGACAAAACGCGTCGCCTGGACGGGCCGGCATCGCGCGTCGCGCGATCAAGCCGGCGCGGTGCTCAATCCACCGGCGTATGCCGCGAGCGGCTGACCTCGACGGGCGCCACCGCGCTGGCCTTGTTCGACCACGACTGGCGGACGTAGCTGACCACGGCGGCCACGTCCTCGTCGCTCAGTTGCTGCGCGAACGGCGGCATCGAGTACGGCCGCGGATTGGCCGCGGTGGCCGGCGCGAAGCCACCCAGCAGCACGCTGCGGATCGCATTGATGCTGGTCGGTCCGGTGACCGAGGTGTTGCCGTCCAGCGGCGGATAGATGCCGGCCACGCCCTGGCCGTTGTCGCCGTGGCAATCGGCGCAGTGCTTCGCGTAGAGCTTGCCGCCCTGCTCGTGGCTGGCCGCCTGGGGGAACGCGACCGGTGCGGCCGGCGCGCGCGGCGGCAACGCTTGCAGGTAGGTCGCCACCGCCTGCAGGTCGGCGTCGGTCATGTGCTGGGTGCTCAGCCGCACCACGTCGGCCATCGGTCCGAATGCGCTGCCTTTGGACGACTGGCCGGTCTTCAGCAGGTCGATGACGTCCTGCGCGCTCCAGCCTTCCAGGCCGCCGCCGCTGCGCGTGCTGAGATCGGGCGCATACCAGTCCAGCTGCGGGATCTGCCCGCCGGTGAGGTGCTGGTTCTGCTCGATGCCGCCGAGCGAATCGCGCGGCGCGTGGCATTCGTTGCAATGGCCCAGCCCCTGCACCAGGTAGGCGCCGCGATTCCACTGCGGCGACTGCGCGGGATCGGGTTGGTACACGCCGGGCTTGAAGTACAGCGCGCGCCACGCCACCAGGCTGCTGCGCACGTTGTAGGGAAACTCCAGGCCGGTCGGCTGCGCCGGCTGGTTCACCGGCGGCAGCGATTTCAGGTAGGCGAAGATCGACAGCGCATCGTCGCGCGTGACCCTGGTGAACGAGGTGTAGGAGAACACCGGGTACAGCAGCTGGCCGTGGCGGCCCTTGCCCAGGTGCAGCGCGGCCCAGAAATCGTCGAAGCTCCACTGGCCGATGCCGGTGTCCGCGTCCGGCGTGATGTTCGGCGCCGGCACGTCGCCGAACGGCGTGGCCAGCGAGCGGCCGCCCGCATACGGCTGGCCGCCGCGCGCGGTGTGGCAGGCGGCGCAGTCGCCGACGGTGGCCAGGTACTTGCCGCGCTCGATCCGCGCCGGATCGACCAGCGCGACCGCATCGGCCTCGCGCTGGACCGGCGTGGACGGTGTGCGCTGGTCGCGCGCGAGATACCACCACGCTGCCGCGCCGATCAGCAGCAGGACCACCAGCAAGCCGACGCCGCGTCGCAACCACTTCATGGATTCACCTCGCTGTGGCCCATCACGCACCAGCCCGGCAGCGGCGTCGTCTGCGCCGCGGCGGGCTGCGGGTGCATGTCCGCCGCCGGCGCGTGGCTGGCCAGCCATGCGGACACCGCGGCGATATCCGACTCGCGCATGCGGTTGGCCACCACGCCCATGCAATACGGCCCTTCCGCCGCGCGGGTATGCGTGCGCCACGACACCAGCTGGTTGCTGATGTAGCCGGAGGACAGACCGACCAGGCCCGGCATCATCGACTCGAAGCCGGTGAGCTTGTCGCCGTGGCAGCTTACGCACGAAGGCACGGCGCGGGCGGGATCGCCGTGGAGCACCACCTGTTCGCCGCGGCGCAGGACCTCGGCCGACACGGCGGGCTGCGGCCAGCGGTGGTACGGCAGATCCTGCGCGGCGAAGTATTCCGCGATCTGGCGCAGGTAGGGCTGGCTCAGCTGGCGCACCACGTATTCCATCGGCGCGTGCCGGCGCTGGCCGGACTGGAAGTACTCCAGTTGCTGCAGCAGATAACCCGCCGGCTTGCCGGCCAGGCGCGGCGCCAGCACGCCATCGGGGGAACCTTCGCCGCGCGCGCCGTGGCAACTGGTGCATGCGGCCACGCGCTGTTCCAGGGTGTCGGGAGCGGCTGCGGCCAGCGCGGCCGCGGCACTGCAAAACGCAAGCAGCGCGACCGCCGCGCGAAGCGACGAGCGTCGGTAAGGGGGACGGATCATCCGCCCATGGTAATCCCGGGCGCCGTTTCGCCGGGGACTCGCGACATCCTGCCGCACTGCCACCCGACCCCCGAAGCCGCTGCCGGGCAGGCGAAAAGTTGCAAATGAATCTGTTGACCGCAGCGCAACATTGCCCGTATGGTCGATGCATGTCGCCGATTTCAGCCCCCGACCGCCTGTTTGCCGCCCCGGTTCGCACCGGCGCCGCGACGGTGCGCGCGGGCGCCGTCGCCACGACTACCCGCACGATTACCACCGGTACTACGAGTCCCGGGCGGAGCGTCGTGCGCAGCTGAAGTTTCCACGCAACGGCCCGCCCTCGACGAGGCGGGCCGGCTGATACCGACACGCCAGCGAGCACGGGCCTCCACCGGAGAGGCCACCGTGATCACCTGTGCACCCGAGCAAGCCAAGCATGTTCCGCTGCCGCCGCTGTCCCCGCATGCCACCGGCAGCACGCGGCTGCGCACGCTGGCGGTGGGCGTGATCGGCCCCGGCCGCGTCGGCAGCGCCCTGCTCGCCCAGCTGCGTGCGGCGCAGCCGCGGCTGGCGCGCACGCTCGGCCTGGACCTCAGGCTTTGCGGCGTGGTCGCCCGCAAGCGCATGTGGCTGGATTGCGACGATGCCGAACTCAACGACCGCCACGGCGGCGCGCAGACCTGGCGCCCGAATGATCTGGACGCGTTCGCCGCGCACGTGCGCGGCACCGATGGCCGCCATGCGCTGCTGATCGACTGCAGCGCCAGCGACGAAGTGGCCTCGCACTATCCGCAGTGGCTGGCCGCGGGCATCCACGTGGTGACGCCGAACAAGCTCGCCGGCAGCGGCCCGCTGCCGCGCTGGCAGGCGATCCACACCGCCTGCGCCGGCGGCGCGCGCTTTCGCTGCGAGGCCACCGTCTGCGCCGGCCTGCCGGTGGTGCAGACCCTGCGCGACCTGCTCGACACCGGCGATGAACTGCTCGCGGTGGAAGGCATGTTCTCCGGCACGCTGGCCTGGCTGTGCAACCGCCACGACGGCCGGCAACCGTTCTCCGCACTGGTGCGCGAGGCGCATGCGCTGGGTTATACCGAGCCCGATCCGCGCGACGATCTTTCCGGCCTGGACGTGGCGCGCAAGCTGGTGATCCTGGCGCGCGAGGCTGGCTGGCCGCTGTCGCTGGAAGACGTCGACCTGGAAAGCCTGGTGCCGGCATCGCTCGCCGCACTGGACCGCGAGGAGTTCTTCGCGCGGCTGGGCGAGCTCGATGCGCCGATGGCTGCCGCGCTGGCCCGCTCGCGCGAGGCTGGCGGCGTGCTGCGCCATGTTGCCCACCTCGACCGCCATGGCCACGCCAGCGTGCGACTGCAGGTGCTGCCGGCCAGCCACGCGTTCGCGCACACGCGGCTGACCGACAACGTGGTGCAGTTCAGCACGCGCCGCTACTGCGATAATCCGCTGCTGGTGCAGGGTCCGGGCGCCGGGCCGGAGGTCACCGCGGCCGGCGTGTTCGCCGACCTGCTGCGCATCGCCGAATCGCTGGCGGTGCATGCATGAACACGCCGCTACAGGAACCGCTCATGGCTGCACACGCACGACCGCCGCACCTCGCCCACGCCTTCGCCCCGGCCAGCGTCGGCAACGTCGGCGTCGGCTTCGACCTGCTCGGCCACAGCGTGGCCGGCGCCGGCGACCGCGCCGAGGTGCGCCGCATCGAGGAACCGGTGGTGCGCATCGCCGCCATCCGTGGCTGCGTGGAAGGCCTGCCGCTCGACCCGCGGCACAACACGGCCGGCACCGCGCTGCTGTCGCTGCATCGCGCACTGAAGCTGCCGTTCGGTTTCGAGCTGGTGCTGCACAAGGGCATTGCGCTGGGCTCGGGCATGGGCGGTTCGGCGGCCTCGTGCGTGGCCGCGCTGGTCGCCGCCAACGCCTTGCTGGAACAGCCGCTGTCGCGCGAGGCGCTGTACCCGTTCGCACTCGACGGCGAAGCGGTGGCCAGCGGCAGCCGCCACGGCGACAACCTCGGCTCGATGCTGCTCGGCGGCCTGGTCCTGGCCACCCACGAGCGCCTGGTGCGCATCGCCGTGCCGGCGGCATGGCACTGTGCGCTGGTGCATCCGCACGTGGTGCTGGAGACGCGCCGCGCGCGCGCCGCGCTGGCCGGCCACTACGAGCTGGGCGAGTTCGTGGCGCAGAGTTCGAACCTCGCCCTGGTGCTGACCGGCTGCCAACGCGGCGACGCGACGCTGGTGCGCGAAGGCCTGAAAGACGTGCTGGTGGAACCGCGCCGCGCCCCGCTGATACCGCACTTCGCGCAGGTGAAGCAGGCCGCGCTCGACCACCACGCCCTCGGCGCCAGCATCTCCGGCGCCGGCCCCAGCGTGTTCGGCTGGTACGACAACCGCGCCGATGCCGAGGCGGCCAGCGTGGCGATGCAGGCCGCCTTCGCCGACGCCGGGCTGGACAGCGATGCGTGGGTGTCGCCGATCGAGGGGCCGGCCGCCGAGTTGATGGATTCGCTCGACCAGGACTCGCAACCATGATGATCGTAGGGCGGGCACCGCCCGCCGGCCCCTCTTCGCGCATCGTCGCAATCGCGGCGGGCAATGCCCGCCCTACGCCTGTAGGAGCGCACCCAGTGCGCGAGCTCTTCCTGGCACGCGACAAAGGCATCGCGCACGGGGTGCGCTCCTACAGCAGGGGTGGCGGTCATGCATGAACCTCTGCGTTATCACAGCACGCGCAGCAGCAGCACGGAAACCGTACCGCTCAGCCACGCCATCGCCGCCGGCCTCGCCCCCGACGGCGGCCTGTACGTGCCCGAACAGCTCCCGCGGCTCGATCCCGCCGCCTTCGATCCGCGCGGCACGCTGGCCGACACCGCCACCACCTTGCTGGAGCCGTTCTTCGCCGGCGACGCGCTGGCCGACGCACTACCCGCGATCTGCGCCGAAGCCTTCACCTTCGACGCACCACTTCGTCCGCTGCCCGCCCATCCGCACACGCTGATGCTGGAGCTGTTCCACGGCCCCACCTCCGCCTTCAAGGATTTCGGCGCACGCTTCCTCGCCGCCTGCCTGCGCCGGCTGCCGCGCGCCGATGCGCGACCGCTGACGATCCTCGTCGCCACCTCCGGCGACACCGGCGCCGCGGTAGCCGCGGCGTTCCACCGCCAGCCGAACGTCCGCGTGGTGATCCTCTACCCCGACGGCCGGGTTTCGCCGCGCCAGGCGCACCAGCTCGGCTGCTTCGGCGACAACGTGACCGCGCTGCGCGTGGCCGGCCGCTTCGACGATTGCCAGCGCATGGTCAAGGCCGCACTCAACGACGCGGCACTGCAGGCCGACGTACCGCTGTCCTCCGCCAACAGCATCAGCCTCGGCCGCCTGCTGCCACAGATGAGCTACTACGCCCACGCCGCGCTGCGCTGGTGGCGCGAACACCGCACGCCGCTCAACTTCATCGTCCCCACCGGCAACCTCGGCAACGCCATGGCCTGCCTGTGGGCGCGCGAAATGGGCCTGCCGATCGGCGAAGTGCGCCTGGCCTGCAACGCCAACGCCACCCTGCCCGACTACTTCGCCGGCGCCGACTATCGGCCGCGCGAAGCCGTCGCCACCCTCGCCAACGCGATGGACGTCGGCGCGCCCAGCAACTTCGAGCGGCTGCGCTGGACGTTTCCCGACGAAGCGGAACTCCGCCGTCTGCTGCAAGCCCACAGCGTCGACGATGCCACCATCCGCCAGACCATCACCCGTCACGCACGCGAACATGGCGAAGTGTTCTGCCCGCACACCGCCACCGCCATGCACGAACTCGACTGGTTGCGCAATTCAGGTGATACGTCTGCGTGGGCGATCGTAGCCACAGCGCACCCGGCCAAGTTCGAGAGCGTGGTGGAGCCGTTGATCGGCCATTCCGTCGCGGTTCCCGTCGCGCTGGCCGCCATGCTGGATCGGTCAGCCAGTGCCGAACCCGTCGACGCCGATGACAGATCGCTCAGCGCACGACTGCATCACAATGGAAAATATTCCGATTGACCCTCCTCGATCGTCCGTGTTGTGCTGCGGGGACGGTTAATCATGCTCGACGGCCCGTTGGAATGTCAGCAGCCGGTCATGCTGGAAGTCAAAACGCACAGGGAGTGGCGCATGGGTCTGGAAAAAATGCTGCTGGCGTCCAGGGAAACTGGAGACTACATGCCAGTCTGGGAACAACTGGTCAATACCAAGCTGTTCGTATCGGTTTTCACCAACGAGACCGGACCAGAGATAAGCAATTTTCGATTTGAGATCAGGGAATCCCAACAAGACGAAAACCTGTACATCGTGGTATCCGACAACCTCGACGACCTAGCCCGATCCGGCTGCAGCACCGCCATACGCGAGAACGCATACAAGCTCTTGAACATGATCCGTCCAGAACTCGGCATGATCATTGCCATATCTGGCGGAGAGCACTTCTACATACCTCCGGGCCTGGTCGACTGGATCCGCAAGAGTACCCAAGTCGTGGATGCTCAAGACGGCAATGACGTCACTTCGCTTTCCCCGGTTGGCGCTGCCAAGGTGCTCAGTCATTCATCAGGCAAGAAAAATAAATCGTGATACGACCCGTTACTTTAACGAGGTAGATCAGGCATGGCAGTTGGATTGAACCACGACGCGCAACGCCCGGGAGGAAAAATGTCTTTCGTGAATGAATACATCTCCGCCGAAGATGCCGAAAAATACCAGCTTGAGGAGATTGACAAGCAATTCTTTCCAGGCACTCATGCTCGCGACTGGACGATCGATCGGGTGCGAAACATCTATCTTCGGAATGTGGAGCTAGGTGGTGGTTCCGATCCGGATCTACGTAACCAGTACAAATGGACCCTGTATTGGCACGGTGACCTGTTGCTCCTGGGAACGGAGCTTCTGGATCACGGTGGTGAAATTGGCCAACCCGGCTGGTCGCATTGGAAGTTGACTTCGCTGGACTTGCCCGAACAGTTGCGTCCACACAAGGAGGATATTCTTGCTGATCTGAACGAAGCCCTCCTAGCTTATAAAGGATCAGGCATATATTCCACAAACACAGAATATGAAATCACTGTCGATATCGGGGGAGACGTCATATGACGAGTCCCTTGACATCCCAACAGGCCATAGATCTGCTGCGGAGTCAACCAGAGAGGTACGCCACACCAGAGCAGTTGCGTGCTCTGGCGGCGCAGGTGGATGCGGATGCTTCAGGAAAGGTAACCGTGTTGTATAGCGGTCGTGTGTCTGAGGGCGTTTATTCAAATGACGTAGTCAAGGGCATGATTGCCGCCGGCGAGGACGTGCGGGTTATCAACAACAGTCAAGCTGCCAAATTTCTCGAATCCCGTGATTTCAATGCAGCCGTTTCTAAAGCCTATGGGATTGACCTAGCTGATTTGACAAGCGGCAAGTACCACGGTCCCGCAACAGACTGGCTCTACAACGCAAAAGAAGGCCCCTGGGCGGATGCCTCCGGTCGCTTCGTCGACGCCACCCATGGGGAGGTGCGCGCCATTGTCAGCGATGCAAAACTGGATCGGGTGTTCGTCGCGGTGGAACTACCTCGCGCCATCGCCAACCCCAATATCACCATGATCGAAGGCATCCCGCGTGAAGAGCTTGTCGCACGCCAAACCAGCCAGGGCACGCAGGCGGCTTTCGAGATTATTTCGGCGCGCGCTTACAACAACGTTGGCACCTTGAATGTGACAGTGAACTACGCGGGCACACCGCTGCGCGAGAACGGCATAGTGCAGGTGGATAGCCGCACCTATTTCGCCGGCACCTCGATCCAGGGCAAAACACCCTCCTTCACTGCTGTCACGCGACCCTTGGCCGATCGCATGCCACCACCGAACGTCTACGTGCAGGCCGGCAACACCCGTCTGCGCTTGGAGTCGGTGCCGCTCGCTGCCGAAGCGACGCGTGGTCTCCATCCGGGCGTTAGTGCGGGCATGGGTATCGCCGGCGTCGGTGCGCTAGTGGGCGACGCCTACACTACTGCTAAGCAATACCAGGCGCTCAGCGCGCAAGGCAACCAGTTCGGCGCGGATGCGCTGCTTCGACGCTACGAAGGGCGCACGGTGGGCGGCTTGCTCGGTGGCATCGGCGCCGGTGTCGCTTATGGCTTTGTGGCGGGTTCGGAAACCGGCCCCGGCGCCTTCATCACCGGCGCTGTCGGTGGCGTGGTGGGTGCGTTCGCGGGCGACAAGATCGCCACCATGGTGACCGAGCACAAGGTCAATCATCAGACGGGTACCGATGGGGTCACCTACGTGTACGAGGACGGACGGTGGCAGAACACGCACTACCAGCTCGATCCGGCCGTTGCGTCGGTACCGAATCCATACGGTGCGGCGTCGATGCGCGCCGTGGTGACGCCGGCGCCAGCGGCGCAGCTCGCCCAGCTCGACTACCAGCGCATGACCGCAATCATCTCGCTGGCACTCGCCAATCCAGCCACACAGGACACCAGGCACATCGAACTGGATGGCACCAAGTGGCACGCCACAGCCGACGGTTGGGCGCAGCAGGTGCAGATCCCCGGCGTGCCCAATACTTACGGGATCCCGTCCTATATCACGGTGGACCGGCCTGCCAATGCCCGGACAACCGAAGCGCTGAATCAGCTCGCCGCCAATCGGCGGTTCAACAACGAGCACTATGCCGAGGACGTCGCCAAGGCATACGTGATGGACTACTACGGCAAGGGCTGGAGCGCGAACGGTCCCTTGCCGGAGGTCGTCACCGAAGCCCTCGGGCTGGCCAGCGAGGAGCACATCACCGATCCGCGGACCGGGAAGGTCTGGAACGCCGACGGCCACGGCCATTTCAGCCGGGAAGAAACGCGGCTGATCGGCAGGGTAGTGATCCACGAGACGCACGGGGCGAGCGGCGAGGAACGGACGCGGCTTGGCCAGCTGGAGCAGCTCGCGGTGCACTCCAACGCCGATTACGGCCAGCAGCTGATTGCGCAGAAGTACGAGAAGTGGCTGGCCGCGCAATTGCACGTGCGCGCGTCGGCGGAAAGCTACGCGGCAGTCGGAGCAGATCATCAGACCCCGCTCGAATCTTCGCCGGCATCGCATGATGCGGTGGTGACCGCGCCACTTGCTGTTGCGGGCGTGGCGCCGATCACGCCCGCAAGCTCCGATCACGCCATGTTCGATGCCCTGGTCGCGGCCGCGCGCAGCCTGGATATCGAAGCCATGCGCTCGATCGGCCAGAACTACCTGCAATCGGAGCGCGGGCAGGCCTGGCTGGCGCAGGGACAACAACTCAACCAGCAATTGGCGCTGCAGGCGGGACGGGAGGCACAGGCGCAACAAGCTGCGGTGATGCAACGATGAGGAAGGAACCCATGAACCCGGACATCGACGGCCCGAACAATACGCAGACAGACGACCTGCGCGCGCTGGCGCTGCAACTGGCGGCATTCACCGGCGTGCTGGAGCAGCGCGGCCAGCAGGTGATGCAGGAGGTCCAGGACGCCGCGCAACGCCTCGACCGCACGGCGCACGGCGTGGCCGACTCCTCCGAGCGGCTCGCCGCCGGCATCATCGAACACATCCGGCAAGCCGCGGCCACCACGGTGGCCAGCGGGCTGCGTCAGCCACTGGAAGAGGCCGGGCGCACCATGCAGGACGGCACCCAGCGCATCCGGCACGCCATCCGCGAACTGGAACAGCGCACCAACCGGCTCGGCCGGGCGCTGTCGGCCCATGCATGGAAGACCTTCGTGGCCAGCGCCGTGGCCTCGCTGGCGGTGATCGGCGTGGCGATCTACATGGGCGTGCAGGCGCACCGGGAGAACGTGCGCGCCGAGTGGGTCGACCAGATCAACGCCGCGATCGCCAACGGCAGGCTGGCGCGTTGCGCCGACGGCGGATTGTGCGCGCGTGCCGGCAGCAAATGGGTGCGGCTGGATCCCTAGCGCAGCGCGAAATCGTGCCGCCGGTGGCCGGTCCCGGCGAGGTCGATAGTTTCATCTGTATCCATTTGGCCACCTAGCCGTCCAAATTGCGCCGCGGCGGCTTAGAAGATTTCGTCATGAAGATTTTTGTTGACAGGCTCGCCGGCATCGCTTACGGTCGGTTTCATGTCGCAACGCAGCAGCCACTGCCGCACCGCCGAAATGAACCGTCTCGCGACGGTTGACGGCCTGCTGCAGGCTCGCGGCACGCTCATTATTACCCTCGTACTCGTACTCCTTATTACCAACGGAGGTGCGGGCTGAGGGCATGTGTCCAGGTAGCTAGAAAAACCTGAAAACACCCAAAGAACCCCGCACCCGGTAACGGATGCGGGGTTTTTTTGTGCCTTCGGCGACGCCCACACAGCGGAGCCATGATGAAAAACCCCGACCAGCACAACGCACCCGCCGGCGACGACGACGTGGCCGCCGACCGCGTGCGCATCTTCGACACCACCTTGCGCGACGGCGAGCAGACGCCCGGTTTCTCGATGGACCGGCGCGCCAAGCTGCGCATGGCGCAGATGCTCGAATCGCTCGGCGTGGACGTGCTCGAGGCGGGTTTTCCGCAGGCCTCGCCGGATGATTTCGCCGCGGTGGCGCAGATCGCCGAGTCGCTGAAATCCACCACCGTGTGCGCGCTGGCGCGCTGCCAGTCCGGCGACGTCGACAGCGCCGCCCGCGCGCTGGAGCGGGCACAGCGTTCGCGCATCCACGTGTTCATCTCCACCAGCGCGCTGCATCGCGAGCACAAGCTGGGCATGAGCAAGGCGCAGGTGCTGGATGCCGCGGTTGCCGCGGTGGAACAGGCGCGCGAACGCTGCCACGAAGTGGAGTTCTCCGCCGAGGACGCGATGCGCACCGAGCCGGAGTTCCTCGCCGAGATATTCGCCGCCGCCGTTGCAGCCGGCGCCAGCACGCTCAATGCACCGGACACGGTCGGCTACATGACGCCGGCCGAGATCGCCGAACGTTTCGCCTGGCTGCGTGCCCACGTCGCCGGCGCCGAACGCGTGGTGTTCTCCAGCCATTGCCACAACGACCTCGGCATGGCGGTGGCCAACAGCCTGGCCGCGGTGGAGGCCGGCGCGCGCCAGGTGGAATGCACCGTCAACGGCATCGGCGAGCGCGCCGGCAACGCCGCGCTGGAGGAGATCGTGATGGCGTTGAAGGTGCGCGGCGCGTACTTCGGCGCGGATACCCGCATCGATACGCGCAAGCTGCATCCCGCCTCGCGCCTGCTGTCGCAACTCACCGGCCAGCAGGTGCAGCGCAACAAGGCAATCGTCGGCGCGAACGCCTTCGCGCACGAGTCGGGCATCCACCAGCACGGCATGCTCAAGCATCGCGGCACCTACGAAATCATGCGCCCGCAGGACGTGGGCCTGGCCGAGACCAAGCTGGTGCTGGGCAAGCACTCCGGTCGCGCCGCGCTGCGCCAGCGGTTGCAGGCGCTGGGCCACGCGCCGGAAGAAGCAGCGCTGGACGCGATCTTCGCGCGCTTCAAGACGCTGGCCGACAAGAAGCGCGAGGTGCACGACGAGGATCTGGAAGCGCTGGCGCTGGGCCAGGACCCCGACGCGCTGGGTCCGTGGCGGCTGCTGCGTCTGGACACCAGCACGCACCTGGGTGCCGGCGCCTCGGCGGCGGTGAAACTGCGCCACGACGATGGCCGTGAAGCCGCCGAAGCGGCGATCGGCGACGGCCCGGTCGACGCGGTGCTGCGCGCCATCGAACGCGCCACCGACAGCGACCTGCGGCTGACGGATTTCCAGGTGCGCGCGGTCAGCGAGGGCGGCGATGCCCAGGGCCAGGCTCGGCTGGTCGCCCGCCATGCCGGCCGCGACTGGAACGGCGACGGCGTCAGCACCGACATCGTCGAAGCCACCGCGCAGGCCGCGCTGGCCATCGTCAATCGCATCGAACGACACGCGCCGGTCACGCCAGCGACCGCATCCCCAACCCCACGCAACACCAAAGCCCTGGGAGCCACCGCATGAGTACGCCCTTCGTCTGGCACAACGGCCGGATCAAGCCGTGGGCCGATGCCAACGTCCATGTCAGCACGCACGCACTGCACTACGGCTCGTCGGTGTTCGAGGGCGAGCGCGTGTACGCCACGCCGCGCGGGCCAGCCTATTTTCGCCTGGCCGAGCACACCCGCCGGCTGTTCGAGTCGGCGCGCGTCTACGAGATCGAGGTGGGCTACAGCGAAGACGAGATCAACGACGCGTGCCTGGAACTGATCCGCGCCAACGCGATTCCGTCGGCCTACGTGCGGCCGATCGTGTTCCGCGGCGCCGGCGGGTTGGGTGTGCTGGCAAGGGATGGCGCGCCGGTGGAGGTGGCGATCATCGCGCTGAACTGGGGCGCGTACCTGGGCGAGGCGGCCGAGCGCGGCGCCGATGTCTGCGTGTCGTCGTGGAACCGTCCCGCGCCGAACACCCTGCCGAGCTGGGCCAAGGCCGGCGGCAATTACCTGTCGAGCCAGCTGATCGGGCTGGAGGCACGCCGCAACGGCTACGACGAGGGCATCGCTCTGGGCCACAACGGCCTGCTCAGCGAAGGCGCCGGCGAGAATCTGTTCCTGGTGAAGCGCGGCAAGCTGCTCACCCCGCCGTCCAGCGCCGGCATCCTGGCCGGCATCACGCGCGACGCGGTACTCACCCTGGCTGCCGATCTCGGCATCTCGGTCGAAGAGCGCGAGCTGCCGCGCGAGGCGCTGTACTCCGCCGACGAAGTGTTCATGACCGGCACCGCCGCCGAGATCACCCCGGTGCGCTCGGTCGACCGCAAGGCCATCGGCGCGGGCGCGCCGGGGCCGATCACGAAGGCGTTGCAGCAGGCGTTCTTCGGCCTGTTCGACGGCCGCACCGAGGATCGCTACGGCTGGTTGAGTGTGGTCAATGCAGTCGTCCCTGATTGTGGCTCAGCACCAGCTGGTGATCGCGCTCAGGGACGAGCGCACGAAGTGACGGAGGTCGCGGCATGACCTCACGGACCCTCTTCGAGAAAGTCTGGGACGCCCACGTCGTCGTCGCCGAAACCGCCGACACGCCGGCGGTGATCTACGTCGACCTGCACCTGGTGCACGAGGTGACCTCGCCGCAGGCGTTCAGCGAACTGCGCGAGCGCGGGCTGAAACTGCGCCGGCCCGACCGCATGCTGGCCACGCTGGATCATTCCACGCCGACCCTGCCGACGAATGCCGACGGCAGCCGCCCGTATGCGAACGCCGAGGCGCAGGCACAGGTCGCGCAGCTGGAAGCGAACTGCCGCGAGTTCGGCGTCGAACTGCACGGCTGGGACAGCGCCGACCGCGGCATCGTGCACGTGATCGGCCCCGAGCTGGGCGCGACCCAGCCCGGCATGACCATTGTCTGCGGCGACAGCCACACCTCCACCCACGGCGCGTTCGGCGCGCTGGCGTTCGGCATCGGCACCACCGAGGTCGGCCACGTGATGGCCACGCAGTGCCTGCTGCAGCGCAGGCCGAAGACCATGGCAATCCACGTGGACGGCCAGTTGCCGCCGGGCGTGGGCGCGAAGGATTTGATCCTGCACATCATCGGCACGATCGGTGTCGATGGCGGCACCGGTTACGTGCTGGAGTATCGCGGCGCGGCGATCGAGGCGCTGTCGATGGACGAGCGCATGACCGTCTGCAACATGTCGATCGAGGCCGGCGCGCGCGCCGGGCTGATCGCGCCGGACGAGACCACGTTCGCCTGGCTGAAGGATCGCCCGCGCGTGCCGCAGGGCGCGGCGTGGGACGCGGCGGTGACGAGGTGGCGCGCATTGCGCAGCGACGACGGCGCGCGATACGACCGCGAGGTGCGCATCGACGCCGGCGCGGTGAAACCCACCGTCACCTACGGCACCCATCCGGGCATGGCGATCGCGATGGACGCGCCGGTACCGGCGGCGAACAATGCGCAGGAACGCCGCGCGCTCGACTACATGCAAAGCACGCCCGGCCAGCCGATGCAGGGCACGCCGGTCGACGTCGTGTTCGTCGGCAGCTGCACCAACTCGCGCCTGTCCGACCTGCGCGAAGCGGCGCGCGTGCTGCATGGCCGACGCATCGCGCAAGGTGTACGCATGCTGGTGGTGCCCGGTTCCGAGGCGGTGCGCCGCGACGCCGAGCGCGAAGGCCTGCACCACGTGTTCACCGCCGCCGGCGCCGAGTGGCGCGTGCCCGGCTGCTCGATGTGCATCGCGATGAACGGCGACCTGGCGCAGCCGGGCCAGCTGGTGGTGAGCACCTCCAACCGCAACTTCGAAGGCCGCCAGGGCAAGGGCGCACGCACCGTGCTGGCCAGCCCGGCCACCGCCGCCGCATCGGCGATCGCCGGGCGCATCGCCGATCCGCGCGAGTACCTGGTGGAAGTGGCGGCATGAGAGGCAGGAGCGAGGGTAGAGGAGTGAGGAGTGAGAGAGAGCACGAGCCGCATACCGGCGATTTCTCTTTGCACGCACCCGCTCTCCGCCCTTCTCTCACTTCTCACTCCTCTCCACTCACTTTTCAAACGAGCCAGCCATGAATCCCATCACCCGCCTCCACTCCCGCACCGCCGTGCTGGCCGACGAGAACATCGACACCGACCGCATCATCCCGGCACGCTTCCTCACCACCACCACGCGCGAGGGGCTGGGCCAGCTGTGCTTCCACGACTGGCGCTACCAGGCCGACGGCAGCGACAACCCGGCGTTCCCGCTGAACCGGCCGGAAGCGCGCGGCTGCTCGATCCTCGTCGCCGGGCGCAACTTCGGCTGCGGCTCCTCGCGCGAGCACGCGCCGTGGGCGCTGCTGGATTACGGCATCCAGGCGGTGCTGTGCAGCGAGATCGCGGACATCTTCCGCGGCAACGCGCTGAAGAACGGCCTGCTGGCGATCGTCATCGACGAACTGGAACACCGCTGGCTGCTCAAGCACCCCGGCATCGAGCTGGCGATCGACGTGCGCGAGCAGTACATCGCGCTGCCCGACGGCGGCCGCATCCCGTTCCGTCTGGAACCGTTCGCGCGGCACTGCCTGCTCAACGGCGTCGACCAGCTCGGCTACCTGCTGCAGCAGGGTGAGGCCATCCATCGGTACGAACAACAGGAGCAAGCGGCATGAAGGCACGCATCGTCACTCTGCCCGGCGATGGCGTCGGCCCCGAGGTCACCGCCGCCGCGGTGGCCGTATTGAAGACCGTGGCCGCGCGCCATGAGCACGTGTTCGCGTTCGATGAACAGCTGATCGGCGGCATCGCGATCGATGCCACCGGCGAACCGCTGCCGGCCGCTTCGCTGGCGGCGTGCCGGTCCGCCGATGCGGTGCTGCTGGGTGCCGTCGGCGGTCCGAAGTGGTCCGATCCGAACGCACCGGTGCGGCCCGAACAGGGCCTGCTGGCGCTGCGCGCCGCGCTCGGCGTGTACGCCAACCTGCGCCCGCTGCAGGTGCATCCGGCGCTGGCCAACCTGTCGCCGCTGAAGAACGACAAGCTGAAGCACGTCGACGTGCTGTTCGTGCGCGAGCTCACCGGCGGCGCCTATTTCGGCGCGAAGACGCGCAGCGCCGACGCCGCCACCGACGAGTGCAGGTACACCGTAGCCGAGATCGAGCGCGTGGTGCGCCGCGCGTTCGAGCTGGCGCGCGGGCGCCGCCGCCATGTCACCTCGGTCGACAAGGCGAACGTGCTGGAAACCTCGCGGCTGTGGCGCAGCACGGTGCAGCGCATCGCCGCCGACTACCCCGACGTGAAGCTCGAACACCAGCTGGTCGACTCGATGGCGATGCTGCTGCTGACCCAGCCGAACCGCTACGACGTGGTGGTCACCGAGAACCTGTTCGGCGACATCCTCACCGACGAGGCCGCCGCGCTGGCCGGCTCGCTCGGCCTGCTGCCGTCGGCGTCGCTGGGCGACGGTCGCCGTGGACTGTACGAACCGATCCACGGTTCGGCGCCGGACATCGCCGGACAAGGCGTGGCCAATCCGGTCGGCGCGATCCTTTCCGCCGCGCTGCTGCTGCGCCATTCGCTGGGCCTGGAAGCCGAAGCGGCGGCGATCGAATCGGCGGTCGAGCAGGTGCTGCGCCACGGCCCGCACAGTCGCGACATCGGCGGCAGCGCCGGCACCGACGAGGTGCGCGATGCAGTGATCGCCGCGATCGACGAGCACGCCGGCAGCGCCGCCGTGTTCTTTGCCGGAGCACGCGCATGCGGCTGATCCGGCCAGCTTTCCCCGGCGGGCACACGGACGTGCCCGCATTTTCTGCCGCCCCCTGCGCGCATGCGACATGGATGGCTCCTGCACGCCGCGATGGCGCCGACTCCCTCGCCATTCCGTCGACCTCCCTCGCGCGCAGGGGGCGCTTTTCCATTCGCTGCCAATCGACTTCATGGCGAGCACCCACCCCTCATCCGCCCCTTCGGGGCCCCTTCATTCGGGCCATCCCTGGCCCTCACCCTGCGGGCGGCTGGCGCCGTGCAAATCGGCCTTCCTGCCGATTTGTCTCCCCGTCAAGGGAGTTAGTCCTTCGGAGCTTTCTTCATGCGCAGTGACCTGATCAAGAGCGGCCCCGATCGCGCGCCCGCCCGTGCCATGTTGCGCGCCACCGGCCTGGACGACGCCGCGCTGAAGAAGCCGCTGGTGGCGGTGGTGCACACCTGGTCGGACGTCTCGCCGTGCAACCTCAACCTGCGCGATCTCGCGCAGGCAGCGATGGAAGGCGTGCGCGCTGCCGGCGGCACGCCGGTGGAGTTCAACACCATCGCAGTCACCGACGGCATCGCCATGGGCACGCCGGGCATGCGCTATTCGCTGGTCAGCCGCGAGGTCATCACCGACTCGATCGAGGCGGCGGTGGAAGGCCACCTGTGCGACGCCATGGTGGTGCTGTGCGGCTGCGACAAGACCATCCCCGCTGCCGCGATGGCAATGGCGCGGCTGGACATCCCGGCCGTCGCGCTCTATGGCGGCACCATCGCGCATGGCCTGCACAAGAACCGGCCGATCACCATCCAGCAGGTGTTCGAGGCGGTGGGCGCGCACGGCGCAGGCAAGATCGACGACGCGGAACTGCACGCGGTGGAATGCGACGCCTGCGGCGGCGCCGGCGCCTGCGGCGGCCAGTTCACCGCCAACACCATGGCGATGGTGCTGACCACGCTGGGGCTGTCGCCGATGGGACTGAACGACATCCCCGCCACCCACCCGGACAAGCTCGCCGCCGCGCGCCGCTGCGGCGAGCTGGTGATGGACTGCCTGCGCGAGAGCCGCACGCCGCGTGCCCTGATCAGCCGCACCGCGATGCACAACGCCGCGCGCATGGTCGCGGCCACCGCCGGCTCCACCAACGCGGTGCTGCACCTGCTCGCGATCGCCCGCGAGGCCGGCGTGGACTGGTCGCTGGAGGATTTCCAGCCGGCCACCGAGGCCACCCCGGTGATCGCCGACCTGCTGCCCTCCGGCCGCTACACCGCGGTGGAGATGTTCGACGCCGGCGGCGCCGCGCGCGTGGCGCAGGAGCTGATCGAAGCCGGCATGCTGATCGACGCGCCCACCGTCACCGGCCGCAGCCTGTTCGCGGAGGCCGCCGCCGCGCCACGCTTCGCCGACCAACCGGTGATCGCGCCCGTGAGTGCGCCGCTGAAACCGCACGGCGGCTACTCCATCCTGTACGGCAACCTCGCGCCGGACGGCTGCATCCTGAAGATCCCCGGCAAGCACGGCCCCGGCCACGGCGGCACCCGCTTCGAGGGCAGCGCACGCGTGTTCGAGAGCGAGGAGGCTGCCTTCGCCGCCGTGCAGGAAGGCCGCATCGCGAAGGGCGACGTGGTGGTGATCCGCAACGAAGGCCCCGCCGGCGGACCTGGCATGCGCGAGATGCTGGGCGTCACCGCCGCGCTGATCGGCCGCGGTCTCGGCGACGACGTGGCGCTGATCACCGACGGCCGCTTCTCCGGCGCCACCCACGGCTTCATGGTCGGCCACATGGCGCCGGAGGCGGCACGCGGCGGGCCGATCGCGCTGCTGGCCGACGGCGACCGCATCCGCATCGACGCGCTCGCCCGCGAAATTTCCACCGACGCCGACCTCGCCGCGCGCCGTGCGCGGTGGCAGCCACCGGCACCGAAAGTCAGCCGCGGCGTGCTCGCCAAGTTCGCCCTGCTGGTGGGCTCTGCCTCCGATGGCGCCACCACGCAACCCGCCTCACCCGCACCGCACACCACCATCGCATCCAACCAGGGAGTCACCGCATGAGCAGCCCCAACACCCTCGCCTCATCCCGCATCGCCGTGCTCGGCTACGGCAGCCAGGGCCGCGCGCACGCGCTGAACCTGCGCGATTCCGGCCTCGACGTGGTGGTCGGCCTGCGCCCGAACGGCCCGACCTGGCACAAGGCCAAGGCCGACGGCTTCAAGGTGGCCGAGCCGGCCGAAGCCGTGAAGGGCGCCGACCTGGTCGCCGTGCTCACGCCCGACATGGTGCAGCCCGCGCTGTACAAGGAAGCGATCGAGCCGAACCTCAAGCCCGGCGCCGCGCTCTTGTTCGCGCACGGTTTCAACGTGCATTTCGGGCAGATCGTGCCGCGCGCCGACGTCGACGTGATCCTGGTCGCACCCAAGGGCCCCGGCGCGCTGGTGCGCAGCGAGTACGAGCGCGGCCGCGGCGTGCCGTGCATCTGGGCGGTGCACCAGGACGTCAGCGGCCAGGCCGAGGCGAAGACCCGGGGCTACGCCGACGGCATCGGCGGCGGCCGCGCGATGCTCATCAAGACCGACTTCAAGGAAGAGACCGAGACCGACCTGTTCGGCGAGCAGGCGGTGCTCTGCGGCGGCGCCAGCGAGCTGGTGACCAAGGGTTTCGAGACCCTGGTGGAAGCCGGCTACCAGCCGGAGATCGCCTATTACGAGGTGATGCACGAGCTGAAGCTGATCGTCGACCTGTTCTACGAGGGCGGCCTGGCCAAGATGCTGCAGTTCGTCTCCGAGACCGCGCAGTACGGCGACTACGTCAGCGGCCCGCGGGTGGTCGACGCCGGCGTGAAGGCGCGCATGAAGGAAGTGCTCGCCGACATCCAGGACGGCACCTTCGCGCGCAACTGGACGGCCGAATACGCCGCCGGCCTGCCGAACTACAACCGGCTCAAGCAGGCCGACCTCGCGCATCCGATCGAGCAGGTCGGCGCGAAGCTGCGGGCACAGATGCCGTGGCTGCAGCCAAGCGCACCGAAGACCGTCGTCGAGCCGCTGAAGAAAGCCGGTTGAATCCCCGCGGGTCGGCCGGCGCTTCGCCGGCGACCCGAATGACTTGTCCCGACATCACGAGGTTTGCCATGAAACGCTTCCACATCGCCCTGGCCGTTGCCGACCTGGACGCCTCCGTCGCCGATTACAGCGCCCGCCTGGGCCAGCCGCCGCACGCGCTGGTGCCCGGCAGCTACGCCCTGTGGCGTACCGACCAGCTCAACTTCTCGATCAGCCGCGAACCCGCGCACGCCGGACAGTTGCGCCACGTGGGTTTCGAGGACGACGACGCGCGCGGCTTCACCTGCGAGGCCGACGTCAACGGCATCGCGTGGGAGAACTTCTCCGCCGTGGCGCAGGAGCTGCGGATCATCTCGACCTACGGCGTGCCCGTGCACCAGGGCGCCGCGGAAGAACTGATCCGCAACTGAGCCGCACCTCTTCGACCCGCCGGCCCGACCGGCATCGCCAGGAGTCATCGTGACCACCTCTTCCCCACCCGCCAGCGCGGCCGTCGCCGTCGCCCATCCCTCACCCGTCGCGGTGCCGGCCAGCGGCGCCGAGGCGATCGTGCAGGTGCTCGCCGACGAGGGCGTGGAGGTGATCTTCGGCTACTCCGGCGGCGCGATCCTGCCGGTGTACGACGCGGTGTTCCGCCACAACGCCTTGCACCCCCGCGAAGACGGCGGCGAGTCGATGCCGCTGGTGGTGCCGGCCAACGAGCAGGGCGCCGGGTTCATGGCGGCCGGCTACGCGCGCGCCTCGGGCAAGGTCGGCGTGGCCATCGTCACCTCCGGCCCGGGTGCGACCAACATGGTCACGCCGGTGCGCGACTCGATGGCCGACTCGATTCCGCTGGTGGTGATCTGCGGCCAGGTCGGCACCGCCTCGATCGGCAGCGACGCGTTCCAGGAGGCGCCGGTCAGCAACATCATGGGCGCCTGCGCCAAGCACGTGTTCCTGGTCACCGATGCGGCGCAGCTGGAGGCGACCGTGCGCACCGCGTTCACCCTGGCGCGCAGCGGCCGCCCCGGCCCGGTGGTGGTGGACGTGCCCAAGGACGTGCAGAACGCCGCGATCGACTGGCACGGCAGCGGCGAACTGCTGCTCGGCGGCTATCGCTCGCGGCTGCGCACGGTGGAGCAGGCCAGCCTCTCCGACACGGACTGCGCGGCGTTCTTTGCCGCGCTGGCTCAGGCGCGGCGACCGCTGATCTACGCCGGCGGCGGCGTGATCGCGGCGGAGGCCAGCACGGCGCTGCGCGACTTCGTCGACGCCTTCGGGCTGCCGGTCACCACCACCTTGATGGGCCTGGGCGCGTTCGACACCGCCGACCCGCGCGCGCTGCACATGCTCGGCATGCACGGCACCGCCTATGCGAACTACGCGGTGGAAGACTGCGACTTCGTGCTGGCGTTGGGCGCGCGCTTCGACGATCGCGTGGCCGGCGTGCCGGACAGGTTCGCGCCGGGCGCGAAGTTCATCGCGCAGATCGACATCGACCCGGCCGAGATCGGCAAGGTCAAGCGCGTGGACTGGCACCACGTCGGCCCGCTCACGCGCGCGCTGGAACGGCTCACCGCGTACGGCCGCGCGCACGCCATCGCGCCGCAGCTCTCCGCGTGGCATGCGCACGTGGCCGGGCTCAAGCGCACGCACGCCATGGACTACGACCGCGCCAGCGCGCTGATCCAGCCATATGCGGTGATCGAGGCGCTCAACCGCCACACGCAGGGCCGCGCGATCATCAGCACCGGCGTCGGCCAGCACCAGATGTGGGCGGCGCAGTACTTCGATTTCCGCGCGCCACGGCATTGGCTCACCTCCGGCTCGATGGGCACGATGGGCTTCGGCCTGCCCGCGGCGATCGGCGCGCAGTTCGCGCACCCGGGCAAGCTCGTGATCGACATCGACGGCGACGCCAGCATCCGCATGAACATCGGCGAGCTGGAAACCGTCACCACCTACGGCCTGCCGCTGAAGGTCGTGGTGCTCAACAACAGCGGCGACGGCATGGTGCGGCAGTGGCAGCGGCTGTATTTCAAGGGTCGCTTTGCCGGCTCCGACAAGAGCCTGCACAAGAAGGATTTCGTGCTCGCCGCGCAGGCCGACGGATTCGCTTGGGCGCGACGACTCGACCAGCCGGCTGCGCTGGAGGCGACCGTCGCCGATTTCCTCGCCTTCGCCGGCCCGGCCTTCCTCGAAGTGGTGATCGACCCGGACGCCGGCGTGTACCCGATGGTCGGCCCCGGCGCCAGCTACGCGCAGATGATTACCGGCGATTTCATCGCCTCGCGCAAGGCGGCAGCCGTGGACGAAGGCGCGACGTCGCACATGTTCTGAGCTTTTGATTTTCCCTTCTCCCTCCGGAGACCGCAGGGAAAGGGACCACCCACGGAGCATCGCCATGAACCACACCCTGTCCATCCTGCTGCAGAACGAAGCCGGCGCGCTGGTGCGCGTGGCCGGGCTGTTTGCCGCGCGCGGCTACAACATCGACACGCTGACCGTCGGCCCCACGCACGACCCGTCGGTGTCGCGGCTGGTCCTCACCGTGCAATGCGACGAGGCCGGGCTGGGCCGGATCATGCAGCAGACGCGCAAGCTGGTGGACGTGCTGCAGGTGGCGCACCCGGCCGCCGCGCTCGCCGCGTGAATGCAGCCGCGCCACTGCCGCTCGACGGCGACGACGCCCTGCTCGCGCAGATCCTCGGCGCCCGCGTGCATGACGTGGCGCGCGAATCGGCGCTGGACGAGGCGCCGTTGCTCGGCGCACGGCTTGGCCGGCGCGTACTGCTCAAGCGCGAGGACCAGCAGAGCGTGTTCTCGTTCAAGCTGCGCGGCGCGTACAACCGCATGGTGCAGCTGGATGCGGCACAGCGCGCGCGTGGCGTGATCGCCGCCTCGGCCGGCAACCACGCGCAAGGCGTGGCGCTGGCCGCGGCGAAGCTGGGTATCCGAGCCACCATCGTGATGCCGGTGACCGCGCCGCAGGTGAAGGTGGATGCGGTGCGCCGCTTCGGCGGCGCGATGGTCGAGGTGCTGCTGGCCGGCGACTCCTACAGCGAGGCTCAGGCCGCCGCCGCGCAACTGCAAGCCGAGCGCGCTGCGGTGTTCGTGCATCCGTTCGACGACCCGGCGGTGATCGCCGGCCAGGGCACCATCGCGCTGGAGATCCTGCGCCAGCACCCCGGCCCGCTGCAGGCGGTGTTCGTGCCGGTCGGCGGCGGCGGCCTGCTCGCCGGCGTGGCCGCGTGCATCAAGGCGCTGCGGCCTGCGGTGCAGGTGATCGGCGTGCAGGCGGCGGATTCGGACGCGATGGCGCGCTCGCTGGAGCGCGGCGAGCGCGTGGTGCTGGACGAGGTGGGCCTGTTCGCCGACGGCACCGCGGTGAAGCAGGTCGGCGCGCTGACCTTTGCGCTGTGCCGGCAGCACGTCGATGCCATGCTGCGGGTGGATGCCGACGCGATCTGCGCGGCGATCCGCGACATCTACCACGACACCCGCAGCGTGCCCGAGCCCGCCGGCGCACTCGCCCTGGCCGGGCTGAAGCAGTACGCCGCCGCGCACCCCGGCGACGACGGCACGCTGGTGGCGATCGTCTCCGGCGCCAACATGAACTTCGACCGCCTGCGCTTCGTCGCCGAGCGCGCCGAGCTGGGCGAGCAGCGCGAGGCGGTGTTCGCGGTGACCATCCCGGAGGAGCGCGGCAGCTTCCGCCGCTTCTGCGCCACGCTGGGCCGGCACCAGATCACCGAGTTTAACTACCGCATCGGCGACACGCACAGCGCACACATCTTCGTCGGCGTGCAGATCGCCAGCCGCGCCGAACGCGAGGCGCTGGTCGCCGCCTTCCATGCGCAGGACTTCGCCGTGCTCGACCTCACCGACGACGAACTGGCCAAGCTGCACCTGCGCCACATGGTCGGCGGCCGCTCGCCGCTGGCCCGCGACGAACTGCTGTACCGCTTCGAATTCCCCGAACGCCCCGGCGCCCTGGTGCACTTCCTCGACCAGCTGCACCCGGACTGGAACATCAGCCTGTTCCACTACCGCAACCACGGCGCCGACCACGGCCGCATCCTGGTCGGCCTGCAGGTGCCGGCCGCCGAACACGCCCTGTTCGCGCGGTTCCTCGCCACGCTCGGCTACCCGCACGTGGACGACAGCGCGCACCCGGCCTACCGCTTGCTGCTGCGCACGTGAGCGGGAAGCGTCCTGCGGACGGCCGAAGGATGGGCGGCTAGAACAGGTCGATGCTGCCCGCGGCGAGGCCACGGCCGAGTGCGCCGCAGGCGCCGAGTTCCTCGTAGCCGCGCACGCCGTCGCGGCCGTGCTGCTTGACGAAATACAGCGCCTGGTCGGCGCGGTCGAGCGCCACGGCGGGGTAGTCGTGCGCGCCGATGCGCGAGTAGCCGATGCTGATGGTGACGTGACCGACCAGCGGGAAGGCGAAGCGGGCAACGTGCGCGCGGAAGCGTTCCAGCACGCCGTGCACGGTGACCTCGTCGGTGGCGCTGAACAGGGCCACGAACTCCTCGCCGCCGAAGCGGAACAGCACGTCGCCGCGACGGAAGCAGGCGCGCATCTGCTGTGCCAGCAGCAGGATCACCTCGTCGCCGTAGACGTGGCCGAAATTGTCGTTGATGTGCTTGAAATGGTCGATGTCCACGATCGCCAGCCACACCTGCGCCGCCTCGCCGGCCGGCGCCGCGCGCTGCTCCTGCGCGGGCGGAACGGCGAGCGGATACGGCCGCAGCGGCGTATCGCGCAGTTGCAGCATCCGCTGCAGCTGGCGCTCCAGGCTGCGCCGGTTGTACAGGCCGGTCAGCTTGTCGTGCTCGCTCTCGTGCAGCAGCGCGGTGTAGTTGGCGTAGATGCGCGCGAAGCCGTCGATCAGCGACCGGCTGCGCAGCGGCGCCAGCGCGCTGTCCAGTTGCAGCGCACCGATCGCATGCCCTTCACGCACGATCGGCACCAACTGGCGATGCAGGCCGTTGCGGGTTTCGGTCTGCGCCTGCATGTCCTGCAGGCAGCGATGGATCGGGCCCAGCGCCGCACCCAGGCATTCCGGTTCCAGCGGATGCACCTGGTACGCGCCGACGCTGTCGGGCGAGCAGCACACCACGCTTTCCAGCGCGCTGTCCTCGGGGAAGCACTTGGCCAGGGTCACGCGGCGCGCACCGGTCAGTTCGGCCAGGGTCAGCACCAGGCTGTGGTCCAGCGCGTCGAGATCGCGGTGATGGGTGAGCGCCGCCAGCGAATCGAGCACGCGCCATTCGTCGGGCGCCTCGACGGCCACCGGCCGCGCCGTCAGCACCTCGCTGCACGGGTCGGCCAGCTCCAGGCTGTCTTCCTCGATGAATTCGTGCTCGATCACGGACACTCCCGGCGCCACGCGCCCGGACTCGGTTGCGGGGACCCGACTGGGCCCTCCAGTGTCGGTATCGGCCCCGCGGGGGCAGTCTTTAGCGCGGGATCAGGCCATCCCGCCGTTTACCCCGATCACCTGGCCGTTGATGTAGCCGGCCGCCTCCGAGCACAGGAACGCCACCAGTGCCGCCACTTCCTCCGGCGTGCCGGCGCGCTGGGCCGGCACCAGCTCGCGGATGCGTTCGGGCGGGAACGCGGCGTCGGCCATGCGCCCCTCGATCACGCCAGGCGCGACCACGTTGACGGTGATCCCGCGCGAAGCCATTTCGCGCGCCAGCGATTTGCTGGCGCCATGCAGCGCAGCCTTGGCGGCGGCGTAGTTGGTCTGCCCGCGGTTGCCCAGCAGCGCCGCGACCGAGCTGATCGACACGATGCGGCCGAAGCGCGCGCGCGCCATCGGCAGCAGCAGCGGCTGGGTGACATTGAAGAAGCCGTGCAGGCTCACGTCGATCACCCGGTGCCATTGCTCGGAGCTCATCCCGGCCATCGGCGCGTCGTCGTGGATGCCGGCGTTGTTGACCACCGCATGGATGCAGCCCTCGCCGAGCAGCACGTCCAGCGCCGCGCGGGTGACCTCGGCGTCGCTCACGTCGAAGGCGGTGGCCTGTGCACTGCCGCCGCCGGCGACGATTTCGCCGACCACCGCCTCTGCGCGATGCAGGCTGCGGTTCGCGTGCACGATCACGTGGTAGCCGCCGCCGGCCAGTGCCTGGGCGATGGCGCCGCCAAGCTCGCCGCTGCCACCGGTGACCAGGGCGCGTCGCAGGGAGGTGGGAGTGGGCATGGGCGACCTCGAATCAGGATTGGGGGTGGATCACCGCGGCGCGGCCGCGGCACAGCAGGCGGCCTTGGTGCTCGACGCGGAACGCATACTGGGCGCCGCCGTCGTCGGCGTACAGACATTCGGCATGGACGTCCAGACGGCCATCCAGATGGTCGACATGTTCCGCGAACAAGTCCACCTCGCGCAGGCTGACCAGCCAGCCGGGGCGCACCGTTTCATGGCCCCGCTCGCGCGCCAGCAATGCGCCATGCACGGCCATCGCCTGTGCACCGTACTCGGCCAGGTGCACCGCGTGCAGGCCGCGCTCGCCGCGCAGCGGGTTGTCCAGGCGCGCGTGACCGGCGCTGATGGCGTGGATGCCGCGCTCGTCCCACGCCAGTACCGCATCGAGCAGGCACATGCGGCCGGCGTGCGGGATGAGGTGGGCCCAGTCAGTCTTGTCGAGCATGCGGCGCCATCAGGATCGACAGGCAGAAGTGGAACGCCACGCCCAGGCTCACCGTGAGCCCGATCGCGCGCAACACCGGAATCGTCGCCCACGCCAGCATGCCGAACACCAGCAGCGCGGACAGCACGCAGACCAGGGTGGCGTGCAAGGTGCGCCGCTGCTCGGCCGGGTCGCCGGTGTCGCGCTCGAAGAACAGCGCGTAATGCAGGCCCAGGCCGCCGGCGAGGATCAGCGCGACCAGGTGGAACAGCGAGATCTCGATGCCGGCCACGCGTTCGACCGCGAGCACCAGGAAGGTTGCCAGCGTCATCGGCGCCAGCACGTGCCAGGCGCGGCGCGCGCTGCGCAGGGCGACCGAGATCGTCACCACCAGCAGCAGTCCGGCCGCCAGCAGCGCCTGCAGGATGCGCGTGCGATAGGCGGCCACCAGCGATTCGGAGGCGGCCTTGAGATCAAGCAGATGCACCGCGCCGCCGCGGTCCGCGCCCAGCGTCTGCAGCGCGGCGACGTCATGCACGCCGCTGACCGTGGCCAGGCCCAGCCAGTGGCCATCGCGCTGCACCAGCATCGCGGCCAGGCGCTGGCCCAGCGGCGTCTGCGCGTAGCGCTCGGGCGTCAGCGGCGGCAGCGCGCGTGCGGTTTCCACGTCATCGACGAACGGCTGGAACAGGTCGGCGCGGAACGGCATGCCCTGCAGCGCCCCGGCCAGCGCATGTTCGAGCATGGCGCGATCGGGCAACTTCTGCTGCCGCGCGCGCTGCTGCGCCACGGCAGGCAGGTAGCGCGAGGGCAGCTCGATCGCGTCGACTGCGTGCCGCTCCACCAGCGCATCGGCCTGCGGCTGCAGCGATTGCGACAGCGCCAGCACGCCCTGTTCGGTGGGTGCCTGCAACAACAGCAGGTAACGCACGTCCGGCGCACCCAGCGCTTGGCGCAGACGCGCATCGTGCTGCAACAACGCGCTCGGCACCGGCGTCAGTGCAGCGAGGTTGTTCTGCCAGAACGGGCCCGGCGCCAGCGCCAGCATCGCAGCGATCGCCAGCGCCACCAGCAGCGGAATCCAGCGCGGGCGCGGCAGCCGGTCGAGCCAGCCGCGAGCACGGATCAACCAGCCCATCGCGGCCACGTCGCGCACGCGCCGCGGCAACAGATGCGGCAGCAGGTAGCGCGTGCTCAGGCCCGCCACCAGCAACCCCACGATGGTGAATACCGCCAACTGCTGCAGCCCGGCCACGCCGGAGGCGTAGAACGCCAGGTAGGCGATGCAGGCCGAGGCGATCGCGGTGAGCAGCAGCGGCCACAGGTCGCGCACGCTCTGCAACGCGTCCTCGCCGGCGCGGCGGTGGCTGAGCACGCGGATCGGGTATTCCTGCGCCACGCCGAGCAAGGTGAAGCCGAACGCCAGGGTGATGCCGTGCACTTCGCTGAACACGAGGGTGAGCGCGGCGATGCCGGCCAGTGCGGCGCTGGCGATCGGCAGCGCGGACAGCAGCAGCGAGCTCACGCTGCGATAGGCCAGCAGCAGCAGCGCGATGAAGCCCACGGTGGAGATGCGCCCGATCCAGTCGGCCTGGTGCCGCGTCTGCGCGCCGATCACCACGCTGAAGTAGCCCGGACCGCTCAGTTCCAGCCGCGCGTCGGCACTGCCGGGCAACGCGTGGAACGCCTCGCGGATGCCGTCGATCGCCTGCTGCTGCGCGCCGGGGTCGAAGCCGGCGGCCACGGTCTGCACCAGCAGCAACGCTTCGTGCTGCGGGGTGAACCACACGCCGTCGCGCAGCTGGGGCGATTTCGCCGGCGCCCAGCGCTCGGCCAGTTTCAGCGTCTCCAGCGTGGGATCGCGCGGCAGCAGGTTCTTCAGCAGGCTGGCGGCCGGCGAGGAGAGGTCGTCCAGCCGCTGCTGCAACTGATCGGCGAGATAGGCCTCGTCCAGCGGCTGCGTGTCCAGCGTGGGCGAGAGCAGGTAGCGATACGGCAGCAACCGGGGATCGAGCGACGCGAGGTCGAAGCTGCCGTTGAGCACCTGGCTGTAGCGCGCGTCCTTTTTCAGGACGGCAGCGAGGCCCTGGCTCAAGCCGGCCAGTTGCCCGTCGGAAGCGCCGGAGATCGACAGCAGCAGCAGGCGCGAACCCGGCCCCTCGCCCACCTGCTCCATCAGCAGGCGCTGGTCCGGCGTGGTCGGCGCGGGCATGAAGCTGCGCAGGTCGCTGCTGACGTGCAGGCGCTGGCTCACGATCCAGCCGAGTCCGGCCAGCGCCAGCAGCCAGGTGACCAGCAGCGTGGCGCGGGCGCCGCGGTGCATGTTCAGGGCGAACCCGTGCACAGCGCCTGCAGCTCGGCGCGGGTCGGTTCGGCCGGCATCTTTTCGGCGAGCGGACCAAGCAGGTCGACCGCCAGGTCGCCGTCGGCCTCCTGCATGTGCATGCAGCGCGACTGGTCGCCCACGCCGTCGATGCGGATGCGCGCGACCGTCTTCGCCACGTGGGCGTCGCGCGGCACCAGGGTCAGCGTCCACGCGCCGGCGGCATCGCCTTCGCGCTGGATCTCGAACGCCTGCTCCAAGCGGGCAGCATCACCGCCGAGCAAGGCAACGAAGCTGTCCAGCAGCACCTGCAGCTGCGGCGCACGCTTGAGCGAAAAGTGCCGCGCCGGCTTGCCGTCGCGCTGCTGGGTCACTTCGCCGTCGGCGATCGTGGCGGTCTCCGCGCGAGGGTGCTCGACGCGCCGCTGCAGGCGGTCGTCGCCCAGCCAGGACAGTTGCCCGGAGACCACCAGCGGGCGATCCAGCATCTTGAGGAAACGCGCCTCGGCGAACGCGGTGTGCGCCGGTGCCGGCTGGCGCAGGCCGGCGATCACGGCCTGGGTCGAGGTGGCCGCGACCGCCGGTTCAGACGCCCACGCGGTGACCGCCCAGCACGGCAGCAGCAGGTTCAGCAGCAGGCGGGTCTTGCCAGAAATCATAGAAGTTGAACCAGTTGTAGGGAGCGACGCGGATGTAGTGCTCCAGCCGTTGCGCGTAGCGCTCGAGCAGGGCGTCCAGCGCCGGCCCCCGATCATGCCGGGGAATCTCCACTCGTTCGCTGAACGGCTCGAACACCAGCCGGTAGCGATTGCCGCCGAGGTAAAGCCCGAAGCACAGTACCACCGGCACCTTGAGCGTATGCGCCAGCAACCACGGGCTGACCGGGAACGGCGCCGGCGAGCCCAGCAGGTCGACGCGGCGCAGCACCTCGTGGCCGCGGCCGCGGTCGGCCAGCATCGCCACCAGCGCGCCGTGCTGGCAGGCTTCGGCCATGGCCAGCGCGATCGAGGTGCCATCCTGCGCGGCGTCGATCACGCAGGCGCCCACCTCCGGCGCCAGCGCCTCCAGCAGCTCGGTCATCGCCGGGGTCTTCTGCTTGTCCAGCACCACCCGCAGCGGCAGCTCGGGCCGGCGCGCGCCGATCGCGCGCAGCGCCTCGAAGCTGCCCTGGTGCGAACCCAGCAGCAACACGCCGCGGCCCAGCGCAGCGCGCTGTTCCAGCAGGTCCAGGCCTTGCGTCTCGAACTGGAACGGCTGCTCGCCGCGGGCGAGCAGGAAGATCCGGTCCATGATCGTGGCGGCGAAACAGTGGATGTGCTTCAGCACCTGCCATGGCGTGGCCGGGCGACCGAACACGCGCTGCAGGTAGTGCGCCGAAGCCCGGCGCTCCGGCCCGCGGCGGCAGTAGAAGTACAGCGTGATCGGATACAGGCAGCAGCGACCCAGCCGGCGCCCGCCATGCAGGGCAATCGCGCGGATCAGCCACAGCGCGAAGCGGCCGCCGCCCTCGGGCCGGCTCTGCCAGTGTTCGCTGTCGCTCATGCCTCGCCCTCGATGACGCCACGCGCCAGCAGCATGCCGTCGCGCTCGATGCGGAAACGGACCCGCGAAGCCGATGCCGCGAGGGGCATCAGTTCCAGCCGGGCCGCTTCGCCGGGCCGCAGCGGCGCCACGAATTTCGCCTCCGGCACGCGCACCAGCCGCTGGCCGCGCCACGCGCGCAGCGCCAGCGCCAGCTGCTCCAGCAGCAACACGCCGGGCACCAGCGGCTGTCCCGGGAAGTGACCGGGCAAGGCCGGATGATCGGCCGCGAACTGCAACGCCTGTGCGTACCCGCTCATGGCGAGACGCCGCCGTTGCCGTGCAGCAGCTGCGGCCAGCGCAGGGCCAGTTTCAGCAGCATGTCGTGCAGGCCGGGGTGGCTGAGATGGCGCAGGCGCCAGCGCCGCCAGGCGTACTCCAGCAGGAACGCCGCGCCCAGCAGCAGGTAGCAGCCCACGTGCAGCCATGCCGAGGCCCAGCGCTCGGGCACCGACCACGCCGACGTCACACCGAGGCGCGGCAGCAGCCCGTCGCGTGCGGCGAACAGCAGCAGGCCGGTCAACAGCAGCGCCTGCGCCGCCAGCAGCACGGTCCAGAACCAGGTGATCTGCCGCGCATAGCGCGCCACGCCGGGCTCGCGCAGCCGCTCGGCACCCTCGATCGCCACCACGAAACGCGCCACGAGCGGCTCGCCGCCGAGCAGGCTGCGGCCGAACCAGCATGCCAGCGCCACGTTGATCAGGATCGGCACCGCCTCCAGCAGCAGGTCGGCCAGCCCGAGCCGCGAGGCCAGCCACACGCCGGCCAGCATCAGCAGCCACAGCAACCACGGCAGCGGTCGGCGCGACTGCAGCCGCGGCAGCATCAGCACGCTGGCCAGCACCGCCAGCGCCAGCAGCGCGAAGATCGGCCGATGGGTGACCACCCCGGCGATGGCGAACACCGGATAGGCGAGCAGCAACCACAAGGCGTGGCGCCGCGAGGTCGGAACATGGGGGGATACGGCGGATTTCATGCGCGATTCCGCGACGACTCGGTCGGCACCGGCAGCTTGCCACGCGTGGCGCACGGTGGCGTGACGAAGGCGGAAAGCGCGGCGCCATGCGGCGCCAAGGCGTCCATGACCAGCCCGCACGACCGCTCCATCCCGCACCGACCGTTCAGGCGCGGTGCTGCTCGACGTGGCTCGACAGATTGCGCAGGCTGGCGAAGATCTGACGGTTTTCCGGGTTGTCCGAGCGCAGCTGGAAGCCGTAGCGCTTGGAGACGGCCAGGGCGATCTCCAGTGCATCGATGGAGTCGAGCCCCAGTTCGCCCCCGAACAGCGGTGCATCGGGGTCGATCTGCTCGGCATTGACGTCCTCGAGGTTGAGGCATTCCACCACCAGGGTGGCCAACTCGTGCTGCGCCTCTGTCTGTTCCGCCATGCTCGATTCCGTACGCCAGATGCATTGCCTCCCCCCGGTGGCAGTGGGCGCAGAGTGTAACATAGCGGCCTTGTCGTTCCGGTTGGCCAGCATGATCCAGGGATGTGAAAACCCGCAGGTGGAAGCTCGGGCGCGGCGGGCGCCGCAGGTGTCCTATCGCATGGCGGAGGTCGCCACCCTGCTGGAGGCGCCGGGCACGCTGGCGGTGCTCGGTTTCGACCCAGCCGTACCCTCCGGTGACGATCCGCGCCACCTGCAGGTGGCGCTGGCCAGCACCGATGCCCCCGCGCCGCTGGAACTGTGGCAGGTGGACGCGCCGGTGCGCTGCGGCATGGAAGGCGCGTTGCGCTGGTCGACCGGCGGCGGCTGGCTGTTCGCCGCGGTCGAGCTGGACGAACGCGAACACGGCGGCGCCCGCGCCACCGCAAAGCAGGCCTACGACTTGCTGCACCGGTTCGTCGCCGGCCGCGACGCACGGCACGTCCTGCGGGTGTGGAACTACATCGGCGCGATCAACGACGGCGAAGGCGATGCGGAACGCTACAAGCGCTTCTGCGAAGGCCGCGCCGCCGGCATGGGCGATTTCTTCGCCGAAGGTTTCCCCGCCGCCACCGCGATCGGCCACCTCGCGGCGGAACACCGCCTGCAGGTCTACCTGCTGGCCGGCGAGCAGGCCGGCCACCGGGTCGAGAACCCGCGCCAGGTCAGCGCATGGCGCTACCCGCGGCAATACGGCCCCACCCCGCCCAGCTTTGCGCGGGCGATGCTCCTGCCGGCCCGCGACACGCTGGCCATTTCCGGCACCGCCGCGGTCGTGGGCCATGCCTCGGCCCACCACGACAACCTCGATGCGCAGCTGGAGGAAACCCTGACCAACCTGGACGCGCTGCTGGCCAGCGCCGACATGCGCGCCGGCTTCGACACGCATTCACCGCTCAAGGTCTACCTGCGCCACGACGGCGACGCGCCGCGCGTGCGCGACGCGCTCCGGCAGCGCCTGCCGGGCGTACCCCTGCTGCTGCTGCACGGCGACATCTGTCGCCGCGAACTGCTGGTCGAGATCGACGGCTGGCGCTACGTTTAGCGATGCGCCGGTTTCATCGGGAGTCCTTCGCCGATGGCTCCAGCGAATCCAGCAGCTCGATCATCTGGGAACGAACGTAGGGATTGGACGTTTTCCCGTGATCCGCAGCTTGCTGGTTCCTTACCGGCGACCGCATGAGCAATTTGCCGGTAGCGGCCTGGAATACCGAGATCACGGCCCTGTAACCGACCGTCGGCGCAAAGGACTCGCTGGACTGCTTGTACGAAGACGCCGAATAGCCAGGCGCCACCGAGGGGCGGTAGTCGATGGCCACCCGGTACGGCAAGGCGATCTCCGCGGCGCGCGACGCGGTGGCGGTGAACGCCGGATCATCGGAGTCCACGTTGTGGACGGTCACGTCGTGATCGCGAGCCCAGGCGAAAACCGCGTTGCCGACGTTGACGCAATTGACGCTGTCGCTGGTGCATGCCACGTAAAGCGAGAAGCGCGGGGTGTCGTCTGCGGCGAACAGTTGCAGCGATTGCAGTTGTCGTTGCTGGGCGCCACTTGTCGTCGAGCCGGCGCCAGCGCAACCGTAGAGCGCAATCGACGAAACCACGATCAAGCCATTCAGCCATTTCTGCATCACAGTCCTCCTTCCTTGCCGAGTGTCACGGTCGGAACACGCACGGGGCTCGTCGCGGGCGCGCAGATCGCGTGACGCGAAAACAGCGCGAGCGGCCCTTCAGCTTTCGCTCCTCACTTCTGTTTCACCGGTCGCCGCCAGCCCTCGAACGTCTGCTGTCGGGCGCGCGCCAGAGTCAGCTGGCCTTCCGGCGCGTCGCGGGTGATCACCGAGCCGGCGCCGAGGGTGGCTTGCGCGCCGATGCTCACCGGGGCGACCAGGGCGCAGTTGGAGCCGATGAAGGCGCCGTCGCCGATGCGGGTAACGAACTTGTTCACGCCGTCGTAGTTGCAGGTGATGGTGCCGGCGCCGATATTGACGCCACGGCCGACCACGGTGTCGCCGAGGTAGGTGAGGTGGTTGGCCTTGCTGCCTTCGCCGATGCGGGCTTTCTTGGTCTCGACGAAGTTGCCCACGTGCACGCCGGCGTCCAGCTCGGTGCCCGGACGCAGCCGCGCGAACGGGCCGATCGTGCACGGGCCGTGAGTGACCACGCCGTCGAGATCGCAGTGCGGATGCAGCACGGTGCCGGCGGCCAGTTGCACGTCCTTCAGGCGAGTGAAGGCGCCGATGCGCACGTCGTCGCCGAGCACCACGCGCCCTTCCAGGATCACGTCGATGTCGAGCTCGACGTCGCGGCCGGCCTCGACCGTGCCGCGCACTTCCACGCGCAGCGGGTCGGCCATGCGCACGCCATCGCGAAGCAACGCGTGCGCGGCGCGGCGACGCCAGGCGGCTTCCAGCTCGGCCAGTTGCACGGGATCGTTGGCGCCGGCGGCTTCCACCGGGTCGGCGCACTCGACGCTGAGTGCGCCGCGGCCCTCGGCAGCAGCCATCGCGAAGATGTCCGTGAGGTAGTACTCGCCTTGCGCGTTGTCGCGATCGAGTTGCTTGAGCCAGCCGCGCAAGGCCAGCGCGTCGGCCAGCAGGATGCCTGTGTTGACCAGGTTGACCGCGCGCTGGCCGGCGTCGGCGTCCTTCTCCTCGACCACCTCGCGCACGTGGCCGTTGCCGTCGCACAGCACGCGCCCGTAGCCGGTCGGATCGGCCAGCCGCGTGGTGAGCAGGCTGAAGCCGCCTTCGGCGTCCAGCAGCTGGCGCAGCGTTTCCGCGCGGGTCAGCGGCACGTCGCCGTACAGCACCAGTACGCGTGCCGCGCGCGGCACGCCGGCGATCGCCTGCTCCACCGCGTGACCGGTGCCGAGCCGCTCAGCCTGCAACACCCAATGCAGGGCCTGCCCCGGCTCTGATCCGGGATCGTCCTGCGAGGCAAACGCCGCGCGCACCTGCTCGCCACAATGCCCGTAGACGACGTGGATGGCGGCTGGCTGCAAGGTTCGCGCGGTGGCGAGCACGTGCGCCAGCAGCGGCTTGCCAGCCAGCGGCATCAGCACCTTGGCGCGATTGGATTTCATCCGCGTGCCGGCACCGGCCGCCAGGATGATCACGTGCAGCGGCGTTGTTTCCATCGGTTGCGACCCCGTTCCGAACGAAGCAAAAGCATAGCAGCCGATGCCGCCGGTCCGGTGCGGCCGAGCCCTAGCCGCGGCTTGCGAAGGCGCATACAAAAGCGCAACGATCGCCGTGACAGACTGGCGCCGACAAGCAGCAAACAGACGAGGTGCAGCATGACGCGCATGACCGGAATCCATCCGTGCAGTTTCGTGGCCCTGCTTGCCCTGGCCACGGCCGGCGGGCTGGCACCCGCGATGGCCGCGGCCGCGCCGCCGCCGACGATCGCCGTGGGCGAGCCCGTTCCCGGCGCGCGGGTCACCGTGAATTACGTCAATCCGGAGGAGTTCAGCGAGGCCCGGCAATACGGCCTGCAGGACCGCTTCAACGGGAGGAGCTACCTGGAGCCGCTGAAGGCCCATCTGATCAAGCGCGCCACGAAGATGCTGCCGGCCGGCGATCGCCTGGAGGTCAACATCACCGACATCAAGCTCGCCGGCGGCTACGAGCCCTGGCACGGCCCGCAGTTGAGGTACGTGCGCTTCATGAAGGACGTCTATCCGCCGCGCATCGATCTCGACTTCAAACTGACCGACAGCAACGGCAAGGTGGTGCGCGAAGGTTCGCGCAAGCTGCGCAACTTGGGCTACCTGCAGAGTGGCGCCGCGCGCGTGGGCGATACCGATCCGCTGCGCTACGACAAGGCATTGATCGACAGCTGGCTGCGCCGCGGGCCGGAAAACCTCTAGCGGCAGGAATCCGGCCGCGGGGCCTCAGTGCTTGAGGTTCTTGCGCAGCCGCTCCAGCGCCTGCAACTGGGCCATCGCCTGGGTGAGCCGGGTCTGTGCCTCGGCCAGTTCGATCGCGTCGGTGCGGTTGGCCAGCGCGTCGCGCGCTTCCTTCATCGCCTGCTGCGCGGATACCTCATCCAGGTCCGCCGCCCGTGCGGCAGTATCGGCCAGCACGGTGACCACCTGCGGCTGCACTTCGAGGATGCCGCCGGAAACATAGAACTGCTGGCGCTCGCCGCCTTCCAGCAATACGTCGACATGGCCGGGCTTGAGTCGGGTGATCAGCGGCGCGTGGCGCGGCGTGATACCCAGCTCGCCCTGGTCACCGGTCGCCACGACCATGGTCGCCTCGCCGGAAAAAATCTCGGCCTCGGCGCTGACGATGTCGACTCGGATGGTTGTCATGGGATTTCTCGCTTTGCTCGAAGGGAATGGAGAATAGGGAATGGGGAATAGTGAAAGCGGGCAGGTCGCGGCAATTCCGATTCCCTATTCCCTATTTACTATTCCCGAAAGCCGCCTCAGGCGGCTTTCTTGGCCCCCATCTCCTCACCCTTCTTGATCGCCTCGTCGATGCCGCCGACCATGTAGAACGCCTGCTCCGGCAGGTGGTCCACGTCGCCGTCGACGATCATCTTGAAGCCACGGATGGTTTCGGCCAGCGACACGTACTTGCCGGGCGAGCCGGTGAACACTTCGGCCACGTGGAACGGCTGCGAGAAGAAGCGCTCGCACTTGCGCGCGCGGTACACGGCCTGCTTGTCCTCTTCGGACAGCTCGTCCATGCCCAGGATCGCGATGATGTCCTTCAGCTCCTTGTAGCGCTGCAGCGTACCCTGCACGCGGCGGGCCACGTCGTAGTGCTCGGCGCCGACCACGTTCGGATCGAGCTGACGGCTGGTCGAGTCGAGCGGGTCCACCGCCGGGTAGATGCCGCGCGAGGCGATGTCGCGCGACAGCGTCACGGTGGAGTCCAGATGCGCGAAGGTGGTCGCCGGCGACGGATCGGTCAAGTCGTCGGCGGGCACGTAGACGGCCTGGATCGAGGTGATCGAGCCGGTCTTGGTCGAGGTGATGCGCTCCTGCAGCACGCCCATTTCCTCGGCCAGCGTCGGCTGGTAGCCCACCGCCGACGGCATGCGGCCGAGCAGCGCGGACACTTCGGTACCGGCCAGGGTGTAGCGGTAGATGTTGTCGACGAAGAACAGCACGTCCTTGCCCTTGCCGCTCTCGTCCTTCTCGTCGCGGAAGTACTCGGCCATGGTCAGGCCGGTCAGCGCCACGCGCAGACGGTTGCCCGGCGGCTCGTTCATCTGGCCGTAGACCATCGCCACTTTCGACTCGGGCAGGTTGTCGATTTTGACGACGCCCGCGTCCTGCATCTCGTGGTAGAAGTCGTTGCCTTCGCGGGTGCGCTCGCCGACGCCGGCGAACACCGACAGGCCGGCGTGCTGGGTGGCGATGTTGTTGATCAGCTCCAGCATGTTCACCGTCTTGCCCACGCCGGCGCCGCCGAACAGGCCGACCTTGCCGCCCTTGGCGAACGGGCAGACCAGGTCGATCACCTTGATGCCGGTTTCCAGCAGGTCGTTCGACGCGGCCTGCTCGTCGTAGCTCGGCGCCTCGCGGTGGATCACCCAGTGATCCTTCGCCTCGATCGGGCCGACCTCGTCGATCGGATTGCCCAGCACGTCCATGATCCGGCCCAGGGTGGCCTTGCCGACCGGCACCTTGATGCCTTCGCCGGTGTTGCGTGCCATGAGGCCGCGCTTCAGGCCCTCGGTGGAACCCAGCGCGATCGCGCGCACGATGCCGTCGCCGAGCTGCTGCTGCACTTCCAGCGTGATGTCGGTGCCGTCGATCTTGAGTGCGTCGTACACCTGCGGCACCTGGTCACGCGCGAACTCCACGTCGACGACCGCGCCGATGATCTGAACAACTTTGCCCTGGCTCATGCTGATAGCTCCGGATGAATCTCTTGAGGTTTTATCGAAGCGCCGCCGAAGCGTCGCCCTTACTAGGAGTGCGGCCATGGATGGCCGCTTTTTGATCTTGCTCTGCGATCAAGGATGATCGCACCAGTTAAATTGATCGCTCTGGCCAGACTGATCGAACCAGCCCGACCGATCGCACTCATACCGCCGCCGCGCCACCCACGATCTCGGAAATTTCCTGCGTGATCGCCGCCTGGCGTGCCTTGTTGTAGGTCAGCGTCAGCGTGTCGATCACCTTGTTTGCGTTGTCCGACGCGGCCTTCATCGCGACCATGCGGGCGGCGTGCTCGCTGGCCAGATTCTCCAGTGTGGCCTGGTACACCACCGACTCGATGTAGCGGCCCAGCACGTGCTCCAGCACGGTCTGCGCGTCGGGCTCGTAGAGGTAGTCCCAGTCGTGCCCGGCTTCCAGCTTCACGCCCGCATAGGCCGACTCGCCGGCATCCTCATGCGCTTCCAGCTCGGCCGCCACCAGCGGCAGCGGCAGCAGCGCGTCGATGGTCGGCTTCTGCGTCATGGTGTTGACGAAGTCGCTGTAGGCGAGGAACACGCGATCCAGGCCGTTGGCCGCGTAGGCGTCCATCATCACCTTGATCACGCCGACCAGCTGCTCCAGCCGCGGTTTCTCGCCCAGGTGGCTGACCGTGCCGACCAAGTTGACGCCCTTGATGCGGCGGAAGAACGAGATCGCCTTCTGGCCGATCGCCACCACGTCGACCTGCACGCCCTGCTTCTGCCACTCGGCGATCGCCGGCAGCAGGCGGCGGAACAGGTTGGAGTTGAGGCCGCCGCACAGGCCGCGGTCGGTCGACACCACGATGTAGCCGACCCGCGCCACGTTGTCGCGCTCGACCAAAAACGGATGGCTGAAATCCGTGCTGGCCTGCGCCACGTGCGCGATCACCTTGCGCATCAGCCGCGCATACGGGCGCGAGGCGCGCATCAGGTCCTGTGCGCGACGGATCTTGGCCGCCGAGACCATCTCGAGCGCGCGCGTCACCTTGCGCATGTTCTGCGTGCTCTTGATCTTGGTTTTGATTTCGCGTCCGCTGGCCATTTGTCTCGCTCGCTATGCTTGCTCGGGGAATCGAGAATCGGGAATGGGGAATCGCCAGTAGCGGCGAGGCCCGTTGCTTTTCCGATTCCCTATTCCCTACTCCCGATTCCCGGCTCTCTTACCAGCTGCCGGTCTTCTTGTACTCGTCCAGCGAGGCCTTGAAGGTGGCTTCGATGTCGTTGTCCCAGGCGCCGGTGGCGACGATCTTCTTCATCAGTTCCTCGTGGGTCTGATGCATGAAGGCGTGCAGGCCCTTCTCGAACGGCAGCACCTTGTTCACCGGCAGGTCGTCGAGGTAGCCCTTCTCGGCGGCGTAGACCGACAGCGCCAGCTCGGCGATCGACAGCGGCGAATACTGCTTCTGCTTCATCAGCTCGGTGACGCGCTGGCCGCGATCAAGCTGGGCGCGGGTGGCCGGGTCCAGGTCCGAGGCAAACTGCGCGAACGCGGCCAGCTCGCGGAACTGCGCCAGCGCCAGCTTGACGCCGCCGGAGAGCTTCTTGACGATCTTGGTCTGCGCCGAACCGCCCACGCGCGACACCGAGATGCCGGCGTTGACGGCCGGGCGGATGCCGGCGTTGAACAGGTCGGTTTCCAGGAAGATCTGGCCGTCGGTGATCGAGATCACGTTGGTCGGCACGAATGCGGAGACGTCGCCGCCCTGGGTCTCGATGATCGGCAGCGCAGTCAGCGAGCCGGTCTTGCCCTTGACCTCGCCGTTGGTGAACTTCTCGACATAGGCCTCGGACACGCGCGAGGCGCGCTCAAGCAGACGCGAGTGGAGATAGAACACGTCGCCCGGATACGCCTCGCGGCCCGGCGGGCGCTTCAGCAGCAGCGAGATCTGGCGATAGGCCACGGCCTGCTTGGACAGATCGTCGTAGACGATCAGGGCATCCTGTCCGCGATCGCGGAAGTACTCGCCCATCGCGCAACCGGAATACGGCGCCACGTACTGCAGCGCGGCCGACTCGGAGGCCGAGGCGACCACCACGATGGTATTGGCCAGGGCGCCGTTCTCTTCCAGCTTGCGCACCACGTTGGCGATCGACGAACGCTTCTGGCCGATCGCCACGTAAATGCATTTGATGCCCGAATCGCGCTGGGCGATGATCGCGTCGATCGCCAGCGCGGTCTTGCCGGTCTGGCGGTCGCCGATGATCAGCTCGCGCTGGCCGCGACCGACCGGGATCATCGCGTCGACCGACTTGTAGCCGGTCTGCAGCGGCTGGTCGACCGACTTGCGCCAGATCACGCCCGGCGCGACCTTCTCGACCGGCGCGGTGAGCTTGGCGTTCAGCGGGCCCTTGCCGTCGATCGGATTGCCCAGCGCATCGACCACGCGGCCGAGCAGCTCCGGGCCGATCGGCACTTCGAGGATGCGGCCGGTGGTCTTGGCGGTGTCGCCCTCGCGCAGGTGCTGGTAGTCGCCCAGCACCACCGCGCCGACGGAGTCGCGCTCGAGGTTCAGCGCCAGCGCAAACGCATTGCCCGGCAGCTCGATCATTTCGCCCTGCATCGCGTCGGCCAGGCCGTGGATGCGCACGATGCCGTCGGACACGCTGATGATCGTGCCCTCGTTGCGTGCCTCGGCGCCGAGCTTGAACTGCTCGATGCGGCTCTTGATCAGTTCGCTGATCTCGGACGGATTCAGTGTGGTGCTGGACATGGTCATCTATCCCGGAAATGAAAAGCTCTTGTTGAACAGCCCGGCCCGGATGGCCGGCCTTGCTCTTCGCGAGATGGATCTCGCGTGAAACCAATCTGTCCGACCATGGAGGGTCGGGTTTTGCTCGTCGCGAAAATGGACTTCGCGTGAAACCAAACTGTCCGGCCCGAACTGCCGGTATTGCCTTTCGCGAAGCTGGCTTCGCGTGAAACTACTGGCTCAATGCGCCAGTCAGCTTGGCCAGCCTGCCGCGCGCGGAGCCGTCGATCACTTCGCTGCCGGTGTCGATCACCGCACCGGCCAGCAGCGAGGCATCGACCTGGGTATCCAGTTCGATCTCGCGCTTGAAACGGCGCTTCAGCGAAGCCTTGAGCTGCTCGGTCTGCGCTGCGTCCAGCGCCATCGCGCTGGTCACCTTGACCAGCAGCTGCGACTCGGATTCGCGCTTGAACGTCTCGTACAGCTCGGCCACCTCCGGCAGCAACGCAAGGCGTCGCTGCTCGGCCATTTCGGCGAGGAACTGGCCGAATGGCGCATCGGCGGCGATGCCGGCCGGCAGATGCAGCGCGACGAGCTGCGCGGGCACCACCCGCGGATCGTTGCCGAGACCGGCCACGCGCGGATCGGCCGCGACCGCGGCGGCGAACGCCAGCGCCTGCGACCACGCGTCCAGCGTGCCGGCGGCATGCGCCACTTCGAACGCGGCGCGGGCGTAGGGACGGGCGAGGGTGATTGCCTGGGCCATCGATCAGATCTCGGCCGCGAGCTGGTCGAGCAAGGCCTTGTGCGTCGACGCATCGACCTCGCGCTGCACGATCCTGCTGGCGCCGGCCACGGCCAGCGCACCGACCTGCTCGCGCAGCTCGTCGCGCGCGCGCTGGGCCATCGAGGCGATGTCGTCCTGCGCCGAAGCCTTCAGGCGGTTGATTTCGCTGACGGCCTCGCCACGGGCCTTTTCGATGATCTGGTTGGCCTGCTGCTGGGCCTTGTCGATGATCTCCGAGGCTTGCAGGCGGGCCTGCTTGATCTCGGCCTGCACCTTGGAGTCGGCAGCCTTCAGGTCGGCGTGCGCGCGCTCGGCCGCATTCAGGCCTTCGGCGATCTTGAGCTGGCGCTCTTCGATGGCCTTGTTGAGATACGGCCAGATGAAGTGCACACAGAACCAGATCAGGATGGCGAACGAAATCATTTCGCCAATCAAGGTCGCGTTGAAATCCATCGCTGCGTTACCTGCAAATACGGGTTGAACCGAACCCGGGCGTCAGGACGCCCGGGTCGAAACGGCGGCGCTGTGCGCCGCCACGTGACTCAGGCACCGGCAAGCTTGGACAGCAGCGGGTTGGCCACGGCGAAATACATCGCCAGCGCCACGCCGATCAGGAACGCCGCGTCGATCAGGCCGGCGAGCAGGAACATGCGGCCCTGCAGCAGCGGCACCAGTTCCGGCTGGCGTGCAGCCGCTTCGAGGAACTTCGAGCCCATGACGCCGATACCGATACAGGCACCGAGCGCACCGAGGCCGATGATCAGGCCCAGCGCGATGGCGGTGAAGGACTGCACTTGAGCAATTTGAGTGATGAGTTCCACGACGGTCTCCTGAGAAAAGCAAACTGGGAATGGCAAAAACGGATGAAACGAAGGATTCGACAACAGCCAATCAGTGGTGATCGTGCGCCATCGAGATGTACACGATCGTCAGCACCATGAAGATGAAGGCCTGGATCGAGATGATCAGGATGTGGAAGATGCCCCACACCGTGTAGCCGATGATGCCTGCGCCGTACAGGGCCCAGCCGGCCAGGCCCGCGCCGGCACTGAACAGGCCGGCGATCAGCATGAACACCAGCTCGCCGGCGTACATGTTGCCGAACAGTCGCATCGCCAGGCTCACCGGTTTGGACAGCAGCTCGACCACGTTGAGCAGGAAGTTGGGCAGCCACAGCAACGGACTGGAGCCGAACGGCGCGGTGAACAGCTCGCGCATGTAGCCGCCGGCGCCCTTGGCCTTGAAGCTGTAGAAGATGATCAGCACGAACACCGTCAGCGACATCGCGAAGGTCATGTTGATGTCGGCGGTCGGTACGGCGCGGAAGTGGCCGACGCCGAATTTCTCGGTGATCCACGGCAGCAGGTCCACCGGCAGCAGATCCATCGCGTTCATCAGGAACACCCAGACGAACACGGTCAGCGCCAGCGGGCCCAGCACGCGGCGGTCGCCGTGGAACACGTCCTTGACCTGGCCGTCGACGAACTCCAGGATGATTTCGACGAACGCCTGACCCTTGCCCGGCACGCCGGCGGTGGCCTTGCGCGCCTTCAGCCAGAACCACAGGCAGAACAGCACGCCGAGCGCCAGCGACACGGTGACCGAGTCGAGATGCACCGCCCAGAAGCCTTCCTTGCTCGCATGCGGAACAAGATGCTGCAGGTGGTGCTGGATGTATTCAGTAAGCCCGCCCGACTCGCTTGCCATGCTTCAACCCTTGAATCTGAACGCCAGCAGATAGACCGCGTAGGCAGCCACCAACCCCGTGATGGCGGCCAGTGGCGGCAACTTGAATTGGAACAGGATCACGACCAGCCCTCCGACGATCACGACCCATTTCAGGAGCATGCCCGCCAGCAGCCGACCCAGCGCCAGACCCGCGCCGCCAATGCCGCTGAACATCCGCGCCGACATCACCGCGGTGCCCAGTGCCACCACCACCGCGCCTGCCGCGGCCGATGCCGCTTCACGACGCCCCAGCACAAGGAAGGTGCCGCCCACCAGCAGAGCCACTGCGAACTGCAGCAGCACGATGCGCAAGGCGATGCGCCGACCCGAGGCCAGGTTGTTGAGCAAGTGACGTCTCCGCGCGGCCCTTGTCAGGCGGCACCGATCCAGTCACCCGCCACGATCCGAATCCGTAAAAGTATATCAGTGCGCCGATTGCCCGGACAAGCCGCAAACCCGGCGAACCCCCGCGCTGCACGCACGGACGCGTACCCGCGTGGCACCTGCGACGATCCGCCGCAACCGCAGGATCCTGCGCACAAAAGAAGGCCGGACATCCTTGTCCGGCCTTCCCGGGGGTGTTGCAGCCGTTGACCGCCGTGATTACTTGGCGGCGGCCTTCTTGCCGGCGACCGGCGCGGCTACCGCGTCGTTCGCCGCCTGGCGCTGCTCCTGCACCAACGCGTTCAGCGACTCGGCGGTCTTCTGGGTGATCGCCAGCACTTCCTGCGACACCGCCACGGCGCGCTCGGCGTTCTCGCGGCTCAGGCTGCTGCCCTTCTCCCACAGGCCGCGCAGGCCGTCGATGTCACGGGCCTCCATCACCTCGGTGACGAACTCGGCGGAAACCTTGGTCTGCTCCTCGAGCGCCTTGAGCTGCAGCTCGGCAACTTTCTCCAGGCCCTTCAGGGCCAGCGAATGCGCCTTGAACGCGCTGTCGGTGAACTGCTTGGTGAACGCAAAAAGCTGGTTGTTGAATTGCTGGGTCATGGCTCGTTCCTCGTGGAGGATGGGGTAGTGGCAGCCACTCTAGCAAAGCTTCTGTTGCGTTGCAACATGAATTTCAGGAAATCGCCAGACCAGTCGACAAATGTTCAGCGTAAACGCTTACTTGCGAAAGTCATTCGCATAACGCAACGCGTCAGAAATCGACCCGGCTGCAGCTCGCCCCCGACGTGCAGGTCTCGTGCACCACCACCTTGTCCAGCCCCGCCAGCCGCGGCTCCAGCCGCTGCCAGATCCAGCGCGCCAGCATCTCGCTGGTCGGGTTCTCCAGCCCCTCGATGTCGTTGAGATAGTGGTGGTCGAGCTGGTCATACAGCGGCTGGAAGGTCGTCTTCAGCTCGGCAAAGTCCATCACCCAGCCGAGCCGCGGGTCCGGCTCGCCGGAAACATGAATCTCGACGCGGAACGAATGCCCGTGCAGCCGCGCGCATTTGTGGCCTTCCGGCACGTGCGGCAGGCGGTGGGCTGCTTCGAGCTGAAACACCTTGAAGATGTGCATGGCGACGTCCGCGCGGATGGACACGTCGGCGGGACAGACACGCGCGACACGTTTGGTGGCTATGGGTGGACTCGAACCACCGACCCCAGCATTATGAGTGCTGTGCTCTAACCAGCTGAGCTACATAGCCATTGGGAAGCCGCCGCGGGGCGATCGCCGGCGGGGCGCGGAAGTGTAGTGGGCGTGGCGCGTTCGTTCAAGTCGGCGAGCTTGCCGCTGCTTTGCGGGCTGTGGTTGAATCGGGGCAGGATCGCGCGGCCCTTTTGCCGCCGGTTCGCGGGGCCAAGCCCCGGGAGGCGACGCATGATTGATGTAGATGGCTACCGTCCGAACGTGGGGATCGTGCTGCTCAATGCAGACGGCCAGCTGTTCTGGGCGCGCCGGGTCAATCGTGACGGCTGGCAGTTCCCGCAGGGCGGCATGCGCACCGACGAAACCCCGCTGGAGGCGATGTACCGCGAGCTGGAGGAGGAAACCGGCCTGGCGGCACACCACGTGGAAGTGATCAGCGCCACCCACGGCTGGCTGCGTTATCGCCTGCCCGAGCGCTACGTGCGCCGGCACCAGCGCCCGACCTGCATCGGCCAGAAGCAGGTGTGGTTCCTGCTGAAGCTGGTCGGCGGCGAGGAGGCGCTGAAGCTCGATGCCAACGAGAAGCCGGAGTTCGACATCTGGCGCTGGGTCGACTTCTGGTACCCGGCCGCGCACGTGGTGAATTTCAAGCGCGACGTGTACGCGCGGGCACTGCGCCACTTCGCGCCGCTGGTGGAGGATTTGTTCGGCATGGAGATCGGCACCACGCCGCCACGCGAAGACGCCGACACACCCGTCGGGGGCCCGCGCACCGGACGCGCGGCAGCCTGATCCCGGCCTCCTTCCCGTCGCGCTGCGCAACGCCCATCCCGCGTTCGCCGCCGCACGCGCTGTCGTATAGTGCGGCGATTCCAGGGGAAGGAAAAAGGGGATGGGTACCCAAGCCAGGCTTCGCGTCGCCCATCGGTGGATGGCGGCGGGCGTACTGCTGATCGCCAGTGTCGGCGGCGCCCGCGCCATCGGCCCGCGCGACGCGCGCAACGGCGAGGAGTGCCGCGCCCAGGTCAACGCTCACTTCGACGCGGTCGAGGCGGAGATGCTGGCGTACGGAAACTACAGGGGCATCGCGGTGACCGAAGACGAAGGCCGCGGCCCCATGTTGCTCGATTGCAAAGGGTTCGAGGATAGCCTGCAGGGCGAGCAGATCGCAGCCGCGCTGCAGCGATTGTCGTTGGCGATCGACACCTTGCGCACGGGCCACGCGCTCACGGCGGTCACGATCGAACAACTGGCAACCGATCGCGCCGGCATCGAGGAGATGTCGCCACAGCCCTATCGCCACGAATACCTCCTGCAGTATGCCGATTACCAGCGCTACCTGTCGTTGGCGACGACCCGCGCCGCCATGGCCCCCACGGGCGACTCGCCCAAGGCGATCCATCGCTGCGGCACGCCTGACCATCCGCTCTTCAGCGATCAACCCTGTGCGTCCCATGGGTCGACCCCGCACGCCGCGCTCGCGGAAACCTGCCACGGTTTGCGCGAACATCTGGCGGACAGCAAGCGCGCCTACGACGCGGCCGCCGCCGCGCTGGTGGCAAGCGCGGATGACGCCGGCGACGGCTGGCGCGCCATCGAAGCGCGGCGCCGCAAGTCTCTTTCGGATCTGCGCTGGTACGGCGATCGCGCCCGCCTGCAGGGCTGCCCTCCGTGATGGGCCGGTTCGCCTTTCTGATGCTGCTCCTCGCCGGCGTGCTCGGCGCAGGCCCAGTGTCCGCGCAATGGCATCCCACGGCGGGCCACCTGCAACCGTTTGGCGGTTACCTGACACCGCTGCGCGGAGGCACGGTGGACGTGCTGTCTGACGGCAGCGTCCTTGCCTACGGCTACGGCATGTCCGCCAACGAGTGGCGCGCCGAACAGGACCAGAACGACGCCTTGCGCCTGCGTCACGGCATGGAAAGCGGGCCGGACCCTTCGCCCAAGCTCTACGATCCCGCCGCCGGGGGCTGGGTGCGCGTACCGCGCGCGCCGCAGTGTCCGGACGGCCATGTCTACCTGCACACCAGCACCGTGCTGGCCGACGGCCGGCTGCTGATCGCCGGCGGCCTGTGCGACGTGGCGCAGGCCTTGAACGATTCGGCGCCGTATCCGCCGTATGCAGGCATGTCGATCTGGGATCCGCTCAAACGACAGTGGCAATCGGCGCCCGCGTTGGCGCAGACGCGCATCTTCCATACCGCCACGCGGATGCCCGATGGCAGCGTGCTGCTGATCGGCGGCGAAAGCGATCCGCAGTTGCCGCACGATGGCAGCGGCGTGCTTGCCAGCGTGGTGCGCTATGCAGGCGGCAAGCTGGTTGCCGCACCGAGGATGGCCGCCGCGCGGGCCAAGCACAGCGCGACGGCGCTGTCCGACGGCAGCGTGCTGGTGCTCGGTGGCCTTGATGACACCAATCATCCGCTGACTTCGGCCGAACTGCTCGACGCCCGCGGACAGGCCTGGCGAACGCTGCCACCGATGCACGTGGCACGCTACGCGCACACCGCCACCCTGCTCGCCGATGGCCGCGTACTGGTGGCCGGCGGCATGGGCGAGGATGGCCGGCCGCTGCGTTCGGTGGAGCTATGGGATCCGCGCAGCGGCACATGGAGCGAGGGCGCGGAGCTCCCGGTGGGGCTGTACGGCCACGCTGCGGTCCGGCTGGCCTCCGGTGCCGTACTGGTCGCCGGCGGCACCTGGCTGCAGCCGGTCCAGGGACAATCCTCGCCGTGGGCGTGGTTGTGGGATCCGCATTCGCAAGGTTGGCAACTTGCCGGAACCACTTCTCCCAGCGTGGGCAACGACGCGCCGCAGCCGCTCGGCATGGTGGCGCGATCCGATGGCAGTGCGTTGATCTTCACCGCCAACGGGGTGTTGCGCTGGTCACCCGAGACACCGGCTGCGGACGTGCCCGCTTGGCGATCGACGCCCGCGATCGCCGCGCTGCCCGGGCATCGCGTGATTATGTTGGGCTACCTCGCCGACGATTTTCGCGGGCTGCCGGTGGCGCGCATCTGGAACGCGCGCACCGATCGCTGGAGCAGCACCGGCCCGCTGGAGGCGGACTCGGCGGGACACCCCGCGGCCTTGGCGCTGCGGTCGGGGGATGTCCTGTATGTAACGATGAAATCGCGGCACGAGTTGCAGTGTCACCGCTGGTCGGCTCCCATCAACCGCTGGTCCGGCTGCGGCGGCGCGACCTTGCAATACCTGGCCGATTCACGGCCGCAACTGGGCCTGTTGCCGGACCGGCGCGCGTTTGCCCTGGTCAACATGCACGAGGCCGCGGTGCTGAACGAGCGCACGGCGCGCTGGACGATCTGGCGCGTCGACTGGCACGACAAGGGGATCACCTACGGCGCGCCGGTGCACGGCCAGCAGCCGCTAGCCACCATCACCGACCCGACAGGACGCGAAAGCTTCGAGATCAACGACGCTGGCGCCCGCTTCGTGCACGCCGATGGTTGGCGGGCCACCGCAATGCTGTGGAACGCCGGCACCGGCTGGTGGGATTACGTGTTGATGGGGCGCCAGATGGGCGCCGACGCGCAGCGCCTGCCTGATGGCTGCGCCATCTCGACGTATCCGGTGGCGCTGTATCGGCCGGCGGATGCGCGGGTGTTCGCGCTGTCCGACCCTGGCTTCGGCAGCACCAGCCACGTTATGGCGGTCCTCGATGACGGCACCGTGGTGGTGGCGGGGCCGGGCCGCGACACGCTGGCAGCGGGCGCCGGCTTTTTCCATCGCCAGGCAAGCTGCCGCGGCTTTGCCCCGCCACCGCCGGGCGATCTCTACATCTCGCCCACCGTCGCGATGAAGCCGATCGCGCCGCCACCCACGGCTGCTGCGCCCGTGGCGAAGGCAGCGGCGCCGCGTGGACAGCAGCACTTCAGCTGGGACGGCATCGGCAACGTCAAGTGGGTCATCCTCGCCTGCCTGGGTTCGTGGCTGGCCTATCGACTGTTGCGCCGCGTCGCCTGGCCGCGCTTGCGCGGCGGCTATTCGCTGGCCGCCCGGTTGCTGGTGTATGGCGGGCTGGCCATCGTGCTGATGCCGTGGGTGCTGTCGCTGTCGACCTGCGTGCACCGCGTGCCCAAGGCCGACTGGGAACGCATGGGCGTGGCCGCACGCGAGACCGCCAAGGTGATGATGACGCCGAGCCAACGGCCATGCGGGCTCATCGGCCTGTGGTCGTCCACGCACAAAAGCATCATGCGGCGCATCGAATTGCGCGACGACGGTCGCTACGTGATGACCCCCAGCGCGTTCGACCGGCGCTCGACCGCCGGCTTTACCGGCCGCTGGAAAGTGCAGGCTGACAAGATCGTGTGGCAGCCCGACGGGAGTGGCGTGATCGACGTCAACGCAATGCTGGAGGCAAGCGACGGCCGCTTCCAGGTGATCGAAACCGATGGCGCACCAACCCGTTTCGAGCGCATCCAGGCGAAGCCATCGACGCAGTGCGACAAACCCGCAAGCCAGGCACGGGAGTGATCGGATGACGCCCACGGTTCGATGGACGATCACGCTGCTGCTGGCGGCGACAGGCGTGTTTTCCGCCCGCGCGGACGACGCGGTCTACAAGTGCCGGGGCGACGTGTTCCAGGACCATCCCTGCGACGGCGCGGTCCCGGCTGCGCCTGCATCATCGACCGTGCCGCCCCCGCCTGCTTACGACGAGCGGGCACTGGAGCGCGAACTCGACCGGTTGCAGGCGCTGGGCGTGGGCATGATCCAGCGAACCCTGCCCGAGACGCAGCCGCCGCGGGTGGCGCCGGTGTCGAAGATGCACGGCTTGTTCAAGCCGGAACCGCGCCTGTCCCGCATGGCGCGCGAGTTGCGCGACCGGGCGATCACCGCGCGCATGCAGGCACAGGCCGAACACGGCAATGCGGTATCGGCCGCAAAGCTTGGCCAGGTGATCGAACAACAGGAGCAGTACTGCGGCGGCGAACTGGCGAAGCTGCCCACGGTGGGCATGAGCGATGAGGCCTTCCGCCAGTGCACCATGCTGGCCCGCTTTGGCGAGGTGGACCAGATCGTGGTGAGTCAGGCCGACGGCGTGGCGTTGCGGCTGTACGTATTCCCCACGGCCGGGGTCCGCGTGTATTCCATCGGCGGCGTGGTGACCGCGATCAAGCCGTGAGCGGAGGGCCCACGAGGCGGGCAAGACCGACGCGCTGAACGGACGACCGCCCCGCCCAGTCGATTGTTGACAATCGTTCGCATTCGCGTTCTCATATGCGTCATGTACGTCTGCATGTGCAATGCCGTCACCGACCACGACATCCGCCGCGAAGCGGCCGATGGCGTGCAGACGTTTGCCGAATTGCAGGCGCGCACCGGCTGTTCGGACTGTTGCGGCTGCTGCGGCGACGAAGCCCGCGCCACCTTCGAGCAGGCTCGCCGGCAGGTGCTCTGCCAGCTTCCGCTCGTCGCCGCCTGAGCCGACCTCGGGCTTCGCGCCCGGCGGCAAACCATTGGCATTCTCATTTCCGTCCTGACCGTCGCGGAGTTTGTATAGTCCGTGGGTCCGTCGCGATGGAGGAAAGGCCATGAAGGGTGATGCCAAGGTCATCGAGTTTCTCAACAAGGTGCTCTACAACGAGCTGACCGCGATCAACCAGTATTTTCTGCATGCCCGGATGTACAAGAACTGGGGCTACACCGAGCTGGCCGAGCACGAATACAAGGAGTCGATCGACGAGATGAAACACGCCGATCGGCTGATCGAGCGCATCCTGTTCCTCGACGGGCTGCCCAATCTGCAGCGGCTGGGCAAGCTGCGCATCGGCGAGCATCCGGTGGAAGCTCTGCAGGGCGACCTGGACCTGGAGCTGGCCGCCACCGTCGACCTGCGCGAGGCGATCGCCTACAGCGAAGGCATCGCCGACTACATCAGCCGCGATCTGTTCAAGCACATCCTGCATGACGAGGAAGAACACATCGACTGGCTGGAAACCCAGTTCAACCTGATCAAGGACATCGGCGCGGAACGCTATCTGCAGAGCAAGATGCAGAGCTGACGCCGGTCGCGCAGCGCGCACGCCGCCACGGCGCATCCGCGCGGGCGTGCGCCCGTTCCTTGACGCTTTCGTCACGCCCGGGCTATACCTCGGGTTTTCCGGGAACGTCCTCCCATGGGTTCACGACCACCTCCGCGTCTCGTGGTGCGCAGGCACGACGACGTCGGCCATCGCTGGCGCCGCCTGGGGTGGGGTTTGGCGTGGTTGGCCAGCCTGCTGGCGGTGGGCGCGGCGGTGCATGTGCTGGGCGTGCGCGGCACGCCGGCAGTAGTCGACCACAAGCAGCAGCGTGCGCTGCTGGCAGAGGTCGACGATCTCAAGCAGCAGGTGGCGAACCTGCAGCGCGCTGGCCAGGTCAACGAGGTGGCCACCAGCGCCTTGCGCGGCACTCTCGCGCAGCGCGAGAAGGAGTTGAGTGCGCTGCGTTCGGACCTCGGGTTCTATTCGCGCCTGGTCGCCGGCAACGATCAGCGCCAGGGCCTCAAGCTGCAGGAGGTGAAGCTGCAGCCGATCGCCGGTTCGCGCGGCTGGACGCTGATCCTCAGCCTGACCCAGAACGCCAAGCGCGGCGCCGAGGTCAACGGCCATGCCACGGTCAGCGTGGAGGGCATGCGCAAGGACAAGGTCGTGACGCTGGACTGGCCGGCGCTGGGCGACGGCGCGCAGAAGGACGGCCTGCCGTTCCGCTTCACCTATTTCCAGCAGTTGCAGGGCACGATCGTGCTGCCCGCGGATTTCCGGCCGACACGGCTGCGCATCCGCGTCGATCCGGCCAGCGGCGAGACCTTCAGCCGCACCGTGGCGTGGAGCGCCGCCTTGTCCGGCAACATCACCACCGCCGAGGGAGACCGAGATGCTCAACCGTAGACGCAGCGACCGCAACCGCGGCAGTTCCGAAACCAGCCTGATCGCCCGCGGCACGGTGATCCGCGGCGACTTGCGCTTCAGCGGCGCCTTGCACCTGGACGGACGCATCGAAGGCACCGTGCTGGCCGAGGGCGACGATGCCATGTTCACTCTGAGCGAGCATGGCGAGGTGGAGGGCGAGGTGCGCGTGCCGCAGGCGGTGATCAACGGGCACATCACCGGCGACGTGTACATCAGCGTGCGGCTGGAGCTGGCGCCGCTGGCGCGCATCGACGGCGACCTGCGCTACCACACGCTGGAAATGGCTGCCGGCGCCCAGGTCAACGGGCACATGGCGCGCCAGGCCGAGCCGGCGCAGCGCGCGCTGGCGGCGCCGGCGACCGACGCCACCGGCAGCGACGAGGAAGCCTTGCCGGCCTGACGCGCTATGCTTGCATCTGTCCGCCTTCATCCCCATTCAGATCACCATGGAAACCATCGTCGCAATCCCCGATTACCGCAGCGGCGGCACTCCGCTGGAGTTCACCGCGGCCGCCGCGCACAAGGTGCATGAGCTGATTGCCGAGGAAGGCAATCCGCAGCTGAAGCTGCGCGTGTATATCTCCGGTGGCGGCTGCTCGGGGTTCCAGTACGGCTTCACCTTCGACGAGGCACAGGCCGAGGACGATCTGGCGGTCGAGCGCGAGGGCGTCACGCTGCTGTGCGATCCGCTGTCGCTGCAGTACCTCACCGGCGCACAGATCGACTACGCCGAGAACCTCAGCGGCGCGCAGTTCGTGATCAGCAATCCGAACGCGAAGACCACCTGCGGCTGCGGCTCCTCCTTCACCGCCTGACCTCCTCGCCATGGACCAGGCCAGGCTGCCGCGCCCCAACACCTTCGCCGGCCTGAGCCTGGTGCTCGACCGCATGGCTGAGCATCGCGACGAGGCGACGTGGGTGGCCGCGCAGGCACGCGCCGACACGGCTCGCTACCTGCTGCTGGATGCCACCGGCGAGGCCTATCTCCGCCGCGACGACGACGCGCTGCGCTGGCTCACCGCCGCCGAACGTACGCAATGGCTGGCCGACACGCGTGCCAGCTTGCTCGGCATCGCGCACGAGCGGCCGCACTTCCTGCTGGTAGTGAGCGATCGCGAGCAGGGCGACGCGCTGGAAACCGCGCTGGACGCACGTCGCATGAGCCTGCGCAGCGCCGGCCTGTTGCTGCCTGCGGACGAGGCCGGCCTGTTCGCCTATGCCAAGGGGCTGTCGCACTGGCAACGCGAGACGCAGTTCTGCGCGTACTGCGGCGGGCCGTTGCAGCTGGTGGCCGCCGGGCATCGGGCGCAATGCCGCAACCCCGATTGCGCGCGACTGCATTTCCCGCGCACCGATGCGGCGGTAATCATGCTGGTGGAGCACGACGGCGCCTGCCTGCTGGGCCGCCAGCCCGGCTGGCCGCCGCACCGCTATTCCACCCTGGCCGGCTTCGTCGAGCCGGGCGAGGCGCTGGAAGATGCCGTGCGCCGCGAGGTGGCCGAGGAATCGGGCGTGATCGTGGACGAGGTGCGCTACCACTCCTCGCAGCCGTGGCCGATGCCGGCGTCACTGATGGTCGGCTTCATCGCCACCGCGGTATCGCGCGAGATCCGCATGCGCGACCTCGAACTGGAGGATGCGCGCTGGTTCACCCCACAGCAGATCGTCGACGGCATCGCCGACGGCAGCTTCCTGCCGTCCACACGCTTGTCGGTGTCCTACCGGCTGCTGGCGCACTGGCTGCACGGGCGCGCCGGACTGGACCTGGACGCGTTGACCGCCGTCGCACCCGTCGCCTGATCCCTTCCGGCGGAACTCCATCGCGGCGCGCGGGTCGTTGTCCGGGTACCCGGCCACGGATGGACCTCTCCCATGCACCCGACTCACCGCTTTCCGGCAGCGATGCGCGCATCGAGCGGGCGCGTCGCCATCCACGTGGCGGTGATCGGCGTGCATCTGGCGGCATGGCTGGTGTGTTTCCATGCCAGCCCGCGCGTCTGGCGGCCCGCCGCACTCTGGCGCCATCCGCCATCGACGCCGCTCACCCTCCGGTTGCTGACGGTGGTAGCCACGGCCGCACCGCCCAGGCGGCCATCGCAGCGTCCTTCGGTACGGCACCCTCCGCCGCCCCGAGGCATCGTCACGTCACCGAAGCCCACACCGCTGCCGGCGACGTCACCGGCGCGCGAGCGCAGCGCGATCACCACCAAAGCCGACGTACCCGGTTACGTCGCCGGCGGCAATCTTCTGCGCGGCGGGATGTCCATGCCGCGCCCGGTCCGCCTGCCCGGCTCCTCGACGCCGATCGTGGAGGGTTTCCGCATGGTCGACCCGCGCATGCAGGGCGTCGGCGGCGCCGTGCGCATGGTGCAGGCGTTGTTCGGCGTGGTCGACCCGCACTGCATGGACGTGGAGGTCTGGCGCGGCATGACGCCGGCCGAGCAGTTGGCCCGGCACATCAGCTCCACCGACGTCGAACGCACCGCCGAGCGCTACCACTGCGGGCCCGGCTGAGCGGCGAGCGCCAGCGGGCTGCACACGCGCTCGTTACAATGCGGCCATTGTCCGGGAGTGCGTCACCATGGCCATCCGTCTGCTCGTTGCCCTGATCGCCCTTGGCCTGCTGCATGTCTCGCCGCAACTGGCCAGCTGGCGCCGCGACGGCCTGTTCCGGCGCTGGGTGGCGCAGTTGTCCGACACCAGTGGCGCCGGCCGCGTGGTGCTGGCGCTGGCCCCGCCGCTGCTGCTGTGCGCACTGCTGGTGTGGCTGTTCGGGCACACCGTACTGGGCGAGTTGCTGCCGCTGCTGTTCGCCGTGGTGGTGCTGATCTACTGCTTCGGTCCACGCGAGTTCGAGCGTGACCTGGAGGCGATCCTCGCCGCGCCCGACGACGTCAGCCGCGAGGCGGCGGCGCAACGGCTGTCCGACGACGGGCGCCCGGTGCGCTGGCACGCCCCGGCGCTGGGCGAGGCGATCGTCTATGCAGCGTTGCGCCGACGCTTCGCGGTGCTGCTGTGGTTTTTCCTGCTCGGCCCGGTCGGCGCGCTGCTGTACCGGCTGGCGCAGACGCTGGGGCGCGACGACTCGCTGGCGCTCGACGGCGACAGCCAGCATGCCGCCCACTACCTGGCCAACGCGCTGGACTGGTTGCCGGCCCAGGTGCTGACCTTCACCCTGGCCGTGGTCGGCCACTGGGATGCGGTGATCGAGGCGTGGCGGCGCTGGCACATCCAGGCCACGCCGACCAGCTGGTATCAGCGCGGCCCCGGCTTTCTCGGCGCCGCGGCGCAAGCCGACGTGCGTATCGACGTCGAGGCCGGCGACGGCTATGCCGAGGAGCACAGCGATCCGCTGGACGAGCTGCGACGCCTGCGCGGCGCCTTGCTGCGCGCCTTGCTGGCCTGGCTCAGCGTGATCGCCTTGCTGGTGATCGGCAGCTGGGTGAGCTGAAGCCGGCGGGCGGGGCCGGCTTGGACCAGCTACGCCAAGGCAGGGCGGGCACTGCCCGCCGCTTGCCCCGCCGCGCTCAGGCAAGCTCCCCGCGCAATTCGCGAACCCTGGCTTCCAGCGATGCGGCGCTGGCCGCCTGCGGCGGCACCGGCGCATCCACGACCAGTTCCACCCGCGCCCGGAAGCGCCGCGGCAGGCGCAGGCGGCCGAGCCGGGTGTCGCGCCGGCTCCACACGCTACCCCACAACCCCCGCAGCGCCAGCGGCACTACCGGCACCGGGCGCCGGGCCAGGATCTTCTCCAGCCCTGGCCGGAATGGCGCGATCTCGCCGTCGCCGGTCAGGCCGCCCTCGGGGAAGATGCATACCAGCTCGCCGTCGGCCAGCGCCGCGTCGATCGCGTCGTACGCCTGCTGCAGCACGACCGGATCTTCCTTTTGCCCGGCAATCGGAATCGCCTTGGCCGTGCGGAACACGAAACGCAGCAGCGGGGTGTGGAAGATCCGGTAATACATCACGAAGCGCGCCGGCCGCCGCAGGTTGGCCATCAGCAGCAGCGGGTCCATGAAGCTGACGTGGTTGCACACCAGCAGCGCCGGACCTTCCTCGGGCAGATGCTGCATGCCGTCGACGCGCACCCGGTACAGCGTGTTCACCAGCACCCAGGTGATGAAGCGCATCAGGAACTCGGGCACCAGGGTGAAGATGTACACCGCCACCAGCACGTTGAACAGGGCGGCCAGCAGGAAGATGGTGGCCGCGTCCATGCCCAGCCGGCCCAGCACCAGCCCGAACACCGCGGCCAGCACGATCAGCAAGGCATTGATGATGTTGTTGCCGGCGATTACCCGCGACAGCCGCTCGCGCGGCGTGCGCGACTGCACGAAGGCAAACAGCGGCACCACGTAAAAGCCGGCGAACACGCCGATCGCGGTGAGGTCGAGCACGATGCGCCAGCTGCCGGCGCCGTGCAGGAACGCCAGCCAGTCCAGTCCGCGCGTGGCCGCAAGCCCGTGCCGGGCCAGGTACAGGTCGATGCCGAACACGGTGAGGCCGAACGCGCCCAGCGGCACCAGGCCGATCTCCACCCGCTTGCCGGACAGCTTCTCGCACAGCAGCGCGCCGACGCCGGTGCCGATCGAGAACAGGGTCAGCACCAGCGTGTTGACCGAGCCGTCGCCGCCCAGCGTCTCGCGCGTGTAGATCGGCAACTGCGCGATCAGCACGGTGCCGAAGAACCAGAACCACGAGATGCCCAGCACCGCGTTGAACACCGCGCGATCGGCGCGGGTGATGCCCAGCACGCGGGCGGTCTCGCTGAACGGGTTCCAGTTGAACTTCAGGTCGGGCGCGGTCGCCGGCGCGGCCGGAATGCGCCGGCTGGCCAGATAGCCGGCCACCGCCACCGCGATGGTCGCGCCGGAGGCCAGCATGGGCCCCACGCCGGCCACCAGCATCAGCGAGTTGCCGGCGATCATGCCCACCAGCATCGCCATCTGCGTGCCCATCTCGACCAGGCCGTTGCCGCCGACCAGTTCCTCGTTCTTCAGTGCCTGCGGCAGGATCGCGTACTTGATCGGCCCGAACATGGTCGAGTGCATGCCCATCATGAACAGCACCACCAGCAGCAGCGAGGTGTGGTGGGTGTAGAAGCCGTACGCGGCCAGCGTCATCGCCGCGATCTCGAACAGCTTCACGTAGCGGATGATGCGGCTCTTCTCGTACTTCTCCGCCAGCTGGCCGGCGGTGGCGGAAAACAGGAAGAACGGGATGATGAACAGTGCCGGCGCCAGGTTGGTGTAGAGCCCCACGGTGCGGTCGTCCAGCCCCATCTGGAACGCCACCAGCATCACCAGCGCATTGCGGAACGCATTGTCGTTGAAGGCGCCCAGCGCCTGGGTCCAGAAGAACGGCGCGAAACGCCGCTTGCCGAGCAATCCGAATTGGCTCATGCCTTGTCCTGTGATGGGTCCCCGGCGCCACCACGGCCGGCGGCGACCGGGCGACGGTAGCAGCTGCGGCGCACCGGACGAAAGATCGGCATGGCATGAAACTCCCCGCCATTCGCGCGGTCGCAACCTGGTTGCCGGCGCCGGTTCGGGGTCGACGGCTTGGCACGGCACCGGCGGCGGGCGCAAAATGCTGCGTGGACGACCCGGTTTTCCCGCCGCGGCGATCGTCCCCGAAATCTTGCGCCCCGGTGCAGTCTCCTACCCTACCGACACGGCCACTCCCATGAGCAAGTCCTCTCCCCAGGTTTCCGGCGGCACCTTCGCCGACCGCATCCGGCTGCTGATCCAGCGCGTCGGCAGCGCCACCGAGATCGCCCGCATGTGCGGCTTTTCCGAAGGCGTGGTGCGCAGCTGGCGAGACGGCAATACCGACCCCTCGCGCGCACGCTGCGTCACCCTGGCGCGCACGCTGGGCATCTCGCTGGTATGGCTGGTGGCCGGCGAGGGCGGCATCCAGATCGACCCGACCCCGACCATGCAGGACGACCAGCACAGCAGCCAGGTCGTGCGCACCCAACGCGTCCACGCCAAATCCGGTACGGTCACTCGTCTGCCGTTGTCCGCGCAGATGCAGGGGTTGGACCCGCAGCGCCTGAACACGGCGATGCAGATGCTGCAATCCGAACTGGAACTGGCCGGCAGCCCGCTGGGCCTGGCCGAGAACACCGACCTGCTCACCGAGCTGTACGAGATCCTCGGCCCGGGCGGCGTCAACGTGGACGCCGGCGCGATGATGGCGTTCAACCGCCACCTTGCCCAGCGCCTGCGCAAGGATCGCCTGGCCTCCACCACGGCCTGAGATCCGGGCGCACTCCCGCGGGGTGGGCGTTCGCCCGTTCCGCGGTTCGGCGTCAGAGCAGGGCGATGTCAGCCACGGTGCTGAACTGGCTCTTCAACTGATTGAGCAGCGCCAGGCGGTTGGCCCGCACGGCGGGGTCTTCGGCGTTCACCAGCACGTTGTCGAAGAACGCATCCACCGGCACCTGCAGTTGTGCCAGGCGGGCCAGCACGGCAGCGTAATCGCCAGCGGCCTCGGCCGCGGCGCTGTCCTGCCGCGCGGCGGCCAGCGCATCGGCCAGGTCGCGCTCCGCCTCCGCCTCGAAACAGGCCGGGTCGACCGTCCGCCCGATCGGCGGCGCACCGGCCTCCTCGGCCTGCTTGCGCAGGATGTTGGCGACGCGCTTGTTGGCCGCGGCCAGGCTCGCCGCCTCGGGCCGGCGGCCAAACTCCACCACCGCGCGCAGGCGCCGGTCGAAGTCGGCCACGCTGGCCGGCTGCACCGCCATCACGGCTTCGAAGGCCCCGTGTTCGAAGCCCTGTTCGGCGTAGTAGCCGCGCAGGCGCTCATGCACGAAGTCGAGCAGCTCCTCCAGCAGGATCGCACGCCGCGCGCCCGCCTGCAGGGCCGGCGGCTTGCCGTCCTTGCCGGGCTTGAGGCCGGCCGCCAGCGCGGCATCGGGCAACTGCTCCAGCGCCTCGATGAAACTCGCGCGCAGGTCCAGTTCCAGGCCGCCCTCGATCAGGGTGCGCGCCAGGCCCAGCGCCGCGCGGCGCAGCGCGAACGGGTCCTTGTTGCCACCGGGTTTCATGCCGATGGCGAAGATGCCGGCCAGGGTATCGAGCCGCTCGGCCACCGCCAGCACCTGACCCAGGGGGTCCGCGGCGATGCGGTCGCCACCGAAGCGCGGTTGGTAGTGGCTGTCCAGCGCCTCGGCCACCGCCGGCGGTTCGCCGTCATGGACGGCGTAATAGCGCCCCATCACGCCCTGCAGCTCGGGAAACTCACCGACCATGCGGGTCAGCAGGTCGCACTTGGCCAGGCTGGCGGCGCGCGTCGCCAGCGCCGCATCGACGCCGATCCGGTTGGCCACCACCCGCGCCAGTTCGGCCACGCGCACGCTCTTGTCCCACTGGCTGCCCAGCGCCTGCTGGTAGGTGACGTTTTTCAGCTGCTCCTGGTAGCTGGCCAGCGGCGTCTTGAGGTCCTCGTCCCAGAAGAACTTGGCGTCAGCGAAACGCGGCCGGATCACCCGTTCGTAGCCACGGCGGATCTCAACCGGGTCCTTGCTCTCGATGTTGGCGATGCCGATGAAGTGTTCGGTCAGCTTGCCCTCGGCGTCGAACACCGGCACGAATTTCTGGTTCGCCACCATGGTGGTGACCAGTGCCTCGGCAGGCACTTCCAGGAAGCGGCGCTCGAAGGTGCAGGCGATCGCCACCGGCCATTCGGTGAGGTTGGCCAGCTCGTCCAGCAGCGCGTCATCCAGTTGCGGCGTGCCGCCGGTGCCTTGCGCGGCGAGCTCGATCTGCTGGTGGATGCGCTGACGCCGCTCGCGCGGATCGGCCAGCACCTTTGCGGCGCGCATCGCGTCGAGCCAGCCATCGGCGTCGGCCACGTGCACCGGTTGCGGATGCATGAAACGGTGGCCGCGCGACTTGCGCCCGCTGGCCAGGCCCAGCACTTGGCCGTCGACGATGTCGGCGCCGTGCAGGATCACCAGCCAGTGCACCGGGCGCACGAAACTGTAGTCGTGGTCGGCCCAGCGCATCGGGCGCGGGATCGGCAGCGCCTTGAGCGCCTCGTCGATGATCTCCGGCAGCAGGGCCGCCAGCGACTGGCCCGGCCTGACCGCACGCCAGACAAACCACGCGCCCTTGTCGGTTTCGAGCTTCTCCAGCTGGCCGACGTCGACGCCGCATGAGTGCGCGAAACCGAGCAGGGCCTTCGACGGCCGCCCTTCGGCGTCGAGCGCGGCGGCCACCGCGGGGCCGCGGCGTTCGATGGATTGCGCCGGCTGCGCCGCCGCCACCGCGGGGATGAAGGCCGCCAGCCGGCGCGGCGAGGCGTAGGCCACCGCCTGGTCCAGCCCGGCGCTGACGCCGCGCGCGGCCAGCCCGCCCACGATGCCGCGCAGGAATGCGGCGGACAGCTCGTCCAGTGCGCGCGGCGGCAGTTCCTCGGTGCCCAGTTCGATCAACAGCGACTTGCCGGCGTTCATGCGGCCTGCTCCTGGTGGGCACCAGCGTGCTTGAGGCCGGGAAAGCCCAGCTTCTCGCGTTGCGCCACGTAGGCCTCGGCGACGGCACGCGACAACGCGCGCACGCGCAGGATGTAGCGCTGGCGCTCGGTGACGCTGATCGCGCGGCGCGCATCGAGCAGGTTGAAGGTGTGGCTGGCCTTCATCACCTGCTCGTAGGCGGGCAGCGGCAGGTTGGCCGCCACCAGCTTGTTCGCCTCGCCCTCGCAGACATCGAACCAGCGCAGCAGCTCGGCCACGTTGGCGTGCTCGAAGTTGTAGGTGCTCTGCTCGACTTCGTTCTGGTGGAACACATCGCCGTAGGTGACGGTGCCGCGCGGGCCGTCAGTCCAGACCAGGTCAAAAACGCTATCCACGTTTTGCAGGTACATGGCCAGGCGCTCCAGGCCATACGTGATCTCGCCGGTGACCGGCCGGCACTCGATGCCGCCGGCCTGCTGGAAGTAGGTGAACTGGGTGACCTCCATGCCGTTCAACCACACCTCCCAACCCAGTCCCCAGGCACCCAGCGTGGGTGATTCCCAGTTGTCCTCGACGAAGCGCAGATCGTGCACCAGCGGGTCGAGGCCGAGCTCCTTCAGCGAGCCGATGTACAACTCCAGGATGTTCTCCGGGTTCGGTTTCATCACTACCTGGTACTGGTAGTAGTGCTGCAGGCGGTTCGGGTTTTCGCCGTAGCGGCCGTCGGTGGGGCGACGCGACGGCTGCACATAAGCGGCCGACCAGGGCTCCGGGCCGAGCGCACGCAGGAAGGTGGCCGGATGGAACGTACCGGCGCCCACTTCGGTGTCCAGCGGCTGCAGCAGTACGCAACCCTGCGCCGCCCAGTAGCGGTTGAGGGTCTGGATCACATCCTGGAAGGTGCGCGCGGACATGGCTTTCCGTGACCTGGGTTAAAGCGCGTTAGTATAGCCGCAGCTCGCTTTGCGGCTGGAATTTCCGGCTGGCGGAGCCTCGCACAGGACACTTGCCGGATGGCTGCATCGCCACAAATTGCCTCGCTGCTCGGCCGTCGTGGCCGACTCGAACTGGACGAGGTGCTGGCCGCGCTGGTGGTCGACGGTTACGCGCTCGCCGAGGATGCGAAGAACGTGCGCATGGGCGCGCGCGCCGGCCGCAGCACGGTGGAGCTGCACCCGCTGGTGGTGATCGCCAACGCCAAGTTGATCAACCAGCGCGAGCCCGGCCGGCCGTTGAGCCTGGAGACGCTGGCCGAGTGGCTGGCCGGCCATGCCGGCTTGCCGTACCTCAAGATCGATCCGATGAAGATCAACGCAGCCACGGTCACCCAGGTGGTGAGCCTGGCCTACGCGAAACGGCACCGCATCCTGCCGATCGCGGCGACCGTGGGCGAGGTGACGTTCGCCACCAGCGAACCGTTCGACGACGCCTGGGCGCCCGACCTGGCCCACATGCTGCGGCGGGACATCAAACGCGTCGTGGCCAGCCCGATCGACATCAACCGCTACCAGCAGGAGTTCTACGGCGTCCAGCGCTCGATCCAGCTGGCGCAGGACGCCAAGACCGGCAGCGACAGCTCCTCGGCGATCCTCAACTTCGAGCAGTTGGTGGAGCTGGGCAAGAGCGGCGAGGTCGGCGCCGACGATCGCCATGTGGTGCACATCGTCGACTGGCTGCTGCAGTACGCCTTCGAGCAGCGCGCCTCGGACATCCATCTGGAACCACGACGCGAGACCGGCTACATCCGCTTCCGCATCGACGGCGTCATGCAGAAAGTGTTCGAGTTGCCGGCGCCGGTGATGACCGCAGTGACCGCACGCATCAAGATCCTCGCCCGCATGGACGTGGCCGAGAAGCGCCGGCCGCAGGACGGCCGCATCAAGACGCGCTCTGCCTCCGGGCGCGAGGTGGAGTTGCGCATCTCGAACATGCCCACCGCCTTCGGCGAGAAGGTGGTGATGCGCATCTTCGATCCGGATCTGGTGGTGAAGGATTTCGCCCAGCTGGGTTTCTCGCCGAGCGAGGCGGAGAACTGGCGCAACATGGTCGAGCGCCCGCACGGCATCGTGCTGGTCACCGGCCCCACCGGCTCGGGCAAGACCACCACGCTGTATTCCACACTCAAGCACCTGGCCACGCCAGAACTCAACGTGTGCACCGTGGAGGACCCGATCGAGATGGTCTCGCCGGAGTTCAACCAGATGCAGGTGCACGCGGCGATCGACCTCGATTTCGCCGCCGGTGTGCGCACGCTGCTGCGGCAGGACCCGGACATCATCATGGTCGGCGAGATCCGCGACCTGGAAACCGCGCAGATGGCGGTGCAGGCCTCGCTCACCGGACACCTGGTGCTGTCCACGCTGCACACCAACGACGCGCCCAGCGCGGTCACCCGCCTGCTCGATCTCGGCGTGCCGCACTACCTGATCCAGTCCACCCTCACCGGCGTGGTGGCGCAACGCCTGGTGCGCACGCTGTGCCCGCATTGCAAGCAGGCCACCACCCAGGACCCGCTGGCGTGGAACGTGCTGACCCGCGGCTGGTCGATGCCGGTGCCGGCGCAGGTGTACCGGGCGGTCGGCTGCCTGGAATGCCGCAACACCGGCTTCATGGGCCGCACCGGCATCTACGAGATGATGAAGCTCTCGCCGCATCTGCGCGGCATGATCTCGGCCGAACTCGACCTCAGCGGCTTCGGCCAGGCTGCGTTGGACGAGGGCATGCGCCCGCTGCGCATCTCCGCCGCCGACCAGGTCGCCGCCGGACTGACCACGGTGCAGGAAGTGCTGACCGTGTTGCCACCGATCGACGCCTTGGCCGATGATCCGCACTAGCGCGTCAAACCTCCCCCGAGACACCGCATGAAACCCGTCCTGATCATCCGTACCGGCCGGGCGCCGGACAGCATCCGTGCGCGCCACGGCGATTTTCCGCACTGGTTCCGCCTCGCCGCCGGACTGCGCCCGGAGCGCCTGCGCATCGTCGACGTGGCGGCCGGCGAAACGCTGCCGGCGGCGGGCGAGGTGGCCGGCGCCATCGTCACCGGCTCGGCCGCGATGGTCACCGAGAAACTACCTTGGAGCGAAGCGACCGCCGGCTGGATCCGCGACGCGATGGACGCCGAGGTGCCCCTGTTCGGCGTCTGCTACGGCCACCAGCTGATGACGCACGCGTTGGGTGGACGGGTCGATTACCTGCCCGGCGGGCGTGAGATCGGCACCCAGTCGATCGGGGTCAGCGCAGGGCAGGCGCACGACCCGCTGGGCGCTGGCCTCCCCGCCAGTTTTCGCGCGCACACCACGCACGAGCAGAGCGTGCTGGAGCCGCCCGCGGGGGCGCAGATCCTGGCCAGCTCGGCACGCGACCCGCACCAGTGGCTGCGCTACGGGCCGAACGCGATCAGCGTCCAGTTTCATCCCGAGTTCAACGCCGAGGTGATGCGCGCCTACATCCGGCGCAAGCGCCACGACCTGCATCGCGAAGGTGCCGACGCCGCGCGCATCTTCAGTGACGTGGCCGCCACCCCGATCGCGCGCCGATTGTTGCGCCGCTTCGCCCATCTGCACGGTTGGGCCGGCGACTGAGCCGCCATCAGCCGCGCAAGCGCCTGGCGATCGCCTCGCGCGAGAACAGCGCAAACCCCACGCCGAACACGAAACCGCCGATGTGCGCCCACCACACGTAGGCACCATAGCTGGGCCCGGCATAGCTGAACAGCAATTGCAGCAGCACCCACATGCCGATCAGCAGGAAGGCCGGCACGCGCACGAACTGCAAATACAGGCCGAGCGGCAACACCAGGCCCAGGCGTGCCCGCGGAAACAGCGCCACGTAGGCGCCCACCACCGCCGATACTGCACCGCTGCAGCCGATGATCGGCAGGCGCACGCCGGCCAGCGACAGCGCCCCGATCAGGTTGGCCACCACGCCGCCGATGACGAACAGCACCAGGAAGCGCAACGATCCCAGCGCACGCTCACCGGGCAAGCCGAAGATCACCAGGAACAGCAGGTTGCCCAGCAGATGCAGCCAGGTGACGTGGATGAAGAGCGCCGTGAACAGCCGCAGCAGCGCCGGATCGGTCAGCTGCGGCAGCAATGGCTCGTGCGCATCGAAGATGTTCGCCGGCACCGTACCCCACTGCAGCAGCAGCGCGATGCGCTGCGGCGCCGGGATCATTGCCAATCCGACGAAACAGACCACGCACAGACTGACCAGCAGCACGGTCGCCCAATGCCAGCGCGGCCGGCGGCGCGTTTCCACATGGACAAACAAAAGCCATCCCTCCGCCTCGCCCGCGCGCTGGCGCGTGACCTGGCCATCATAGGCGATCGCTGCCGCATGACCTTGACGCAATGCGGCTCTTGGCCGGTGGCTGTCGCAAGGTCACCCGAGCGCAGGCCACCCCGGAAAGGAAGGCCCGCGGGGGACAAGCTCCCTGGCGGTGACCTGTTGCAGGTTGCGGGCGGCGGTGGCGGCGGCAGAAAAGAAAAACCCCCACCGTTGCCGGTGAGGGTGTTTCGGGATAAAGCCCCTGGCGGTGACCTACTCTTGCATGGCAAAGCCACACTACCATCGGCGCATGCGCGTTTCACTTCTGAGTTCGGGATGGGATCAGGTGGGACCACGCCGCTATGGCCGCCAGGGAAGGGGTGGGAGCAGCGCGCGTGCGCCAGCTCCACGTTTCTGAAGAGACGGCCCTGACGGCCGGCTCTTCCGCGAAAGATCCCTCGAGGTGTTGAAGAGTCCGCCATGGATGGCGAGGTGTTGACTCTTCTTTCCGTGAGAGGGATCTCACGTGAGATAAATCGTAAACGAGTGACAAGCGTCGAGGTGAAATTCAAACGTTTCGAGACAGTGCTCGAGGCGGCTCCTTTGAAGAGTCCGGCCAGGGATGGCCGGTGGCTCCGCAGAGGGACCTGCGTCAAACAAAGCCACTTGGGGTTATATGGTCAAGCCGCACGGCTCATTAGTACAGGTAAGCTCAACGCATTGCTGCGCTTCCACATCCTGCCTATCAACCACCTGGTCTTGATGGTGCCTTCAGGAGAGTCAAGCTCTCGGGAGATCTCATCTTGGGGCGTGCTTCCCGCTTAGATGCTTTCAGCGGTTATCACTTCCGTTCATAGCTACCGGGCAATGCCTCTGGCGAGACAACCCGAACACCAGCGGAACGTCCACTCCGGTCCTCTCGTACTAGGAGCAGCCCCCCTCAAATCTCCAACGCCCACGACAGATAGGGACCGAACTGTCTCACGACGTTCTGAACCCAGCTCGCGTACCACTTTAAATGGCGAACAGCCATACCCTTGGGACCGGCTACAGCCCCAGGATGTGATGAGCCGACATCGAGGTGCCAAACACCGCCGTCGATATGAACTCTTGGGCGGTATCAGCCTGTTATCCCCGGAGTACCTTTTATCCGTTGAGCGATGGCCCTTCCATACAGAACCACCGGATCACTAAGACCTACTTTCGTACCTGCTTGATCCGTCGATCTCGCAGTCAAGCACGCTTATGCCTTTGCACACAGTGCGCGATGTCCGACCGCGCTGAGCGTACCTTCGTGCTCCTCCGTTACTCTTTGGGAGGAGACCGCCCCAGTCAAACTACCCACCATACACGGTCCCTGACCCGGATAACGGGCCGAGGTTAGAACGTCAAGCACTTCAGGGTGGTATTTCAAGGATGGCTCCATGCAAACTGGCGTCTGCACTTCAAAGCCTCCCACCTATCCTACACAGAAGAACTCAACGTTCAGTGTAAAGCTATAGTAAAGGTTCACGGGGTCTTTCCGTCTTGCCGCGGGAACGCTGCATCTTCACAGCGAATTCAATTTCACTGAGTCTCGGGTGGAGACAGCGCCGCTGTCGTTACGCCATTCGTGCAGGTCGGAACTTACCCGACAAGGAATTTCGCTACCTTAGGACCGTTATAGTTACGGCCGCCGTTTACTGGGGCTTCGATCAAGAGCTTCGCCTTGCGGCTGACCCCATCAATTAACCTTCCAGCACCGGGCAGGCGTCACACCCTATACGTCCACTTTCGTGTTTGCAGAGTGCTGTGTTTTTGATAAACAGTCGCAGCGGCCAGGTTACTGCGACCCATCGGTGCTCAGCTACGCATGTAGCCACACTGATGGGCGCACCTTCTCCCGAAGTTACGGTGCCATTTTGCCTAGTTCCTTCACCCGAGTTCTCTCAAGCGCCTTGGGATTCTCACCCTGCCTACCAGTGTCGGTTTACGGTACGGTTCTTCTACAGCTGAAGCTTAGTGGCTTTTCCTGGAAGCGTAGTATCAGTCACTTCGCCCAAAAGGGCTCGTCATAAGTGCTCGGCATAAAGGATCCCGGATTTGCCAAAGATCCATGCCTACCTCCTTTCCCCGGGACAACCAACGCCCGGTAGACCTAACTTTCTCCGTCCCCACATCGCACTGTAGAAAAGTGCGGGAATATTAACCCGCTTCCCATCGACTACGCATTTCTGCCTCGCCTTAGGGGCCGACTCACCCTGCGCCGATGAACGTTGCGCGAGGAAACCTTGGGCTTTCGGCGGGGGGGCTTTTCACCCCCCTTATCGTTACTCATGTCAGCATTCGCACTTCCGATACCTCCAGCAGACTTTACAATCCACCTTCACAGGCTTACGGAACGCTCCTCTACCGCGCACATTGCTGTGCACCCCGAGCTTCGGTGTCTAGCTTAGCCCCGTTAAATCTTCCGCGCAGACCGACTCGACCAGTGAGCTATTACGCTTTCTTTAAAGGATGGCTGCTTCTAAGCCAACCTCCTGGCTGTCTATGCCTTTCCACATCGTTTTCCACTTAGCTAGAACTTGGGGACCTTAGCTGCGGGTCTGGGTTGTTTCCCTTTTCACGACGGACGTTAGCACCCGCCGTGTGTCTCCCGGATAGTCTGTCCTGGTATTCGGAGTTTGCCATGGTTTGCTAAGTCGCGATGACCCGCTAGCCATAACAGTGCTCTACCCCCAGGAAGATTCGTCCGAGGCGCTACCTAAATAGCTTTCGAGGAGAACCAGCTATCTCCGAGTTTGTTTAGCCTTTCACTCCTATCCTCAGCTCATCCCCATCTATTGCAACAGATGTGGGTTCGGTCCTCCAGTGCGTGTTACCGCACCTTCAACCTGGCCAAGGATAGATCACTCGGTTTCGGGTCTACTGCCTGAGACTATGCGCCCTATTCAGACTCGATTTCTCTTCGCCTCCCCTATACGGTTAAGCTTGCCACAGACAGTAAGTCGCTGACCCATTATACAAAAGGTACGCAGTCACCCTTGCGGGCTTCCACTGCTTGTACGTATACGGTTTCAGGGTCTATTTCACTCCCCTCTCCGGGGTTCTTTTCGCCTTTCCCTCACGGTACTAGTTCGCTATCGGTCAGTCAGGAGTATTTAGCCTTGGAGGATGGTCCCCCCATGTTCAGACAAGGTTTCACGTGCCCCGCCTTACTCAATTTCATATCAAGTGCCCTTTCGTCGACTGGGCTATCACCATCTATGGCCGGCCTTTCCATGCCGTTTGACTAGAACACAAGATACTTTTGGGCTAGTCCGCGTTCGCTCGTCGCTACTGACGGAATCTCGGTTGATTTCTTTTCCTCCGGGTACTTAGATATTTCAGTTCCCCGGGTTCGCCTCGCATGACTATGTATTCATCATGCGATACCGCTTGCGCGGTGGGTTTCCCCATTCGGACATTGCCGGATCAAAGCTTGTTGCCAGCTCCCCGACACTTTTCGCAGGCTGCCACGTCCTTCATCGCCTCTGACTGCCAAGGCATCCACCGTATACGCTTAGTCGCTTGACCATATAACCCCAAGTCGCCTCGGGGCATGCCCCCTCCTCAGGGGCAGCCAAGTTACTTCGTTTCGTGCCTTAACACTTGCCTCGGTTCGGTTCGAACCAAGACGCTTGTCACTCGTTTACGTGTTTTCAAAGAACATCGTGCCGGCCTCAATGCCGGTCGATTTCAAATCTTTTGTGTGCTGATATTTTACGCAGCGACATCCTGGTGGAGCCTATCGGGATCGAACCGATGACCCCCTGCTTGCAAAGCAGGTGCTCTCCCAGCTGAGCTAAGGCCCCGTCGAAGGGATATCCGGATTGTTCCGAACCTCGGAACAATGGTGGGTCTGGGTGGACTCGAACCACCGGCCTCACCCTTATCAGGGGTGCGCTCTAACCACCTGAGCTACAGACCCAGAGATCGAGCCCCAGAACCTACACCAGCCTCTCTCGAACTTCCGTTCGGAGCAGCTTTTGTTGAAGAGTCCGGCCACGGATGGCCGGTCTTGATGTTCGCTCTTCGCAAAAGGGACTTTGCGTAAAATACAGGTGTCTTGTGTGGACGTCTTGCACCGATCGGTGCGACGTGTCGTTCTCGAAAGGAGGTGATCCAGCCGCACCTTCCGATACGGCTACCTTGTTACGACTTCACCCCAGTCATGAACCACTCCGTGGGCGTCGTCCTCCTTGCGGTTAGACTAACGCCTTCTGGAGCAACCCACTCCCATGGTGTGACGGGCGGTGTGTACAAGGCCCGGGAACGTATTCACCGCGGCATAGCTGATCCGCGATTACTAGCGATTCCGACTTCATGGAGTCGAGTTGCAGACTCCAATCCGGACTGGGATCGGCTTTCTGGGATTGGCTCCACCTCGCGGTATTGCAACCCTCTGTACCGACCATTGTAGTACGTGTGTAGCCCTGGCCGTAAGGGCCATGAGGACTTGACGTCATCCCCACCTTCCTCCGGTTTGTCACCGGCAGTCTCCTTAGAGTTCCCGACATTACTCGCTGGCAACTAAGGACAAGGGTTGCGCTCGTTGCGGGACTTAACCCAACATCTCACGACACGAGCTGACGACAGCCATGCAGCACCTGTGTTCCGATTCCCGAAGGCACTCCCGCATCTCTGCAGGATTCCGGACATGTCAAGGCCAGGTAAGGTTCTTCGCGTTGCATCGAATTAAACCACATACTCCACCGCTTGTGCGGGCCCCCGTCAATTCCTTTGAGTTTCAGTCTTGCGACCGTACTCCCCAGGCGGCGAACTTAACGCGTTAGCTTCGACACTGATCTCCGAGTTGAGACCAACATCCAGTTCGCATCGTTTAGGGCGTGGACTACCAGGGTATCTAATCCTGTTTGCTCCCCACGCTTTCGTGCTTCAGCGTCAGTGTTGTCCCAGATGGCCGCCTTCGCCACTGATGTTCCTCCCGATCTCTACGCATTTCACCGCTACACCGGGAATTCCACCATCCTCTGACACACTCTAGCTCGCCAGTATCCATCGCCATTCCCAGGTTGAGCCCGGGGATTTCACGACAGACTTAACGAACCGCCTACGCACCCTTTACGCCCAGTAATTCCGATTAACGCTTGCACCCTTCGTATTACCGCGGCTGCTGGCACGAAGTTAGCCGGTGCTTATTCCTCAGGTACCGTCAGACTGCACACGTATTAAGCATGCAGATTTCGCTCCTGATAAAAGTGCTTTACAACCCGAAGGCCTTCTTCACACACGCGGCATTGCTGGATCAGGCTTGCGCCCATTGTCCAATATTCCCCACTGCTGCCTCCCGTAGGAGTCTGGGCCGTGTCTCAGTCCCAGTGTGGCTGATCATCCTCTCAGACCAGCTAGCGATCGTCGCCTTGGTGGGCCATTACCCCGCCAACTAGCTAATCGCACATCGGTTCGTCCTGCCGCGCGAGGCCTAAAAGGTCCCCCGCTTTCTCCCGTAGGACGTATGCGGTATTAGTCCCGGTTTCCCGAGGTTATCCCCCACGTCAGGGTAGATCCCGATGCATTACTCACCCGTCCGCCACTCGCCACCCAAGGAGCAAGCTCCTCTGTGCTGCCGTTCGACTTGCATGTGTTAGGCATGCCGCCAGCGTTCAATCTGAGCCAGGATCAAACTCTTCACTTAAGTTTTCGATGACCGAAGCCATCTATCTTTCCGAAGCGTATGTTCCCAACCAATCAAAACTCATTACTGACTTTTTACTTGGTGGGACGCTTGCATTGCTTGGACAGGTCACGACCCATCAACGCAAGACGTCCACACAATTCACCTGCGCACACTGTCAAAGATCTTCGCTGCCCGACCGCCTTTCGGTGATCGCCCCGTGACCTTTCGTCCCGGGTGAGCCGCCCATTCTACATCGCTTTCCGAGACCGTCAACACCTTCAGGGAAGTTCGTCGAGGTGTCGCATGTCGCGCCCCATGGCGTTGGGCCGACGTGGGCCGCGAATCATACGGCCTGCGCTTTTTTTGGCAAGTGTTTTCTGCGTCGGCCGCGAATTCGCGCCGCGAGAATGCGGCTGTCGGTTCAGGCGACGACCAGCCGCACCCGCGCGAAATTGCGCTTGCCGACCTGCAGGACGCCCTCGAAGCCGGCATGGAAAACGCGCTGTGCGTCTTCCGCGACGGCCGCGTCGATGCGAACGGCACGCTCCTTCAGCTTCCGGGTTGCCTCGGAGTTGCTGGTGGTCAGGCCGGCGGCGGTGAGCAGCGCGGCCAGGCGCAAGCCCTCGGCCGGCACGGCGATGTCGGTTTGCGGCAGCAGCGCGGTGTCGCCTTCGCCGCGCACGACGGCATGCCAGCCGGCGATCGCCTGTTCGGCGGCGGCAGGGGCGTGGAAACGTGCAGCCAGCTCGCGCGCCAAACGCAACTTGGCGTCACGCGGGTTGAGCTGGCCACCCTCGACATCGCGCTTCATGCGCGCCAGCTCGTCCAGCGACACCTCGAAGCTGAGCAGCTCGAACCAGCGCCACATCAACTCGTCGCCGATCTTCATCGTCTTGGTGACGATGTCGATGGCCGGTTCGTTGATGCCGATGTAGTTGCCAAGCGACTTGGACATCTTGTTGACGCCGTCCAGCCCCTCCAGCAGCGGCATGGTGAGCACGATCTGCGGCGGCTGGCCATAGTGTTCCTGCAGGCTGCGGCCCATCAGCAGGTTGAACTTCTGGTCGGTGCCGCCGAGCTCGATATCCGCCTTCAAGGCCACCGAGTCGTAACCCTGGGTCAGCGGGTACATGAACTCGTGGATGGCGATCGGCTGCTGCGCGGCATAGCGCTTGGTGAAATCGTCGCGCTCGAGCATGCGCGCCACGGTGTGCTGCGCGGCCAGCCGGATCATGTCGGCGGCCGACATCTTGTCGAACCATTCGGAGTTGAAGCGCAGCTCGGTCTTCTCGCGGTCCAGCACCTTGTAGACCTGCTCGGCGTAGGTCTCGGCATTGGCCAGCACATCCTCGCGCGTGAGCGGCTTGCGGGTGACGTTCTTGCCGGTCGGGTCGCCGATCATGCCGGTGAAGTCGCCGATCAGGAAGATGACCTGGTGACCCAGATCCTGGAACTGGCGCATCTTGTTAAGCAGCACCGTGTGACCCAGGTGCAGGTCCGGCGCGGTCGGATCGAAGCCGGCCTTGACCCGCAGTGGACGCCCCGATTTCAGGCGCTCGACCAGCTCCTCGCGCTTGATGATTTCGTCGGCGCCACGCGCAATCGTGGACAGGGCGTGCTCGTGCTCGCTCATGGATTTCTCGCTGGATGGGGCATGGAAAATGAACCGGGCGGCGCGAAACGGAGAGGCGTTAGCCATTCGCTGCGTGCGGCGAAAGTTAATTGTGCGTTAATCAGGAATGGATCGCAAACCATTGATGGCAAAGGCATTGACGCTCTCTGCACATCGCCGTTATGGTACGCCGAGTTTTTGCTTGAGCGGTACGGGGTGAACACGGCATGGCCGAAGAGAACATGGGCGCGCTGCAGGCGCGCAAGCAGGCCATATGCCGCAAGGCACAGCGTCTTCACTGTCGCTTCTACGAACGTTGCGCGCACTGGTCGTTCAACCGGTCGAGCGATGTCGAACCGATCCGCTGGCACCGCGAACACTGGATGCTTGCCGGCACAGCGCTGCTGATCACCTTGTTGTCCGGCTTCATCATGCCGTCGTGGGCCAACGCGATGCGTCCGGCGCCCGCACCCGTGGCGCACACGCTGTTGCCGCTGGCCCTGCCCAAGGCCGACCTGGTCCAGACGCCGGTGTCCACCGTCGATGACTGGCAGGTGGTGCGGGTGCAGCCGGGACAGACCCTTTCCGACATCTTCACCGCCCATGGCCTGGGCATGAGCGACCTGCAGAAGGTGATGGACACCGCGGGCAACCACAAGGAGGCCCTGCACAGCATCCGTCCGGGCGAGGAGTTCGATTTCCTGCTCGGCAGCGACGGCAGCCTGAAGGGCTTCCGTTTCGATCCGGATGCCGCCAACCGCGCCGTCATCCGCTTCGACGGCGCACAACCCACGCTGGCCTTGCAGCCGCGCGACATCGACCGACGCGAGCAGGTGGCGCACGGCGTGATTCGCAGCAGCCTGTATGCCGCCGGTGACCAGGCCGGGGTGAACGCGGCGATGATCGGCAAGCTGGCCGACCTGTTCAAATACGACATCGACTTCGTGCAGGACCTGCGCGTGGGCGACAGCTTCACCATGATCTACGACGACATCTACCGTGATGGCGTGCGCTACGGCCAGGGCGACATCGTGGCTGCCGAATTCGTCAACCAGGGCAAGCGCTACACCGCTTACCGATTCAAGAAGGCCGACGGCAACTACGGCTGGTTCAGCGAAGATGGACGTCCGATCCAGAAATCCTTCCTGCGCATCCCGGTCGATTTCACCCGGATCTCGTCCCAGTTTTCCTCCGCCCGCATGCACCCGATCCTCGGCCGCATGCGCGCGCACAAGGGCGTCGACTACGCGGCCCCCAGCGGCACGCCGATCCACGCCGCCGGCGACGGCGTGATCAAGTACCACGGCTGGGAGCGCGGTTACGGCAACTTCGTGGTGATCCAGCACAACAAGACCATCAGCACCGCGTACGGCCACATGTCGCGGTTCGTGAAGGGCCAGCACGTGGGCGAGCGGGTGCGCCAGGGCGAGGTGATCGGCTACGTCGGCATGACCGGGCTGGCCACCGGCCCGCACCTGCACTACGAGTTCCGCGTCAACGGCGTGCAGCGCAACCCGCAGACGGTGACCCTGCCCAAGCCCGAACCGCTGCCCGCCGCCCAGCTGGCCCGCTTCGAGTCGCAGGTGGTCAAGCCGCAGCTGGCCCGGCTGACCGAGCTGGACAACCGGATCAAGCTGGCCCGCGCCAACGCTCCCGCCAATCACGACAACTGAGCTGCCCTTGCGCGTGGCTGAAGACGACTCGGCGCTCTACATCGGGCTGATTTCCGGCACCAGCGCCGACAGCATCGATGCGGTGCTGGTGCGTTTTCGCGAAGGCAAGCCGCACACCCTTGCCTGCCATGCCCATCCGTGGCCGCATGCCTTGCGCGAACGCATGCTGGCAGTGGCGCAAGGCGAGGCCGCGCTCGACCTGGACGACTGGGGCCGGCTCGACGTTGAAATCGGGCAGCAGTTCGCCGAGGCCGCCTTGCACTTGCTCGATCGCGCCGGCACGACGGCCGCGGCGGTGCGCGCCATCGGTTCGCATGGACAAACCTTGCGCCACCGGCCCGGCGGCGAGCACCCCTTCACCTTGCAGCTGGGCGACCCCAGCGTGATCGCCGAGCGCTGCCGCATCGAGGTGGTCGCCGACTTCCGCCGCGCCGACGTCGCCGCCGGCGGCCAGGGCGCGCCGCTGCTGCCGGCGGTGCATGCCATGCTGCTGGGCGTGCCCGGGCTTACGCGCGCCGTGCTCAACCTCGGCGGCATCGCCAACCTCACTGTGCTCGCGGCCGACGGCGGTGTGCGCGGCTTCGACACCGGGCCGGCCAACGGCCTGCTCGACGCGTGGTGCCTGCGTCATCGGGGCGAACCGTTCGATCGCGGCGGAGCCTTTGCCGCCGACGGCCGGGTCGTGCCCGAGCTGCTCGACGCCCTGCTGGCCGATCCGTACTTTGCGCTGCCGCCGCCCAAAAGCACCGGACGCGAATACTTTCATCTGGACTGGCTGGCCACCCGCGCGCCGCTGGCCATGCTGGCACCCGCCGACGTGCAGGCGACGCTGCTGGAGCTGACCGTGCGCAGCGTCACCGCAGCCGTGATGCAGCATGCGCCGGAAGCGACGGAGGTGCTGGCCTGCGGCGGCGGCGTGCACAATGAGCGGCTGATGCAGCGCCTGGGCGAGACGCTGGCCCCACGCCGGCTGGACAGCACCGCCAGCTGCGGTGTCGACCCGGACTTTCTCGAAGCGACCGCATTTGCCTGGCTGGCGCGCCAACGCCTGCTGCAACTGCCCGGCAACCTGCCGGCCGTGACCGGCGCGCGCGGACCGCGGGTACTCGGGGCGGTCTATTCCGCGCCGGCACCCGGCACGTCGTAACGGATGCTCTCCGGCGCCAGTTGGGTCGGCCGCGTGCGGGCCAGCGCCAGCAACGCCTCCTGGAACGCGCCGCGCTCGTCGGCTTCCCAGTGACCATCGAGTACGGCCAGGGCGTGCGGATCGCGCAGGCTTTCGCTGTATCGGTGCGCCACCGACATGCCGAGGCCGACGCGCAGCGCGTCCAGCATCACGTCGTTGACCGGACACTGGCGCAGCTTGGCCAGCGCCGCGATGCGTTCGGCCAGCAGGCCATCGATGTGATGAACGATCATGTCCGGCACAAGCGTCACTCCCTGCAGCACCTGCCCCTGTGCCGGGGATGTTTGCACATCCGCGATGCACCGGTGCCGCGCCGTGGCGATTTCCGTGGCTGACTTGGCAGTTGCGCTGTGACCCGCGCCACTGTGGGCCGCTGCAGATCCGGACCCGCTCGCATGGAACGGCCACAATCTTTCAGGTCACCGCCCGCGCGCGCTCGAATCCGCGAAAACGTCGCCACAATCCGGCGAACAGCAGCATCGCCGGGATCACCGCCAGCACGGTGAGCACGAAGTAGGCGCCGTAGCCCGCCGTCATGGCGATGCCGCCGGCAAAGAAGCCGAGCAGCTTGCCCGGCAGGTTGACCAGCGAACTCAGCAAGGCGTACTGCGTCGCGGTGTGCTGCTGGTTGACCAGCGAGGACAGGAACGCCACCGTCGGCGGCCCCAGCATGCCCAGGGTGAGGTTCTCCACCGAGATCACCAGGGTCAGCATGGCCAGATTGCCCGGGTGCGCGATCAGCAGCAGGTACATGAGGTTGCTGCAGCCGCACAGCACGATGGTGACGCCCAGCGGCCGCCACGCGCCCCAGCGCGCCACCATGGCGCCGCCGACGAACACGCCGACGATGCCGATCCAGATGCCGTAGATCTTGGTGATCGTGCCGATCTCGGTCTTGGAGAAGCCCATGTCGCGGTAGAACGGGCTCATGATGCCGCCGATGGTGGCCTGTTCGGGCATCTTGAACAGCAGCAGGAACAGCAAGGTCACGCCGGCCAGTGCCCAGCCGTAGCGCCGGAAGAAGTCGGCGAACGGATCGATCACGCTCTCGCGCATCGCGTCGCGCCAGCGCGCGGCACGCACGCGCAGCACCGTCGGCTCGCGCGCCACCAGCGTGGTGACGATCGGCAGCAGCATCGCCAGCGCCATCATCAGGTAGACCACGCGCCAGGCGATGTGGTCGGCCAGGATCAGGGCCACCGCGCCGGCCACCAGCAGCCCGATGCGATAGCCCAGCGAATAGGTCGCCACCAGCGCGCCCTGGTCCTCGACCGGCGCGATCTCGATGCGATACGCATCGACGGCGATGTCCTGCGTGGCGCCGAAGAACGCCACCGCCAGCGTGGCCGCCACGAACGCCGCCAGATGCTGCGGCGTCAGCGCCGCCATCGCGAGCAGCCCGGCCACCACGCCCAATTGGGCGAACAGCAGCCAGCCTCGCCGCTGGCCCAGGCGCGCGAAGCCCGGGATGTGCCCGTGGTCGAGCAGCGGTGCCCAGAGGAACTTGAATGCGTAGGTCATGCCCGCGCTGGCGATCATCGTGATGTCGGCCAGCTCGATGCCGTTCTCCTTCAGCCAGTACGCCAGCGTGCCGGCCACCAGCAGGAACGGCAGGCCGGAGGAGAAGCCGAACAGGCACATCGTCCACGCCGCCGGCTGGGTGAACGCATGCCACACCGACGGCTTCGCCGGCCGTCGCGCCGTTGCTTCAGTCGACATAGTCGACCGTGTACGGCGCGTGGTCGGAAAAACGCTGGTCGCGGTAGATCGAGCACGCACGCAGGCGATCGCGCAGCGAAGGGGTGACCACCTGGTAGTCGATCCGCCACCCCACGTTGTTCGCCCGCGCCTGGCCCCGGTTCGACCACCAGGTGTATTCGACCGCGTCGGGCTTGAGTGCGCGGAAGCTGTCGACCCAGCCGCGCTGGTGGAACAGCAGGTCCAGCCACGCGCGTTCCTCCGGCAGGCAGCCGGAGTTCTTCTGGTTGGAGCTCCAGTTCTTGATGTCGTTCTTCGTGTGCACGATGTTCCAGTCGCCACAGATCACGTAGTCGCGGCCGCTTTTCAGCCACGCGTCGAAGATCGGCGTGATCCATTCCATCGCCTTGAACTTGAACTGCTGGCGCTCGTCGCCGGACGAACCGGACGGAAAGTACAACGAGACCACGCTGAGGTTGCCGAAGCGCGCCTCGATATAGCGGCCCTCGTTGTCGAACTCGTCCCAGCCCAGCTCGGTCAGCACCTGGTCGGGCTCGCGCCGGGCGTAGATCGCCACGCCGCTGTAGCCCTTCTTGCTGGTGGCGTCGCGGTAGAAGCAGTGATGGCCGTCGGGGCGGAACCTCGCGTCCGTGAGCTGGTCTTCCTGGGCCTTGGTCTCCTGCAGGCAGACCACGTCCGCGTTCTGCGCGCGCAGCCACTCGAATACGCCCTTGCTGCCGGCCGAGCGGATGCCGTTGGCGTTGAGGCTGATGATGCGCATGGGTACTCCCGGTCGACAGATCGGGCGATCATAACAACCCCGGCCGGCGGCACCGGCGCGTGTACCATGCGCGCACCGCCGCCATGCCAGCGAGACCGACCGTGCACGACTACCAACGCGACTTCATCGAACTCACCCTGCGCCGGCAGGTGCTGCGCTTCGGCGAGTTCACGCTGAAGTCCGGCCGGCAGAGCCCGTACTTCTTCAACATGGGCCGGATCGATTCAGGCGCCGCGCTGGCGCGACTCGGCCGCGCGTACGCCGCCGCCCTGGTCGAGGCGGGGATCGAGGTCGACATGCTGTTCGGCCCGGCCTACAAGGGCATCGCGCTGGCCGCGGCCACCGCCATCGCGCTGGCCGAACAGCACGGGCGCGACCTGCCATGGGCCTACAACCGCAAGGAGGCCAAGGATCACGGCGAGGGCGGCAGCCTGGTCGGCGCGCCGCTGGCCGGGCGCGTGCTGATCGTCGACGACGTGATGACCGCCGGCACCGCGGTGCGCGAGTCGCTGGCGCTGATCCGCGCCCACGGCGCCACGCCGGCCGGCGTGCTCATTGCGCTGGATCGCCAGGAGCGCGGCCAGGGCGAACGCTCCGCCGCGCAGGAAGTCGCCGCCGAGCACGGCATCCCGGTCATCGCCATCACCTGCCTGGACGACGTGCTGGAGTATGCCGGCGCGCAGCCGCAACTGGCTGCCGAACACGCGCGATTGCTGGACTACCGCGCCCGGTACGGCGTACCCCGCTGACCGGCGCGGCATGCGCCACCGGTTCATGCACCGGCCAATAGACTCCGGCCAACCCCATCACAGCAGCGCCGCGGGCAACCGGCCAGCATGGCGGAGCCAGCTATACTCGGGCCAACAGGAGAACCCATGCGCAAATCACTGCTCATTCTGGCTGCCGTAGCGATGGGCGCGAGCCTTGCCGCGTTCGCCCAGAACGCTGGCAGCGTGCGCTACAAGTGGTATGACAACCAGGGCCTGGTGCATTACAGCGACAGCCTCACCGCCGACGCGATGAAGTACGGCTACGACCTGGTCAACGATCGCGGCATGGTGGTGCGCCACGTGTCGCGCCAGCTCAACCCCGAGGAGCGCGCCGCGGCGGCCAAGCTGGCCGAGGCCGAGGCGGCCAGACAGCGCGCGGCGCAGGAAGTGGCCACCGCCGAGGCGCAGATGCTCAACGCCTACCCGGACGAGGAGTCGTACAAGATCTCGCTGCAGCAGACGCTGGACACGGTCGACCAGCAGATCCGCACCACCCGGATCAACCTGCGCAGCCAGGAGAAGGCGCTGACCGATCTGCTGGCCCGCGCCGCGGAGATCGAGAACGCCAAGAAGCCGGTGCCGAAATTCCTCACCGACAGCGTCGCCGCGCAGCGCAACGTCGTCACCGGCCTGCGCGCCACCTTGCAGCGCCAGCAGACCCTGCGCACGCAGACGGTGCAGGAGCAGGTCAAGCAGCTGGCCCGCTACCGCGAGCTGAAAGCCGAGCAGGACAAGGCTTCGCAGTAGTCTGGCTCGGGCCGACGCGGTCCGCGTCCCGGCCCGCCATCCTCAGAACGGCAGTTTCAGGGCAGGATCGACCGCCAGCATCTGCCGGCGGAACACCTGCTGGATGCGCTTGAGCGCCGCCTCGGTGTCGGCCTCGAAACGCAGCACCAGCACCGGCGTGGTGTTGGACGCGCGCACCAGTCCCCAGCCGTCCGGCCAGTCCACGCGCAGACCGTCGATACCGATCACCGAGGCGTCCTCGAAGCTGGCGCGCTCGCGCAGCCGGTCCATGAAGCGGTAATGCTCGCCTTCGGCCAGCGCGACCTTCAGCTCGGGAGTGGAGATGCTCTTGGGCAGGGTGGCGAAGATCTCCTCCGGGCTGCGCCCGTGGAGGTCGCCGGCGAGGATCTCCAGCAGCCGAGCGGCGGCATAGATGCCGTCGTCGAAACCGTACCAGCGCTCCTTGAAGAAGAAGTGCCCGCTCATCTCGCCGGCCAGCTCGGCGCCGGTCTCGCGCATCTTGGCCTTGATCAGCGAATGCCCGGTGCGCCACATCAACGGACTGCCGCCGGCGTCCAGGATCTGCGCCTTCAGGTGGCTGGTGCACTTGACGTCGTAGATCACCGTGCCGCCGGGCTGGCGCGACAGCACGTCGCGCGCGAACAGCATCAGCAGGCGATCCGGATAGATGATCTCGCCGGCGCGGGAGACCACGCCCAGGCGATCGCCGTCGCCGTCGAAGGCGAGGCCGAGGTCCGCTCCGGTCTGGCGCACGGCGTGGATCAGGTCCTGCAGGTTGGCCGGATCGGACGGATCGGGATGGTGGTTCGGGAAGCTGCCGTCGACATCGCAGTACAGCGGGACCACCTCGCAGCCGACGCCTTCGAGCACCTGCGGCGCGATCGCGCCGGGAATGCCGTTGCCGCAATCGACCACCACCTTCAGCGGGCGCTCGGCGAGCACGTCGGAGACGATTTTCTCGATGTAGTCCGGGGCCACGTCGACCTGGCGCAGGCCGCCGTGACCATCCTGGCTCAACGCGCCGCCGGCGATGCGCTGGTACAGGTCCTGGATCGCGCCCTCGGCCAGCGTCTCGCCGCCGATCACGATCTTGAAGCCGTTGTAGTCCGGCGGATTGTGGCTGCCGGTGACCGCCACGCCGCAGCCGGTGTTGAACCGGTACGCGGCGAAATACACCACCGGCGTGGGCACCGCGCCCAGGTCGATCACGTCGACGTCGGCCTCGCGCAGGCCGTCGGCCAGCGCGCCGGCCAGTTCGGGACCGGAAACCCGGCCATCGCGGCCGACCACGATCTCGCGCAGGCCGCGCTCGACCATCACCGCGCCGATCGCCCGGCCCAGCAGCCTGGCCACGTTGCGGTCCAGTGTCTTGCCGACCACGCCGCGCACGTCGTAGGCGCGGAAGATGCTCGGGTCCACCGGCACCGTGGCGGGTTCGGCCGGCGCGGCCGCGGGACGCGCAGTGGCCGGAGCGGGGGTCGACGGCGCGCGCGCGCGCGGGCGCGGCAGCGCGACCTCGGCCACCAGCGGCTCCTCTTCGGCCGGCGGCGCCGACGAAGCCTGGCGACGCCCGCGCAGCCACAGCAGATAGCCGGCTCCGCCCAGCCCCAACAGGCTCAGCAGCGCGCTCAACCACCACGAATGCGGCAGCACGATGAACGCATCGGGCAGCCCGGCGCCCACGCGGAACGCGGTGCCGGGCACGGCCACGCTGTTGTCGCCGGTCTGCGCCGAGGCACTGCCGTTGGAGAACAACTGCACGCTGCCCGGCTCGTCTCCCTGGCGCAGATCGAGCCGACCGCCGGCCGGCGGGATTGCGTCGAAAGCCCGCTGGACCCCGGCAAACGGCAGTTCCACCCACACCCACGCCTGGGTCTGATCGGGCGCACCCAGCGGCACGACCATGCTCAGCCGGCGGTCGCCGTTGCCGTAGTAGACGCTCTGCACCGGCGGCGCGCCCTCCGCCGTCTGCGCGGCCATCAGCTGCGCCGCCTTGGCATAGCCGAACTCGCGGTAGTTGGCGCGCAGCACTTCCTTGAGGTCGCCGCTGTAGATGTCCAGCTGCTGCGCCTGCGGCAGGCGCAGGCGCAAGGTGGCGATCGACTGCGCCGGGTCGTTCAGCACCGTCGCCGGGTCGACCAGCGCCAGCGCCTTCTCCACCGCACCGCGCTGGCGTGCGACCTCGTCGGCAACCGCCTTGACCGCCTGCGCCTGAGCGGCATGGACCCGTTCGTCGGCGTGATGCTCGTCGGCGATCAGCCAGGTCTGCCAGGCACAGAACAGGCCCAGCAGCAGCAGCAAGGTGCCGCCGGCCAGCGGCAGCACGGCCGACCAGTCGACCTCAGGCCGGGCCAGCCGCCGCTTCGCGATTTTTGGTGCCATGCTCTGCCCCCACGGCTGAAACTGCGCGGTGGCGCGACCGCTCCGGGTCGCGCCGAGTTTCCGTGCCCATGCTATCGGATACCGGTGGAGCCGAAGCCTCCGGCGCCGCGTTCGCTGGGCGTGAATTCATTGACGATCTGCAGCCGCGCCTGCGCCACCGGCACCAGCAGCAACTGCGCGATGCGGTCGCCGACCGCGATGGTGTACGGAGCGTCGCCGCGGTTCCAGCACGAAATCATCAGCGGGCCCTGGTAGTCGGCGTCGATCACGCCGACCAGGTTGCCCATCACCAGGCCGTGCTTGTGGCCCAACCCGGAGCGCGGAACGATCAAGGCGCACCATTGCGGATCGCCGATGTGAATGGCGATGCCGCTGGGCACCAGCGCACTTGCGCCGGGTGCCAGGGTCAGCGGCTGCTCCAGTGCCGCACGCAGGTCCATGCCGGCGCTGCCGGGGGTGGCGGCATGCGGCAGCGGAATGCTGTCGCCCAGGCGCGGGTCGAGGATCTTCAATTCGACGTCGAGCGTCATCCGCGCGTCGCCCGGTAGCGTTCGGCCACTTGCGCGATGAGCTGGCGCGCCAGTTCGCTCTTGGCGGCGCGCGGCAAGGCCAGCTCGCCATCGGCCCAGTACAGCGTCAATGCGTTCTCGGCGACCTCGAAACCGAGTCCGTCGCCGACCTGGTTCGCCGCGATCATGTCCAGCCCCTTGCTGCGCAATTTGCCGCGCGCGTAACTGGCCACATCATGCGTCTCCGCGGCGAATCCGACCAGGAACGGGTGCCCGCTCTGCGCGGCCAGGCTGGCCAGGATGTCGGGGTTCTCTTCCAGCTGCAGCGAGAGCGGCGCGCCCGCGCTCTTTTTCAGCTTCAGCGCCGAGACGCTGGCCGGCCGATAATCGCCCACCGCCGACGCGCCGATGTAGATGTCCGCAGCGCGACTGGCCTCGAGCACGGCGGCCTGCATTTGCGCGGCGCTGCGCACGTCGATGCGCCGCGCCACCCCGACGGGCGTGGCCAGGCTCACCGGGCCGGCCACCAGGCTCACCGTGGCGCCCGCCTCCGCCGCGGCCGCGGCCACCGCGAAACCCATCCGGCCGGAGCTGCGGTTGCCGATGAAGCGCACCGGGTCGATGTCCTCGTAGGTCGGACCGGCGCTGACCACCACCTGCAACCCGGCCAGCGCGCCGTTGCCGAACGAGGCAGCCAGCGCGTCGCGCAATTCGTGCGGCTCCAGCATGCGGCCGGAGCCCATGTCGCCGCAGGCCTGCTCGCCGGCCGCCGGCCCCAGCACCTGCACGCCACGCTGGCGCAGCAGCACCAGGTTCGCCTGCACCGCCGGGTGCGCCCACATCTGCTGGTTCATCGCCGGCGCCAGGTACAGCGGTGCGGCGCTGGCCAGGCACAGCGTGCTGAGCAGGTCATCGGCATGGCCATGGGCGAGCCGGGCGATGGTGTCGGCGCTGGCCGGCGCCACCAGAATGCGCTCGGCCCAGCGCGCCAGCTCGATGTGACCCATCGCCGCCTCGGCGTGCGCATCCCACAGGCTGCTGCGCACCGGCTGGCCGGAGAGCGCCTGGAACGTGGCCGCGCCGACGAAATGCTCGGCCCCTGCGGTCATCACCACGCGCACCTCGGCGCCCTGCTCGCGCAGGCGGCGGACCAGTTCGCAACTCTTGTAGGCGGCGATGCCGCCGGTCACTCCCAGCAGGATGCGGCGTTGGGCGAGGCTCATGTAAGGCGGGCCTGACAGTCGGGCAGACGCTTAGCTTACCGGATTCAATCCGCACCACTGCTGCCTGCCGGCGACCCCCTTCGCCAAGCTGGCACGCATGAGCATCCGCGACTGGCCCGAAGGCGAACGACCCCGCGAAAAACTGCTGGCCCGCGGGAGCGCCGCGCTGTCCGACGCGGAGCTGCTGGCCGTGCTGCTGGGCAGCGGCAGCCGCGGCAAGGACGCCATCGCGCTGGGCCGCGAACTGCTCGCCAACGCGGGCGGCGTGGCCGCCTTGCTGGGCCGGCCGGAGCAGCAGATCCGCGCCGGCGGGCTGGGTCCGGCCAAGCGCGCGCGGATCGCTGCGGCGCTGGAACTGGCCCGGCGCAGCCTGGCCGAGCAGCTGCAGGAGCGGCCCAGCCTGGGCAACCCGCGCGACAGCGGCGACTACCTGCGGGCCCGCCTGCGCCACCTGCCCTACGAAGTGTTCGGCTGCCTGTACCTGGACAACCGCCATCGCGTGCTGGCCTTCGAGGAGCTGTTCCGCGGCACCGTCGACGGCGCCAGCGTGCACCCGCGCGAAGTGGTGCGCGCCTGTCTGCATCACAACGCCTGCGCGGTGATCTTCGCCCACAACCACCCCTCCGGCGTGGCCGAACCCAGTGCCGCCGACCGCGCGATCACCCACGAACTGCGTGATGCCCTGCACCTGGTCGGCGTGCGCGTGCTCGACCACCTGGTGATCGGCCACGGCGAGCCGGTGTCGATGGCCGCCCGCGGCCTGCTCTGAACGCGTCCGTACCGGGCCGCCGCTGCGGCGCGCATCTCCCCACCTTCGCCCGACAAGCCGGCTCTGCCGCGCTGCGGCACACCGTGCGCCAACCTGTTCGCGCGCACAGAAGCGGCCGCCAAGTGGTCGAAACTTATGCACAAAATGCAACGACAACCGGTTGCCGTCGCAATCGCCAGTCTTGCGCAAAGTTGCTGCTTCAACATAATGATTTTGCTTGATAATTTCTTGCGACTTGACAAAGACCAGCCAGCCGCTGCCTCGGCGCGTTCCCCGCCGGCGAATTTCCCCACAGAGTTATCCACAGGACGCCTCGACGCGGTGCAACACGAGACCACCCCGCGTCCGGCACGGCCTTCGCCGCCGGCGTGCGCGCGCCGGTCTGTTAGAATTGCCGGTTCCATCACGAAACCGATCCCACCCGTGAAAGCACAGCTGCGCAACCTGGTGTTGCAGGCCATCCACGCCCTGCAGCACGACGCGACCCTGCCGGCCGAGCTGGCCATCCCCGACTTCGTGATCGAGCGCGCGCGCAGCCGCGAGCATGGCGATTTCGCCTGCAACGCGGCGATGCTGCTGGCCAAGCATGTCCTGAGCCCTGTCGAAGGGGCGGCGCGCGCCAAGCCACGCGAGCTGGCCGAAAAACTGGTCGCCGCACTGCCGGCCAACCCGCTGGTGGAAAAAGTCGAGATCGCCGGCCCCGGCTTCATCAACTTCTTCCTCGCCGCCGGCGCCTATCACGCCGAAGTGCGCCGGATCATGGCCGAGGGCAACGCCTACGGCCGCAATGCCAGCGGCGGCGGCAGGACCGTCGGCGTGGAATTCGTCTCGGCCAACCCGACCGGCCCGCTGCACGTGGGCCACGGCCGCGCCGCGGCGATCGGCGACTGCCTGAGCCGCCTGCTCGACGCCAGCGGCTGGAACGTCAAGCGCGAGTACTACTACAACGATGCCGGCGTGCAGATCGCCAACCTGGCCGTGTCGGTGCAGGCGCGCGCGCGCGGCATCACGCCCGAAGACAGCAGCTGGCCCGACAACGGCTACCGCGGCGACTACATCGCCGACGTGGCGCGCGCCTACCTCGATCGCGAATCGGTGGTGGCCGACGGCGAGACGGTCGTCGCGGCCGGCGACGTCGACGACCTCGACGCGATCCGCCGCTTCGCCGTAGCCAGCCTGCGCCGCGAGCAGGACCTGGACCTGCAGGCATTCGGCGTCGGCTTCGACACCTATTTCCTGGAGTCCTCGCTGTACAGCGACGGCAAGGTCGAGGAAACCGTGCGCGAGCTGATCGCCCACGGTCACACCTACGAGGAAGGCGGCGCGCTGTGGCTGCGCACCACCGCGTTCGGTGACGACAAGGACCGCGTGATGCGCAAGTCCGACGGCACCTACACCTACTTCCTGCCCGACGTGGCCTACCACCTGAGCAAGTGGCAGCGCGGCTACCAGCGCGCGATCACCGAGCTGGGCTCGGACCACCACGGTTCGCTGGCGCGGGTGAAGGCCGGCCTGCAGGCGCTCGATTGCGGCATCCCCAAGGGCTGGCCGGAATACGTGCTGCACCAGATGGTCACCGTGATGAAGGGCGGCGAGGAGGTGAAGATCTCCAAGCGCGCCGGCAGCTACGTCACCTTGCGCGACCTGATCGACGAAGTCGGCAAGGACGCCACGCGCTACTTCCTGATCGCGCGCAAGAGCGATTCGCAGTTGGTGTTCGACGTCGACCTGGCCCGCTCGCAGTCCAACGACAACCCGGTCTACTACATCCAGTACGCGCATGCCCGCGTCTGCAGCGTGCTGCGCCAGGCGCCGGAGAAAGGCTTTGCCTTCGACCTCGCCGACGGCCTTGCGCACCTGGACCGGCTGGACAACGAGCACGAGCAGATCCTGCTCACCGAGCTGTCGAAATACCCCGAACAGGTCGAAGCGGCGACGGCCAACCTGGAGCCGCACCTGATCGCCGGCTGGCTGCGCGAACTGGCCAACGCGTTCCACACCTACTACAACTCGCACCAGTTCCTGGTCGAGGATGCGAGCCTGCGCAACGCGCGGCTGGCGCTGGTGGTCGCCACGCGCCAGGTACTGAAGAACGGACTGGATTTGCTGGGCCTCAGCGCCCCGGAGAAGATGTAATGGCAGCACGCAAGGGCAGGGGCCGGCAGGCCGTACGCAACGGCCGCAACGGATTCCCGGGCTGGGGTTACGCGGTGATCGGCGTCCTCGCCGGCGCGATCCTGATGGCGATCGTGATGCGCGGCAGCCTGTTCACCAACCTGCGCACGCCGACCGGACCGCAGGCCAACCCGCAGGCCACCGCCCAGCGCGGCAGCGAGCCGGGCGTGCTGGAACCGGCCCCCGGCGAAAGCACGCCGAAGAAGCCGCAGTACGACTTCTACTCGGTGCTGTCGGAGAAGGAAGTGCGCATCCCCGACGCCGAGATCAGCGCGCAGGCCAAGGCCGAGCAGCAGCAGGCCGCCACGCCGGCACCGGCGACGACGCCCGCCAGCACACCCGGCGTGGCCGTGCAGAACGTCACCGCCGCGCCGGCCGAGGCGGTGGAACCGGCCAGCGGCGGCAACGGCTACCTGCTGCAGGTGGGCGCGTTCCCCGACCCCGCCACCGCCGAAGCACAAAAGGCCAAGCTGGCCCTGCAGGGCTTCGTCGCCAACGTGCAGACGGTGAATGTCGGCGGGCAGACCTACCACCGCGTACGGCTGGGGCCGTTCCGCTCGGCCACCGAGCTGGAATCGACCAAGCAGAAACTCGCCGCCGCCGGCATCCCGGCGATCGCCCTGAAAGAAGGCAAGTAATCGCATGAACGGCAAGATCGCCTGGATCACCGGTGCCACCGCCGGTTTCGGTGCCGCCACCGTCGAGCGCTTCGTCGCCGGCGGTTGGCGGGTGATCGCCAGCGGCCGCCGGGCCGAACGATTGCGGCAGCTGGTGGACCGCCACGGCGCCGAGCGCGTGCATGCGGCCGCCTTCGACATGCGCGACGAAGCGGCCATGCGCGCCGCCCACGCCGCCCTGCCGCCGTCGTTCGCCGGCATCGACCTGCTGGTCAACAACGCCGGCCTGGCGCTGGGCACCGCGCCCGCGCAGCAAGCCGAGCTGGCGCAGTGGAAGCAGATGATCGACACCAACGTCACCGCGCTGGCCACGATCACGCACCTGCTGCTGCCGCAGCTGATCGAACGCCGCGGCGCCATCGTCAACATCAGCTCGATCTCCGGCAGCTACGCCTACCGCGGCGGCAACGTGTACGGCGCCAGCAAGGCCTTCGTCACCCAGTTCTCGCAGAACCTGCGCACCGACCTGCACGGCAGCGGCGTGCGCGTGACCTCGATCGAACCGGGCATGGCCGAGACCGAATTCACCCTGGTGCGCACCGGCGGCGACCAGGCCGCCTCCGACCAGCTCTACGCCGGCGCCCACCCGATCACCGCGACCGACATCGCCGACACCATCTGGTGGATCGCCAACCTGCCGCCGCACCTCAACATCAACCGCATCGAGCTGATGCCGGTCAGCCAGTCGGCAGCCGGGCTGCAGGTGGCGCGCGACAGCTGAGGCTGAACCCGCTCAGCCCGCCTCGCCGCGATGCACGTCGTGCGTCACGAACGGATGTCCGGGGTCGGGGGCGGCAAGCCACTGCGGATGCGCCAGGGTGTGGCGCATGTCGTCCAGGCCGCCCTGCCAGTGGCTGCGCATGCTGGTGGCGCTGAATTCGTAGTCCTTGAAGTGGCCTTCGTGGGGCCGGTCCTGGTAGATCAGGTGGATCACGTTGGTCAACGCCTCCGCCGCGCGTGCCTCGGCATGGCGGTACGCCGGGTCGCCGCGCCGCTCGGCCGGCACCAGCGCCATCACGTCGTGCAGCAGGCGGCGCTGCTCCTGCATGCGGCGCATGAACTCGGTGACCAGCCGGGTGCGGCTGGAGTACTGGATCTCCTTGCTGCGCTCGGCCACGTCGGCAAGATCGCGCGGCAGCGTGCCGCGGGCGCTCCACAGGTCGACCTGGAACACCAGCGTGTCGCAACCGGGGCGTTCGCTGAGCACCTCGTAAAGCGGCGTGTTGGAGACCATGCCGCCGTCCCAGTAGAACTCGCCGTCGATCTCCACCGCGGGAAAGCCCGGCGGCAACGCGCCGGAAGCCATGAAGTGCTCGGGGCGCAGGCGCTCGCGGCGATTGTCGAAATAGGCGAAGTTGCCGCTGCGCACGTTCACCGCGCCGACCGCCACGCGCATCGTGCGCGCATCGTTGAGGCGGTCGAAATCGACCAACCGCTCCAGCGTGGCGCGCAGCGGCTTCGTGTCGTACCAGCTCACGCTGCCCGGCGTGGCGTGCCCGCCCAGGAACGGCGGCGGCTGGCGCGGGTGGAAGAAGCCGGCCTGGCCCTCGGTCATCGCGCGCCAGGCGGCCAGGCCGCTCATGCCGTTGAGCCATGCCGTCGGCCACGCCACCGCATCGAACCACGGCAGCGCCGGCACGTCCGGCCACAGCGGCGAGCGGCAGATCGCCTCCCAGAATTCGCGCAGCCGTTCCACCCGCCGCTCGGGCGCGTTGCCGGCGATGACCGCCGCGTTCAACGCGCCGATCGAGATGCCGGCCAGCCGGTTCGGCTGCAGGCCGGCCTCGTCCAGCGCCTCGAACACGCCGGCCTGGTAGGCGCCGAGTGCGCCGCCGCCCTGCAACACCAGCGCGACGGTGCGGTAGTCGCGGGCTACCGTTTCCGCCAGCGACGGCGTGGTCACTGCATGAACCAGCCGTGGCTGACCACGATCGACTGGCCGGTCAGCGCGGCGGAGGGGAAGGTGGCCAGGTACAGCGCGGTCTGCGCGATGTCCTCCACCGTGGTGAAGGTCGCGTCGACGGTGTCCTTCAGCATCACGTTCCTGATCACCTCGTCTTCCGTGATGCCGAGCTCCCTGGCCTGCTCGGGGATCTGCTTCTCGACCAGCGGCGTACGCACGAAGCCCGGGCAGATCACGTGCGAGCGCACGTTGTGCGGCGCACCCTCTTTCGCCAGCGTGCGGGCCAGCCCGAGCAGGCCGTGCTTGGCGGTGACGTAGGGCGCCTTCAGCTTCGAGGCTTCGTGCGAGTGCACCGAGCCCATGTAGATCACGATGCCGCCGCGGTCGCCCTGGTACATGTGCTTGAGCGCGGCCTTGGTGGTGAGGAAGCCGCCGTCGAGATGGATCGCCAGCATCTTCTTCCAGTCGGCGAAGGCGAACTGGTCGATCGGATTGATGATCTGCACGCCGGCGTTGGAGATCAGGATGTCCAGATGGCCAAATGCCGCCACCACCTTGTCCGTGCCGGCGTTGACCGCCTCCTCGCTGGTGACGTCCATCGCCACGCCGAGCGCCTTGCCGCCGGCGGCGTTGATCTCCGCCGCCACCGCATCGGCAGCTTGCTGGTTGATGTCGGCGATCGCCACGCTGGCGCCGTTCTTCGCGTACAGCTCGGCGATCGCCTTGCCGAGGCCGCTGGCCGCGCCCGTGATCAGGGCGACCTTGCCGTTGAGACTGCTCATGCGTTGCTCCTCTGCGACTGGAACTGGATGGAACGGGTCATGCTGGAGCCCGCTTGCGGGCGGTGCTCTCGGCGCCGGTATTCGGAATTTGCGAGAGCATCGCCCGCGAGCGGGCTCCTGCGATCAGTGGGTGTCTTCGGCGAGGTAGGTGTAGGCGGTGAGGCCGGCATCAAGCGCATCGTACAGGCGCGCCGCCTCGTCGCCGGCGACGCCCGCGTCGGCAATGCGCGCGCGGTAGCTGGCGCGCAAGGCCTCCAGGTCGTAGCCGACGTAGTCGAGCATCAGGTCGGTGGTGTCGCCGCGACGCTTGTTGGCGAACACGTAGCCGTCGCCCTCGACGCGCACGTTGACCGCGTCGGTATCGCCGAACAGGTTGTGGATGTCGCCCAGGGTCTCCTGGTAGGCGCCGACCATGAAGATGCCCAGCCGATAGCTCTCGCCGTCCTTCAACGCATGCAGCGGCAGGCTGACGTCGACGCCGTCAGCCTCCACATAGTGGTCAATGCGGCCGTCCGAATCGCAGGTGAGGTCGACGATCACGCCGCGCCGGGTCGGCTCCTCGTCGAGCCGGGCGATCGGCATGATCGGGAACACCTGGTCGATCGCCCACACGTCGGGGATCGATTCGAATACCGAGAAGTTGGTGAAGTACTTGTCCACCAGCTTCTCGTCCAGCTCGTCCAGCACCTGTCGGTGCGCGCGCTCGGCCGGCAGCAGGCGCCCGCGCACGGCATTGGCGATGGCGTAGAACATCTCGTCCAGTCGCGCGCGGTCGGCCAGCGACAGCTGGCCCAGCGCGTACAGCGATTGCCCTTCGGCCAGGTGATGCTGGGCCTCGTGGAACAGCTCCAGCGGCGGGCGCTCGTCCAGCGCCGCGTGGACCTCGCGCAGGTGGCGCAGCACCACCGGCTCGTCCCCGCGCGGCGACGGCATGCTGCCGGCCGGCACCTGCTCGACCTCGGTCACGTTGACCACCATCACCGCGTGGTGCGCGGTCATCGCCCGGCCTGCCTCGGTGAGGATGTGCGGCGCGGCCAGGCCCTCGGCGCTCACCGCCTCGGCCAGCGACTGCACGATGGTGGCGGCGTACTGTTCCAGCGAGTAGTTGATCGAGTTGTGGCTGCGCGAGCGGGTGCCTTCGTAATCCACACCCAGGCCGCCGCCGACGTCGACGATCTCCAGCGGCACGCCCATGTGCGAGAGTTCGACGAAGTAGCGGGTGGCCTCGCGCATGCCGTTGGCGATGTCGCGCACGTTGGAGATCTGCGAGCCCATGTGGAAGTGCTGCAGCTTCAGCGTGTGCTTCAGGCCTGCCGCATCGAGCCGCTCGATCAGCCGCAGCACCTGCTGCGGCGACAGTCCGAACTTGCCCTTGTCGCCGCCGGTGTTCTGCCACTTGCCGGCGCCGATCGAGGCCAGTCGCACGCGCACGCCGAGCAGCGGCTCCACGCCCAGCGCCTTCGCCTCGCTGAACACGTGGTCGAGTTCGGACAGCTTCTCGATCACGATGTGCACGCGCAGGCCGAGCTTCTTGCCGATCAGCGCAAGGCGGATGTACTCGCGGTCCTTGTAGCCGTTGCAGATCACGATGGAACCGGGCCGCGCCATCGCCAGCACCGCCATCAGCTCGGGCTTGGAGCCCGCTTCCAGGCCGAAGCCCTGGGTGCCGGCGGCGACCAGCTCGCCCGCCACGCTGCGCTGCTGGTTGACCTTGATCGGATAGATCGCGGTGTAGCCTCCGGCGTAGTCGTGCTCGGCGATGGCGCGGGCGAAGGCGCCCTGCAGCTGCGCGAGACGGTCGGCGAGGATGTCCGGGAAACGCACCAGCAGCGGCAATCGCAGGCCCTCGGCGCAGGCGCGGTCGACGATCGCCGGCAGCGCCAGCGCCGGGCCCTCGGCGCCGCGCGGGTGCATCAGCAGGTTGCCGGCGGCATCGATGTCGGCGTAGCCGTCGCTCCAGTAGGGCACGGCATAGGTGTGGCGGGCAGTGGCAATGGTCCAGGGCTTCGACATGGGGCCTCCCTCGGGAAACGTAGCAGGGGATGTCGCAGCGGCGAGCCTTGACGAGGTTGCTCGATGGAGCGGAAAGCCGGCCGGCCGGAAGCCTCGCACGCCGCGGGGCCGGATGGGCTTGCCCGGCCTTCGTCACGCCCTCGCGACGGCTGGCCGGGCCACCATTGTAATGGCCGCGCGCCGCCCTGCACGGCGGCCGCGGCCGGGACGTCAGCCGCCGTTGCCGGTACAATCGACCTTCTTTGCCCACGCTTCGCGGAACCATCCCATGTCGCAGCCCGCCCCCCTCACCGAAGCCCACTGGTTCACCGAGGCGCACCAGGCGTCCGGTTCGTCCATCGGCTTTCGCACCGAGCAACTGCTGCACGCGGAGAAGACCCCATTCCAGTCCATCGAGATCCACAAGACCACCGACTGGGGCAACCTGATGGTGATCGATGGCTGCGTGATGCTGACCAGCCGCGACAACTTCTTCTACCACGAGATGATGACCCACCCGGCGCTGTTCACCCACGCGCGCGCCAAGCGCGTGGTGATCATCGGCGGCGGCGATTGCGGCACGCTGCGCGAAGTGCTGCGCCACGAGGAAGTCGAGCACGCCGTGCAGGTGGAGATCGACGAGCGCGTGACGCGCCTGGCCGAACAGTATTTCCCCGAGCTGTGCGAGGCCAACGCCGATCCGCGCGCCGAGCTGCTGTTCATCGACGGCATCAAGTACATGGCCGAGTGCGAGCCGGAGTCGGTGGATCTGGTCATCGTCGACTCGACCGACCCGGTGGGCCCGGCGGAAGGCCTGTTCAACGCCGCGTTCTACGCCAGCTGCTACAAGGCGCTGCGCCACGGCGGCCTGCTGGTGCAGCAGAGCGAATCGCCGCTGGCCCACCTGGACCTGATCCGCTCGATGCGTTCGGCGATGCGCACCACCGGCTTCGCCGCGGTGAAGACGCTGCCGTTCCCGCAACCGTGCTACCCCACCGGCTGGTGGAGCTGCACCATGGCGCGCAAGGGCGGCGACCTGTCCGGCTTCCGCGAACGCGGCGCTTCAGCCAAGAAATTTCCCACCCGCTACTACAACGCCGAAATCCACAAGGCCGCCCTGGCCCAGCCGGAATTCATGCGCGAGGCGCTGGGGGACTGAAAGCCGGGAATGGGGAATAGGGAATGGGGAATAGTAAAGAGCCGCCCGTCGTTGCTCTTCTATTCCCTATTCCCTATTCCCTATTCCCTATTCCCCATTCCCTATTCCCCATTCCCTATTCCCTGCAACTAAAACATCTTCGACCGCACCTTCGGCAGCAGCACCAGCAGCAAGGTGGCGAGCGGGCCGAGCAGCAGCGAGAGCAGGAACCACAGCAGCCCGCTGCGGTTCTTGCCCTGCGCCAGCGCCGCGTTGATCAAGGCCAGCGTGCCCCAGCCGACAAACCATGGGGCGCCATCGGTCCACAACGAAAAATGATTCACGACACTCTCCCGAGCGATGGGTGGCGTCGTCCTGCGCCCGAACAGGCATCCTAACAAGCCTGGCCGCCCCGCCGACCGGCGAGCGGCGCGTCGATCAGGCGAGCTTAATCTGCACTCGCTATGCTGGCGCCTTTGCCGCCGAGGGAAGTTCACGATGCCTGGAATGCGCTGCGTTGCCGTGAGTTGCGTGTGGCTGCTGTTCGCCGCGCCGGTGCTGGCGGCCAAGGCGCCGCCCGCCGCGAAACCCGCGGCGACGACGTCCAGGGCGGCGCAGGCGCGCGACCAGGCGCAGCTGGCCTTCCAGCGCGACCTGGTCAGCGTGCTGGCGCCGCGCGCCGATGCGATGCCGCTGCTCGGTGCCGCGCTGCTGGCGCGGCCATTGTTCAACCAGCCGCCGGGCAACAGCTTCCACGCCCTGATCGAGCGCGCCGCCGCCGCCGAAGGCGCAGGCTCGGCGGTGAACTGGGCGCGGCTGGCCGATTGCGAGGCCAAGGCCGGCAACTGCCCCAACGCTGCCGCGCTGGATGCCTTGCTCACGCAGGCGCCGGACAACGCCGCCGTGTGGCTGGTCAAGCTGGGCGCCGACGCGCGCGACCACAAACAGGACGACGCCCGCGAAGACCTGCGTCGCGCCGCCGCCGCCAAGCTGTACGACGACTACGCCGGGATCAGTCTGCAGGCGTTGGCCGATTCGGTCGGCGTGCTGCCGCCGCCGGCCGCCGCGCTGGACCCGAACCACGCCGCCGGCGCGGTCGGCATGCAGACCGTGCTGATCTTCGGCCTCGCCAGCGCCCAACCGCAGCCGAGCCTGCAGCTGGTGGCCAAGTTGTGCGAGAACGCCGGCGAGGATGCCTCGATCAAGGCGGACTGCCTCAATCTGGCCAAGCTGCTGCAGTGGGGCTCCAGCCCCCTGGCCCGCTCACTCGGCCTGCACCTGGCCGAGGTGCTGGCCGACGACCCGGCCGCGGCCCAGGCCGCCAAAGACGCCCGCCGCCGCCTGGTCTGGCAAGTGCGCAGCTTCAACCAGCTGCTGGCCAAAGTGCAGGACGACACCCCCCTCGCCCGCCACCTGCTGTCGCTGGCCCGCAACGGCGGCACCGAGATGAGCCTGCAGGCGGCCGCCCTGCGCGATGCGGGCATTGCGCTCGATCCGCCTGCGGCGGATCGAGAACCGGGAATAGGGAATAGGGAATAGCCACAGCCGAAGCGACAAGCACCAGCCCGGTCGCAAGCCGCTCTTCCGATTCCCTATTCCCCATTCCCTATTCCCCGCCTATTCCCCATTGCCGCCCCGCCCGTTAGGCTGGACCCACCTTCCGTGGCAGGGGCGATCCGATGCTTACGACGCTGGTGGCGAGCAGCAAGGGCGGGTGCGGCAAGAGCACGCTGGTGACGCAACTGGCGTCGCACTGGGCCCAGGCAGGGCAGCACAGCGCCATCGTCGACGCCGACCGGCAAGGTTCCAGCTTCCGCTGGGCCGCGCGCCGGCCGGAGAACGTCCCCGGCGTGCTGGCGCTCGAAGGCGGCCGCCGCTCGCTGGCGAAACTGCCGTCGGACACCGCGCAACTGCTCATCGACACCCCCGCCGGCGCGCGCGAGCGCGAGCTGGAACCCTATCTCGACCAGGCCGACGTGCTGCTGGTGCCGGTGCTGCCCTCCTCGTTCGACCTCGACGCCACGCTGGCCTTCACCGAGGAGCTGCGCGCGATCAACCGCATCCACCGCGGCAAGCTGCCGGTGGGGCTGGTGGCCAACCGGCTCAAGCCGTGGACGCACGCCAGCCAGGATGCGCTGACCCAGCTCGCCGAGCAGTCGCCGTTCCCGATCGTGGCGCAGTTGCGCGACAGCCAGGCCTACGTGCTGCTGGCCGCGCTGGGCAAGGGCATCTTCGACTACCACAGCGAGCAGGTGCGCAGCCACCAGGAGGACTGGAAACCCCTGCTGCGCTGGATCAAGCGCCAGTCCTGACAGCGGCCCACGCCTCTTCCCTTTTCGCCGGAGCCTCCCATGCACGAACTGATCCTGCTGCGCCATGCCGAAGCAGTGCCCATAGCCGACGGCGGCGACGACCGCGAACGCGCACTGAGCACGCGCGGCGAACAGGAGGCGCAGGCCGCCGGCCTGTGGCTCGCCGCGCACGGGCTGCAACCGCAGCGGGTGCTGTGTTCGCCGACCCGACGCACCAGCGAGACCACCCGGCTGGCACTGGCCGCGCTCGGCACCGCGCCGGCGCCGCGGATCGCCGAGGAAATCCACGAGGCCACGCCGGGCGAGCTGTTGCTGCTGCTCGACCAGCACACCGACGCCGACACCGTGATGCTGGTCGGCCACAACCCCGGCGTCGAACGGCTGGTCGCCCTGCTGGTGGAAGGCCGCTCCGACGAATTCCGCGGCATGCCGCCCGGCGCGCTGGCGGTACTGCATCTCGATGGGCCGCTGGAGCCCGGCCAGGCGCGACTGGACGCCTTCTGGTCGCCCTAGGTTGCTTCGATCAAGCCTTTTTGCTCGTCATCCCGGCGAATGCCGGATGACGGATGACGGCTTGCTCGCACCTTCGCTGGCGCCCCACGCGCCGCGCATCGTCACGGGACGGTGGCACACAACCGTTATCATGCGGCGATGTTCCGCGACCTTCGCCGCCTCGCCCTGCCGCTGCTCCTGCTGGCCACCGTGCTGCAGGGCTGCACGCTGTCCAAGGCGCAGATCCGCCGCGCCGACGCGGTGGTGGCGGCCACCGTCGACCGCCAGCAAACCTGCCACCAGGCCGACCACTGCGCGCAGCCCTCGCCGCTGCTGCAGGCCGCCGACCAGGCGCTGGCCGAATCCACCGCCGGGCACCCGGTGCACGTGGTCACCCTGCTCGGCGACAGCGAGCCGGCGCTGGCCGCGCGGATCAACCTGATCCGCGCCGCACGGCGCTCGATCGACGTGCAGACCTACATCTGGAGCCAGGACGACGTCGGCCAGCTGGTGCTGGACGAACTGGTGCGCGCCGCGCGCCGCGGCGTGCAGGTGCGCATCCTGGCCGACCAGCTGTTCTCCTTCAACGACCCCGACCTGCTCGACGCGCTGGCTCGCGCCAGCGCCAACCTCAAGGTGCGGCTGTACAACCCGACCTTCCACAAGGCGCGCACGCCGCCGCTGGATTTCGCCGCCGGCGTGCTGTGCTGCTTCATGCAGTTCAACCAGCGCATGCACAACAAGCTGCTGCTGGTGGACGACGCCATCGGCATCACCGGCGGGCGCAACTACCAGGACCGCTACTTCAACTGGGACGACACCTTCAACTACGTCGACCGCGACGTGATGGTCGGCGGTCCTGCCGCCACCGCGATGGCCAGCAGCTTCGAGCTGTTCTGGCGGCACAAGCGCGCGGTGCCGCTGACCCACCTGCGCGACGTCAACCAGCGCATCGTCGCCGACCGCGCCGCGCCGAGCTGGCCCCAGCCGCATTATCGAAAACCCCAGCGGGTCGCCCAGCTGCTGCAGGCCGCCGAGGACCCGGCCTGGCTGCGGGCGTGGCTGGTGGAACCGTCGCTGCGGGTCGGCAACGTCGAATACTTCAGCGACCTGCCGGCAAAGACCGACGACCCCGGCGGCAAGCGCACCGCGGCGTTCACCCGCCACATCATGCAGATGATCGGCCAGGCCCGCCACGAGGTACTGCTGCAGACGCCGTACCTGGTGATGAGCCGGCGCGCCCAGGGCATCTTCCGCCGCCTGCACCGGCGCGCCGACCCGCCGCGGGTGATCGTGTCGACCAACTCGCTGGCCTCCACCGACGCGTTCGCCGTCTACGCGATGTCGTACAAGCACCGCAAGCGCTACCTGAAGAAGTTCGGCTTCGAAATTCACGAGCTGAAGCCGCACGCGCCCGGCCCCGCGGTGGACTACGAACTGGCCAACCTGGACGCCGACACCGCGCAGGTGCCGGCCGCCACCGCCACCCCCGCCAAGGCCTCGCGCACGCGCTTCCACCTGCTCGGCAGCGGCAGCGGCAACCGCCCGGCGCCGCTGCGCAGCGAGGGCCGGCGCTCCGGCCTGCACGCCAAGTCGATCGTGATCGACGACGACTTCAGCATGGTCGGCTCGCACAACTTCGACCCGCGCTCGGACCACTACAACACCGAGGCCGGCGTGATCGTCTACGACCACGCCTTCGCCGACGAACTGCGCCAGGCCATCCTGCGCGACACCGAGCCGCAGAACGCCTGGGTGATCGCGCCGCGCCGTCCGGTGGTGCCGGTGCTCACCGACATCAACCAGGCCATCGGCACGGTCTCCGAGAGCCTGCCGTTCTTCGACCTGTGGCCGTTCCGCTACGCCACCAGCTTCGACCTCAAGCCCGGCTGCCCGCCGCTGCGCGCCAGCGACCCGCGCTTCTACGCATGCTACCAACCGGTCGGCGACTTCCCCGACGTCAACCTGTCGCCGAAGTGGGTCATCACCCGCCTGATCACCGCCTTCGGCAGCAGCGCCAAGGGCATCCTGTAGCGCGCTGACCTCGCCTGCACGTGCGGCGTCGTTCAATGGGGTTCGAGTCACGTCAGGAGACACGCAACCATGAGCCATGCATTCAAGGTCGGCGACCACGTGCGCTGGAACTCCGAGGCCGGCCACGTCAGCGGCAAGATCATCAAGGTGCACACCCGCGACACCGACTACAAGGGCCACCCCCGCCACTGCAGCGAGGACGATCCGCAGTACGAGATCAAGAGCGACAAGACCGACCACGTCGCCATGCACAAGGGCGCGGCGCTGCACAAGATCGACTGAGCGATGCCCGCCACCCCCGCCACGATCTGGACCATCGGCCACTCCACCCGTCCGCTGGAGGAGTTCCTCGGCCTGCTCGACCACTACCGCATCCAGGCCATCGCCGACGTGCGCCGCTTCCCCGGCTCGCGCCGCCACCCGCACTTTGCCAGCGAGGCGCTCGCCGCGTCGCTGCCCGCCCACGGCATTGCCTATCAGTGGATTCCCAGACTCGGCGGTCGCCGCAAGGTGCAGCCGGACTCGCCCAACACCGCCTGGCGCAACGCCTCCTTCCAGGGCTACGCCGACTACACCGCCACCGCGGAATTCGCCGACGGCCTCGCCGAACTGCTGCAACTCGCCGCCCGCCAGCGCACCGCCATGATGTGCGCCGAAGTGGTCTGGTGGCGTTGCCACCGCTCCATCGTCTCCGACGTGCTCAAGCTGCGCGGCATCGAAGTCATCCACATCCTCGACGCCACCCACACCACGGAGCATCCGTACACCTCGGCGGCGCACGTGATGGATGGGCGGTTGAGTTATGCGGCGGCGCAGGGGGAGTTGCTGTAGCGCAGCCGTTCGCGCCGACACCGGGCCATCGGCGCGCCAGCCCTCAGGAGCAAGGGTCCTGGCCACCTGTGCTGACCGGGCCGTCATTGCCCCTGGCCGGCGATCCGGAGCGGCCGACCGCTTGCGACGAACCGTCGCGGTTCTCGCGGTGCGGCGCATAATGTTTGCGGTGCAAGATGATGAAAGGAGTACGCGATGAAAGCGGATCGAATGGCGGAACAGCCGCATGCGGGCACGCACGCCGCACCGCTGCCAGCCGACCAGACCGGGCGGATGCGGGCGGCAATTGATCGGGCCGTGGCGGCAGGGCCCGGCTTCCTGCGCGGCGACACCGACGCGGATCAGATGGCGAATATGATGGTCGACACGGTGCGTCACTACGCCGAACAGGAACGCGCCAGCGGCGGCAACGCCTCCCTGCGCGACGCCGAAGCACAGAAGCTGCAAGACGCCCTCACCGAGCTGATGACGTGCGGCTCGGGATACCTCGCCGGTCGCTGCGACGCCGCCTGCGTTGCACGCACGATGACGCAGATGGTGCGCGAGTTCGCCGTGCACTGACCGATTCCCGGGGAGCGCACGATGCGTCCGACGCTCGCGGAAAGCTCGACGTGCTGACGTGGAGCCCGGCCTTTCCCTCCCCTGCGCGGCGGGAAACTTTCCGTGGGTTCTTGGGGCCTGTGAAGCAGACGTTGCACCTCACATCCCGTCCTGCCTGCGAAGGCAGGCACCGCACGTCGGCCCTCGCACCGCAAGGACCGACCCCCACAGCTCGTCATGCCTGCGAAGGCAGGCATCGTACTCGGCTGTCACCCCGCGGCGGAGGGTGCGCAGAGCAAGACCTTTCGTCTGCCTGCGGCAGCCGAGTTACTTTCTCTTTGCGTGGCCACGCACGCGCAGGAGCGCGTGCGAACGGCGAAGCCGGCCCGAAGGGCGAAGGGCAGGATGCCCGGAGTAAAGAGAAAGATAACCAAAGAGAAAGGCCACCCCGCTTGGCGCTTGTTGGGCATCGGGCAACTGCTCCTGCGTTGCCTCAACTCGGGCATCCATGCCCTCGCCATGCCCGCTGCGCGGCCTGTCGTCCCCGACTCACCGCCGCACAGGGGCCTCGGCAGAGCAGCGGGCCATCCTGGCCAGCACTTTTCAGAAGGGCAACAACCAAGGCAGGGACGGTCGCCACAAAGCGTCCTCGTCGTCCACCCAGAGCGAATCTTCGCTGCGACGCGGTTCGTCGCAGGTCCGGTACACACTCGCACCACGTGACGGAGCGAGACGCGATGAGAAAGAAGCCGGCAGCAACCAATGATGACGACTCAAGCATCTGGGGTGAGCGTCCTGTGAAGTGGGGCCTGCGCATGCTGATGCTGCGCGGTCGCCCTTTGGCCCTGTCACTATCGCAACCCGTTGCGTGGGACGTCGCAAGTTTTCTTGGTCTCGATCTTCCCGAGCAATTGAAACTTGACGAATTGCCTGACGCGATCCTGGCTGCGGTTACTTGCAAAGGCGAGCAGCGACCCACAAGGCCAGTACGCAAGGCCCTGTTGTGGCGCAACCTGCAACACCTGAGGCGATCCTTCGGCTTGAACTCGACAGAACTGGACGTTATCGCCTTCCGGGCCATGCTGCGACTGCACGCCGGGTTTGGTGAACTCGCAACCAAGTACATTGGGCCGTGCGTGGACTCCCAGTTTCATCGGCGTCTGGCTGCGGTCTTCGATACGCCAGTTGGTAACGTCGAGCGGGCACTCGACCCTGAAGGGCGATTCGTACAAAGCGCAATAGTCTCGGTCACAGAGGGCATACTTGGACCTCTCGACGAACGTCTTCGGCTGAGAAATGGGATGATCAGCAACCTGGTCAGACCAAATAAATCGGCCACAGCGCTGCTTGCCTCACTGCTGCCGCGCAAGCGCGAACCATTTTTGGCTCTGGGGGATTATCCACATCTCCATGACGAAGTACGGTTGATGCGCGATTCGTTACGCCAAGCACTTTCATCCGGTCGCCGTGGCGCGAACGTGCTCTTGTATGGCGCTCCTGGTACCGGCAAGAGCGAACTTGCAGCTGTGGTCGCCGCGGAGCTGAACTGCCCGCTATATGAAACGGAATGCGACTCCGTGGGATCGATGACACCGCGAGATCGGCTTGCCATAGTTCGGCACCTCCAGCGGATCGTTCCGGTCGCCGGCAAGGCCATCTTGTTGGTGGACGAGGCCGAAGACCTGTTTCCGACGGCCAGCAGCGATTTTCGGAAAGTGTCCACCAAAATCACGGTCAACGAATGTCTGGAGCGCAACCCCACCCCGACGATCTGGATCAGCAATGGGGTGCGACACATGGACGAAGCCTTCCTGCGCCGGTTTGACCTGGTGCTCCACATATCCTCGTTGCCCACCAGCGCCAAATGCGACCTCTTGCGCAAGGCACTGCCAGCACAGGCACTCGACGAGCATGAAATCCGGCGCTACGCCGGGCAGCGCGAGTTGTCGCCAGCCATGTTGATTCGCCTGGCAAGTACCGCCGTTGGTGCGCATGCGAACGGCAGTGGCGAGGTACGCCGCAACCTGCGGATTCTCTCCAGTCATTACTTGAAAACGCTGGGCGTGACCCCGCCCCCGTTCTCCGCTCTGGTGCCGGTGCTGAAACACGACCTCAACCTCCTCAACACCGACATCCCCCTCCAGCCAGTCATCGACACCATGGCGGGAACGGGTCACGGCGCACGGATGTTGTTGCACGGGTTGCCCGGGAGCGGCAAGACGGCGTTCGGCAAGGCGATTGCGGAAAGGCTGGACCGCCCACTTCTGCAGCGACAAGCATCCTCGTTGTTGTCGAGCTGGGTGGGCGGGACCGAACGCAATTTTCGCGAGATGTTCGACGAAGCGCGGCAGGGAAACGGAGTTCTTTTGCTGGACGAGGTCGACAGCTTTCTGGGCGACCGTTCCAGCACGCGCGTGCATTGGGAAACGACCCAGACGAATGAGCTGCTGACTCAGATCGAGGCCTTCAATGGCGTCTTGATCTGCACCACCAACCGGCTGGACAACCTCGATCCGGCTGCCTTGCGCCGGTTCGACCTCAAGGTGGAGTTCCGGCCGCTTCAGCCCGCCCAGCGCCTGGCCCTACTCCGCCAATGCTGTGCCGTGCTCGACCTTCCCGTTGAACTTGATGACCCGGTGCTCGGCCGTCACGTCGACCGGCTCGACGGCCTGACGCCGGGCGACGCCGCGACTGCCTTGCGGCGGCTCTCCCTCTCGGGGGAGCCTCCCACCGTCGATGCTCTGATTGGAGCGCTGGCGACCGAATGTCGCTACAAGCCAATCACGCATCGCGCGATCGGGTTCGTGCACTGAAACGTTCAGGGTTAGAGTCATGCTTTGGGACCTCCGACTGGATTTTGCCGATGGCCACCACCCAGGCATCGCTGAGCCGCCAATGGTTGATGCTGCAGTCGATCCCCCGGCACCCGCAAAAGATCACCGCGCGTGATCTGGCCGAGCTCCTGCGCGCCGAGGACCACGTTGTCACCAAGCGCACCGTGGAACGCGATCTCGCTTCCCTGTCGGCCGTGTTCCCACTGCTATCCGACGAACGCAGCAAGCCGTTCGGATGGAGCTGGCACAAGGACGCGCCCCAGTTTTCGCTACCCGGCATGTCGCCGCTGCAGGCGATGGTGCTGACGTTGGCGCAAACCCACCTGCGCCCGCTGCTGCCGGCGCACCTGCTGGAACCGCTGCACCCCTATTTCCAGCAGGCCGACAACACCTTGCGACAGGCCTTGGGCAAGCGCCGCCTGGCAAACTGGAACAAGCGCGTCGCCGTTGTGCAGCCCACACAGCCATTGCTGCCACCGAAGGTCAGCAACAAGACGATGGCGGTTGTGCACGAAGGGATCGCGCAGGAGCACCAGCTCGAACTGCGCTACCGCAACCGCAGCTCCGACAACACCGTCCACTACCGCGTCCACCCTTTCGGTCTGATCTACCGCGGCATGCTCGGCTACCTCGTCTGCACCATCAACGACTACACCGATCCACGCCTGCTGGCGCTACACCGCATCGATGCAGCCCGCCTGCTCAACGAGCCCTCTCGCACGCTCATAGGCTTCGACCTGAAGGCCTATGCCCACTCCGGCGTACTCGGCTTCATGGACAACGGACCCATCAAGCTGATCCTGCGCATGGAAGCACCAGCCGCCGAACACCTCCACGAAACGCCGTTGAGCGAGGATCAGGTCATCACCAGGGACAAACGCGAAGGTTGGGTGCGCATCAGCGCAACGGTGCACGACACGTCGCAGCTGCGATGGTGGGTGTTGGGGTTTGGGGATCAGGCCGAGGTTGTTGTGCCCGCTCCCTTGCGACATGCGCTGCTTGAGATTTACCAGTCTGCCGCAAGGCGCCACAGGGGGAGTGACGATGAGTAGCGAAATTGACCTCAAAGCCTTCGCTGACCAGGCCATCAGATGCTTGGAGGGGGCTGCAGGTGTCTATCCATGCCTGGACATACCAGGGGACATCATCCAGTGCCCACCGAGCGCTCTACGCGAGGGCGACTTTTATGTGCTGGGGTTCAATCCGAGGGGAGGCGGTGGCGACTCGATTCGCCAAACCGCGGAAGGAATTCCGTCCTCCACATCTCAGGACCACCCGCTCAGAAATGCGGAAGGAAACTACTGGCCCAATCTCTGCAAGCTGGCGCAAGGGCTAGGCTTCAAAGACGGATGGGAGAGCAAGCTGTTTGTGACGAACCTGTTCCCCGATTGTTCGGAAGACATTTGCGAATGGAAGAGGAAGAGGTTCGGGAGGCCCGTCTCTGACTACGTCGAAGCCATCTGGCCCTTGCACGAGTTGATGCTATCTATCGTGCGTCCCCGCTTCATTATCGTGTCCGGTATAAGTCGCCGCGGTTCTGCCTTCGGCCTGCTGTGGGACAGGTTTCATCCTACTGATACGCGTTGGGACGACACCATGTCGAAAGTGACCAAAGGCGACGATCCTCAGATCAAGTCGTTCAGCACGAGCGGTTCGTCTGTTGCGAAAGGGAACCCGCGCGACTGCGTTACGTTCATCGGCATACCGCATCTGTCCTGGCGCGCTCCCAAGGTCAAGGTCATATCCAAGCTGATCCAATCCGAACTCGCAGCGGACTCAACACGGTAAAGGGACTCCGTTGAACCAGCAGCTGACCCGCACTCGCCGTCGAACATCGCATGCGCACTCCTGCAAGAACGTCATTTACCGGCGCCTTTGCTCGGCCAGCACGACGGGCGAAGTGCGATGCCTGCCTTCGCAGGCATGACGGGGACGAGGATGCGCGAAGGCGCGAGGAGCCCGCTCTTCTGAATAGTGCGGGCCAGGATGGCCCGCTGCTCTACCCGGGGCCCCTGTGCGGCGGTGAGTCGGGGTCGACAGGCCGCGCAGCGGGCATCGGCAGGATGCCGATGCCTTTTCGCCAGCACATGGATGTGCTGTCGAAAAGCCCGACCCCGGCTCACGGACTTGCCGGGCAGGATGCCCGGCAAGCGCCAAGCGGGGTGGCCTTTCTCTTTGGTTACTTTCTCTTTGGCCACGCAAAGAGAAAGTGACTCGGTCGCCGAAGGCGATCGACCGCTCTTGATTCTGAATGCGGGGAAAGCCGGCGGGCAGTGCCCGCCCTACGCCGCCGTTGGCCACGCCAAGAGAAAGTGACTCGGCTGCCGAAGGCAGACGAAAGCTCTTCGCTTTGTAGTGCAACAAGAGCATCGCGCGCGAGCGTGCTCCTGCGAAGGGGCTCGTCGTCGGGCGAAGTGCGATGCCTGCCTTCACAGGCATGACGGAGTGCGGGGAGATTGGTCCCCGCAGCCGGCGCGACGCGCCAGCGTCACTCCTTCTTGATCGCGTGCCCGCCGAACTCGTTGCGCAGCGAGGAGAGCAGCTTGTCGGCGAAGGAGTCGTCGTCGCGGGAGCGGTAGCGTTCCATCAGCGAGAGGGTGATGACGGGGGCCGATACGCTCAGTTCCATGGCCGCGTCGACGGTCCAGCGGCCTTCGCCGGAGTCGACCACGTAGGGGGCGACGCCGTCCATCTGCGGGTTTTTCTTGAGCGCGTCGGCGGCCAGGTCCAGCAGCCAGGAGCGCACCACGCTGCCGTAGCGCCAGATCTCGGCGACCTGCGCGAGGTCGAGGCCGAATTCCTCCTTGTGCTTGAGGATCGAGAAGCCTTCGGCGTAGGCCTGCATCAGGCCGTATTCGATGCCGTTGTGGACCATCTTGGTGAAGTGGCCGGAACCGACCGGGCCGACCCGACCCCAGCCCTTGTCCTTGCCCGGCGCCAAGGTTTCGAAGATCGGCTTCAGGCCATCGACGACTTTCTCGTCGCCGCCGACCATCATGCTGTAGCCCTCGGCCAGGCCCCACACGCCGCCGCTGGTGCCGCAGTCGATGTAGTTGACGCCCTTTTCCTTGCACTTGGCCGCGTGGCCGAGCGAATCCTTGTAGTTGGAATTGCCGCCGTCGATCATCGTGTCGCCCTTGTCCAGCAGCGCCAGCAACGCGGCGACGGTGTCGTCGGTGACCTTGCCCGAGGGCACCATCAGCCACAGCACGCGCGGCGCGGGCAAGGCCTGCACCAGTGCCTCGAGCGAAGCGGCCGAACCGCCGCCCTTGCCTTCCAGCTGCTTGCGCGCGTCTGCGTTGGGGTCGAAGCCGGTGACCTGGTGACCGCCATTGAGCAGCCTTTGCGCCATGTTGGCGCCCATCTTGCCGAGACCGATCATGCCCAGTTGCATGGAAGCTCCTTGCGTGAGGTGGAGAGTGGGGATTCGCGATTCTAGGTGGTCGGGCGATAAGCGCGCGTGAGATGACCGCGCACGCTCAATGCGGCAGGCAGCGGCGCAGGCGCGCCAGCAGGCGGCCGCTCAGCCGGCGACGGTTGTACGCCATCGCGGCGAGACGGATCGCCTCGGTCTTGGTCGGGTAGGCGTGGATCACTTTCGCCAGCGTGCGCAGGCCCACGCCGGCGACCATCGCCAGGGTGACCTGGCTGATCATGTCGCCGGCGTCGCGCGAGACGATGGTGGCGCCCAGGATGCGGTCGCTGCCTTCGCTGACGTGCAGCTTGACGAAGCCGTCCTGCTCGCTGTCGGTGATCGCGCGATCGACCTGGTGCATCGGGATGGTGTAGGTCTTGATCGGGATGCCGCGCGCGTTCGCCTCGCGCACGTACAGGCCGACGTGGGCGATCTCCGGATCGGTATAGGTGCACCACGGCACCACCCGTTCGCTGAGCCGCTCGCGTCCGCCGAGCAGCGCGTTGCGCACGCCGATGCGTGCCGATTCCTCGGCGATGTCGGTGAACTTGGCTTCCAGGCAGACGTCGCCAGCGGCAAAGATGCGCCGGTTGCTGGTGCGCAGGTGGTCGTCGACGGTGATGCCGGCGGTCTCGTCGTAGTCGATGCCGGCGGCCTCCAGCGCCAGCCCGTGCACGTTCGGGCGGCGCCCGACGCCAGCCAGGATCGCGTCGACGCGGATCGTGCTGTGGTAGTCGTCGGTGACCAGGTCGACCACCTTCTCCGCGCCTTCGGTGCGGATCGCCACCACCTCGGTGTTCAGGCGCACCTCGATGCCATCGCGGGCGAACGCCTCGGACAGGGTCTGCGCCGCGTCGCGCTCCTCGTGCGGCAGGAACAGCGGCATGTTCTGCACGATGGTGACCTTGGCGCCGAAGCGCTCGAACGCCTGCGCCAGCTCGCAGCCCAGCGGGCCGCCGCCGATCACCAGCAGCCGCGGCGGCAGCTCGGTCAGGTCGAACACGGTGGCGTTGGTGAGGAAGCCGGCCTGCTTGAGGCCGGGGATGTCGGGCAGCTGCGGGCGCGCGCCGGTGGCGACCAGCGCGCGGCGGAACCGCAGCGGCTGGCCGTTGACGGTGAGGCTGTCCGGGCCGGTGAACTGCGCGTTGCCGAAGAACACGTCGACGCCGCGCTCGGCCAGGTGGCGCACCGACACGGTGCCGGCCAGGTGGCTGCGGATGTGCCGCAGGCGCGCCATCGCGGCGGCGAAATCCACCGTGACCGCGGCCGGCGGCTCGGCGCCGTAGCGCGCGGCGTCGCGCATCTGCGCGTACACCGCGGCGGTGCGCAGCAGGCTCTTGGAAGGCACGCAGCCGGTATTGAAGCAGGTGCCGCCGAGCAGGTGGCGTTCGACCAGCGCCACGCGCGCGCCAAGCGTCGCCGCCGCGTCGGCCGCCGCCAGCCCGGCCGAACCGCCGCCCAGGATCACCAGCTGGTACGGCGCCTCCGGTACCGGGTTGATCCACGAGGTGGGGCCCACCGCGGCGAGGCGCTCGCGCTCGTCCTCGTCCTGCGGGGTGCTGATGCTGGCGTCGTAGCGGGTGGCCATCAGCGGACTCCTCCGACCGGCGCGTCGAGCCAGCCGCCGCTGAAACCGGCCTTGCGCAGGCCGCTGGCGAGCGGGTGGCAGCCGCGCATCAGGCGCCAGATCGACTCGCTGCGGTGGTTCTCGATCATCATGAAGACGATGCCCTGGTCCAGCCCGTAATGCCCCGGCGAGATCCATGGCCCGCCATCGCCGCCGTCCACGCTCGCGTTGAAGCTGGTGGCCAGGCGATCGGCGCCGAGGATCTGCGGATGGCGCAGCAGCATGGTGCGCAGCGCGGTCAGCGCCGGCTGCGGTGCGAACGGCAGCGAGGCCAGCACCGCCGGCGGCGACAGGGTGCCGTCGTCCGGCCCGTACGGCACGCCGCGCGCGGCATAGCCGAACAGGTGGCGCTGCTCGTTGGCCACGTCGAGCTGTTCGTCGGTGGGGCCGTCGCAGGCGGACAGGCCCCAGCAGTTGCGGTCGTAGCCGATGAACCCTTGCGGATTGAGTTCGGCGTAGCGGCGCTGCACGGCCACCGCGCGGCGGCTGTTCTCGAAATAGTCGGAATCTTTTTCGCGCATGAACCGGTCGCGCACGCCGCGCAGGTCCAGCCAAGCCTGCGAGTAGTGGTGCACGAACAGCGGGCCGGCGTAGAGGAAGTCCTGGTCGTAGAGGTTCTCCCACTGGTAGGTCGCGGTCCAGCCGGCGTAGCAGTCGGCGGGAATCGGATGGGTGGGCGAGCCCAGCGCCAGCGCGTACAGCACGATCGCCTCGCTGTAGCCCTCCCAGCCGTAGTGCAGGTAGCCGCTCTCCGGTTTCCAGCCTTGGTAGATGGTGCGCGCGTCGTCCTGCGACCAGCGCCAGTCGACGCGCCGGTACAGCGCATCGGCCAGTTCGCGCAGCTCGGTTTCCTCCGCGCCGGGGCCGTCGAACGCGGTGGCGACGGTGAGCATGCCGGCGATCAGCAGCGCGCTGTCGATCATCGACAACTCCGATTGCCACACCCGCGCGCCGCTGTCGATGTCGAGGAAGTGGTAGTAGAAGCCCTTGTAGCCGGTGGCCGCGGGGCTGCCGCTCTGGTCGCTGTCGTGGAAGAAGCGCAGTGCCAGCAGGCTGCGGCGCACCGCCTCGGCGCGCTCGATCCAGCCGCGCGCGACCGCCGCGGGATAGCACGACAGCGCGAAGCCCACCACCGCGATGCTCACCGGCGAGTGCGGCCGCGAGGTGTCGGGGATCAGCCCGTTGCGCGGGTTCATCGTCTCCGTGAAGTAGCCGAACGCGGCGCGCTGCAGGCGGTCGAGCATGGCGTCATCGGAGAGCGAGCACAGCGTGGTCATCGGCGGCATCCTGGCAGCTGGGGTGGAACGGCAAACTGCCTGCCAGTGTGCGACGACAAGTGCGTGCGTGGCGTGTAGAGCGGCACTTTCACGTTGCATTGCCGACGCGCGCCGCAGGCTGGAGCGGTTTCGCCGAATGGCTTGGACGCGCGCCATGCCCGCGCAGGGCGGGAACCTTTCGCTTGCGCGGGACTGACCGGCTCGCAGGTTTTTGCGCTCATGCGCATGCCATTCGCCCCCTCGCCCGATCCGACTGCACCGCAGCCGCAGGAGCCGTCCGCATGTCCACCGATGCATCCCCACCGCCCCGCCACCTGCTCGGCAACGGTCGCCTCACCACCATGCTGGGCCCCAGCGGCGCCGGCTTCCTGCGCTGGCGCGAACTGGCGGTGACGCGCTGGCGCGAGGACCCGGTCACCGATCCCTGGGGCAACTTTCTGCTGTTGCGCGACGAGGACGACGGCGAGGTGTGGTCGGTCACCGCGCAGCCGCTGGGCGTGTCGCGGCCGGACGATGCCGTGCGCTTCGCGCCCGGGCTGGCGCATTACGCCGGCCGCCACCAGCTGCTGCATCACGAACTGGACGTGGCGGTGGCGGCGGATGCCGACATCGAACTGCGCCGGCTGGTGTTGAGCAACCACGGCGACCGCCATCGCCGCGTGTCGCTGACCAGTTACGCCGAACTGGTGCTCGGCCCGCGCGGCGACGACGACAGCCACCCGGCGTACTCCAAGATGTTCGTGCAGACCGACTGGGATGACGCGCGCCAACTGCTGCTGGCCACCCGGCGCAAGCGCAGCGACAGCCAGGCCACGGTATGGGCGGCGCAGGCCCTGCAACTGCTCGGCGACACCGCCGGCGCGCCCGAGCGCGAGACCGACCGCGCGCGTTTCCTCGGCCGCGGCCGCACGCTGCGCGATGCGTGCGCGATGGCTCCCGGCGTGGCGCTGTCCGGCACCACCGGCTGCGTGCTCGACCCGGTATGGGCGCTGCGCCGGAACTTCACCCTCGCGCCGGGCGCCCGCGTCGTACTGCTGCTGTGGACGCAGCTGGCCGACTCGCGCGAGGGCGCGCTCGCGCTGCACGCGCGCATGCAGGATGCGCAGGCCGCCGAGCGATTGTTCACCGATGCCGCAGCACGCGCCCGCGGGCAACGCCAGCAACTCGGCATCGACGATGCGCAGGCCGCGTGCTTCGCCCGCTGGCAGGATGCGCTGCTGGTCAGCGATGCGAGTCAGCGCGCCGCGCCGGACGATCGCGCGCGCGGTCACGGCGGCGCACCGGCGCTGTGGGGGCTGAGCATCTCCGGCGATCGCCCGATCGCACTGCTGCGCGCGGACGGTGCCGCGGCGCTGCAGCGGCTGGATGCGCTGCTGCTGGCGCAGCGCTGGTGGCGCGCGCAGCAACTGGCGGTGGACGTGGTGGTGCTCGATCGCCTCGGCGAGGACGACGCCACGCGCGCTGCCCTGGCGCCGCGCATCGACGCGCAGCAGGCGCAACTGAAGGGCTGCGAAGGCTTGCCCAAGGTGGAGCTGTTCTGCCTGCGCGAGGATGCCATCGCCGCCGACCAGCGCGACGCCTTGCTCGCCGCCGCGCGCGTGGTGGTCGACGCCGACACCGTGGCCACCGCTGCACCCGCCGCCGCGACGCCAGCCGCCGCTGCGCCGATCCGCGCCGGGACGCCCGCCGCGGTCGTCGCACCGGACGAGCCGGTGCAGGAGTTTCCCAACGGCCACGGCGGTTTCATCGAGCATGGCCGTGCCTACCGCATCGAGCTGGATGACGCGCGCCCCACGCCTGCGCCGTGGACCAACGTGTTGGCCAACCCGCATTTCGGCTGCACCGTCACCGCCGAGGGCGGCGGCTACAGCTGGTCGACCAACAGCCAGCAGAACGCGCTGACGCCGTGGCCGAACGACCCGGTCAGCGATCAACCGCACGACATCATCTACCTGCGCGACAGGGACAACGGCGAGCTGTGGAGCGCCGGCGCGCTGCCGATCCGCGTGCCCGGCGCGCGCTGCACGGCGACGCACGGCAAGGGCTGGACGCAACTCTGCAACGACGCCCACGGCATCGCGCTGGCATTGACCGTGTGCGTGGCGCCGGACGATCCGGTCAAGCTGTCGCGGCTGCGCCTGGTCAACCGGTCCGGCCGCACGCGGCGGCTGTCGATCACCGGCTACGTGGAATGGGCGCTCGGCGCCAACGGCAGCACGCCGGCGCCGTTCGTGGCGACCGCGCGCGACGCGGCCAGCGGCGCGTTGTTCGCCCGCAACCGCTGGCGCGCCGATTTCGGCGAGCGCGTGGCGTTCTTCGACCTGGCCGGCGCGCAGCAGTCGCTCAGCGGCGACCGGGCGAGTTTCCTCGGCGCGCTGGGCAGCACCGCGCAGCCGGCGGCCTTGCATCACGACCACCCGCTGGACGGTCGCCTCGGCGCCGGACTCGACCCGTGCGGCGCGCTGCAGACGCGCGTGGAACTGCCGCCGGGCACGCAACTCGACCTGACCATCCTGCTCGGCGAAGGCGGCGACGAGAACGCCGCGCGCGCGCTGGTGGCGAAGTACCGCCACGCCGATGTCGACGATCTGCTCACCCGCATCGCGACGCAATGGAACGACCTGCTCGACACCGTGCAGGTCGGCACGCCCGACCGCGCGCTCGACATCCTGCTCAACGACTGGCTGCTGTACCAGGTCACCGCCTGCCGCCTGTGGGCGCGCACCGCGTACTACCAGGCCAGCGGCGCCTGGGGCTTCCGCGACCAGTTGCAGGACGTGATGGCGCTGTGCGTGAGCCGCCCCGACCTGGCGCGCGAGCACCTGCTGCGCGCCGCCGGGCGCCAGTTTCCCGAGGGCGACGTGCAGCACTGGTGGCTGCCGCCGCACGGCCAGGGCGTGCGCACGAAGATCCGCGACGATCGCGTGTGGCTGGCCTATGTGGCGATGCATTACGTCGAGGTCAGCGGCGACCGCGCGGTGCTGGACGAAAAGCTGCCGTTCCTGCAGGGCCAGGCGATCCCCGACGGCGCCACCGATGCCTTCTTCCAGCCCGAAGTGTCCGACCGGCAGGCGACGCTGTACGAGCACTGCGCGCTGGCGATCGACACCAGCCTCACTCGCGGCGCGCACGGCCTGCCGCTGATCGGCACCGGCGACTGGAACGACGGCATGAACGCGGTCGGCGCGGAGGGCCGTGGCGAAAGCAGCTGGCTGGGCTGGTTCGTGCTGGCCACCATCGACGCGCTCGCGCCGGTGGCCGCCGCACGCGGCGATGCGCGCGCGGCGCACTGGCGCGATTGCGCCACGGCGCTGCGCGCGGCACTGGAGCAGTCCTGGGACGGCGCGTGGTATCGCCGCGGCTACTACGACGACGGCACGCCGCTGGGTTCGAAGGACAGCGAGCAATGCCGCATCGACACCATCGCGCAATCGTGGAGCGTGCTGGGCAAGGCAACCAACCGCGAACACACGGTGCAGGCGATGGATTCGGTCGACCGCCTGCTGATCGACCACGAGCACAAGCTCGCGCGACTGTTCACCCCGCCGTTCGACCAGGACGGCAAGAAGGACCCCGGCTACATCAAGGGCTACCCGCCCGGCGTGCGCGAGAACGGCGGGCAGTACACGCATGGCGCGATCTGGTCGATCTTCGCCTGGGCCAGGCTCGGCGACGGCGACCGTGCCGGCGGCCTGTTCGACCTGCTCAACCCGATCCGTCACAGCGACAGTCCCGAGGCCGTCGAACGCTACAAGGTCGAACCCTACGTCGCCTGTGCGGACGTCTATTCGGTGGCACCGTACATCGGCCGCGGCGGCTGGACCTGGTACACCGGCTCCGCCGCCTGGCTCTACCGCGCCGGGCTGGAGGCGCTGCTCGGCTTCCACTTGAGGGGCGACCGGCTGAGCATCGATCCGTGCATTCCCAAAGCCTGGCCCGGCTTCAGGATCAGCTACCGGCATCGCGGCACGCTTCACGAGATCGGCGTGCAGAACCCCGACCACGTCTGCCGCGGCGTGCAGCGGGTGGAAATGGACGGCCAGACGCTGGACGCCGCCGAACCCGTCACCCTCGCCACCAATGGCGCGACGCACCGCCTGCGCATCACGCTGGGCCATCCGCCCTCGTAGGAGCCCGCTCGCGGGCGATGGTTTTCCCGGATTCGCGATCCGCGAAAGCGGCGGGCAGTGCCCGCCCTACGTCACCGCTTCGAAGCCGCGCGTCGGCCCCGACCCGTCGACTTTGCCGCTGCGCGGCTACGCTCAGGATGAACGGCGAGAGGGGTTCCGTGTAGGGCGGGCACCGCCCGCCGGCCGCGGGCCAACTCAACGTCGCCGCGTGCGCGAGGCACCGAGCTTGCGGGTCAGCGTGTTGCGTCCCACGCCGAGCGCCTGCGCCGCGTTCTGCCGATGCCCTTCGTGTGCCTGCAGCGCGGCCTGCAGCAGGGTCTGGTCGAGCGCTTCGCGGGCGCGGGCATGGATGTCCGCCTCGCCATCGGCCAGCGCCTGCGCGGCCCACTCGCGCAATGCGTCGGTCCATTCGCCGCCGCGTGCCGTGTCCGCAGCGTCGCCCAGGTCGCCGGGCAGGATTTCGCTGCCCGGCGCGATCACCGCCAGCCGGCGGCACAGGTTCTCCAGCTCGCGCACGTTGCCGGGATAGTCGCGCTGGGCGACGAGTTTCAGTGCGGCCCTGGAGAAGCGCTTCGGCGACAATTTCAGTTCCTGCGCGGTGGCGGCCAGGAAGTGCTGCGCCAGCAGCGCGATGTCGCCGCGGCGGCTGCGCAGCGGCGGCAGTTCGATGCGCACCACGTCGAGCCGGTGCATCAGGTCGGCGCGGAATGCGCCGGCGGCGACGCGCGCGGAAAGATCCTGATGCGTGGCGGCGACGATGCGCACGTTGCAGCGGATCAGTTCGCGCCCGCCGACCCGGTAGAACTCGCCGCCGGCCAGTACGCGCAGCAACCGCGTCTGCAGGATCAGCGGCATGTCGCCGATCTCGTCGAGGAACAGCGTGCCGCCCTCGGCCTGCTCGAAACGGCCGGCGACGCGGCGGGTGGCGCCGGTGAACGCGCCGGCCTCGTGGCCGAACAGTTCGCTCTCCAGCAGCTCGCTGGGGATCGCGGCGGTGTTCAGTGCGATGAAGGGTTGCTCGCGGCGCGCGCTCTCCTCGTGCAGCGCGCGCGCCACCAGTTCCTTGCCGGTGCCGGTTTCGCCAGTGACCAGCACGTTGAGGTCGCTGGCGGCGACGCGGCCGATCAGCCGGAACACCTCGCGCATCGGCGCGCTGTCGCCGAGCAGGGCGTGGCGGGCGACCGGCGCGGCGGGAGCCGGCGCGGCCACGTTCGCCGCGCTGGCCAGCACGCGCTGCACCACGGCCACGGCGTGATCGAGGTCGAACGGCTTGGCCAGGTAATCCACCGCACCTGCGCGATAGGCTGCCGCCGTGGTGGCGACGTCGGTGTAGGCGCTCATCACGATCACCGGGCCGATCGCGCGTTGCTGCAGGTCGTGCAGCAGGCTCAGGCCGTCCTCGCCCGGCATGCGCACGTCGGTGAGCAGCAGCGCGGGGCGTTCGTCGCGCAACGCCGCGCGCGCCGCCTTGGCATCGCCGAACTCGCGCACCGCGAGGCCGGCATCGCGCAGGGCCTCGGCCAGCACGAAGCGCACGCCGCGGTCGTCGTCGACGATCCAGATTTCCTGCAGGAGCGGACTTTGCGCGCGATGCTTGTCGTTGCGTGACGCAGGAGCATCGCGCACGAGGTGCGCTCCTGCAGGGATCTTCGTCCGGTCAGTCATGCGCGCGCTCCAGCGGCAGGTACAGCGTGAACACGGTCTCGCCGGGGCGGCTGGCGCCGCGCAGTTCGCCGCCGTGTTCGCGGGCGATCTCGCGGGACAGCGCCAGGCCCAGGCCGGTGCCGTCGGCGCGACCGGAGACCAGTGGTTCGAACAAGGTGTCGCGCAGGCCGGCCGGGATGCCGGCGCCGTCGTCGATCAGCTCCAGCCGCAGCGCCGTGCGCAGCATCCGCTCACCGAGGCGCACGCCGTGTTCGACGCGGGTGCGCAGGGTGAGCGTGCGGGCGCCGGCTTCCAGCGCGTTGCGCGCCAGGTTGAGCAGCAGCTGGTGCAGGCGATCGGCATCGCCGAGCAGGTCCGGCACGCTGGGGTCGTAGTCGTGGCGCCATTGCGGCGGCGCCGGCTCGGCCTGCAGCAGGTCGGCGAGGCGCTCCAGCAATTGGTGGATGTTGACCGGGCCGAGCCGCGCGGCGCCGTCGTGGTGCAGCAGGCGATTGGCCAGCGTGCCGAGCCGGTCGGCCTCGTCGATGATCATGCCGGCGAGCGCCTGCAGGTCGTCGTTGTCGACCCGTCGCTGCAGCAGTTGCGCAGCGCCGCGCAGGCCGGCCAGCGGGTTCTTCACCTCGTGCGCGAAACCGCGCAGGGTGGCCGACAGCGGCGAGCTCGCCGACAGTGGCTCGGCCAGCACGTGCACCTCCAGCAGCAGGCCATCGTCGAACGGCTGCAGCGCGATGTCCGCACGGATCTCGCGGCCGTTCGCGGCGGCCAGCGGCACCGCGCGCCACTGCGCCGGCCGCTGCGCGGCCAGCACCCGCGCCGCCCGCGCCACAGCCTCGTCACCGTCGGCAAACAGCAACGTCAGCGGCTGCCCCAACGGGTGGCGCACGCCCAGTTCCAGCCCTTCGACCAGCGCCGGATTGAGCCAGCGCAGGCGCAGCCGGGCGTCGACCAGCACGATGCCGGTTGCCAGCTGCTGTGCCCATGTCTGCCACGCCAGATCGCTCATTGCACCATCATGGGCAATGTATCCATTTGGTGCAAATGCCGGGGACCGCCCCGCCGCAGGCACGACCCCCCGCAACCCGGCGGCACCGCCCCCGCTTCTTGCGGTCGAGCGCGGCGGGCCGCGCGCCCAGTGCGACGCTCAGCCGAACTGCACGCTCAGCATCGAGATCGAGCCGCCGTCCATGCCCTCGACCGGGAACGTCACCGCGTCGCCCTCGTCGCTGGCGCCGAGCACGTACAGCAGCGGCAGGTAGTGGTCGGGCGTGGGGATCGACAGCTCCGCGTCGCGACCCAATGCCTCGTAGTCCACCAGCGCATGGTGATCGCCCTGCAGCATCAGCTCGCGCGCCTTCGCCTCGAAGCGCAGCGCCCAGTCGAACGGCTCGGCCGGATGCCGGCCCCAGGCATAGGCGTGCAGGTTGTGCACCACGTCGCCGCTGCCGATCAGCAGGATGCCCTCCTCGCGCAGCGGCCGCAGCAGGCGGCCCAGGCCGTAGTGGAACGCGGGCGGCTGCGACTCGTCGATGGACAGCTGCACCACCGGCACGTCGGCGTCGGGATAGACGTGGCGCAGCACCGACCAGGTGCCGTGGTCCAGCCCCCACGAGCGATCCTCGCCCACGTCCAGCGGCTGCAGCAGTTCGCGCACGCGGCGCACCAGGTCGAGGTCGCCCGGCGCCGGGTATTGCACCTCGAACAGCTCGCGCGGAAAGCCGCCGAAATCGTGGATCGTGCGCGGCCGGGCCATCGCGGTGAGCAGGGTCGCCGGCACGTACCAGTGCGCGGACACCGACAGCACCGCGCGCGGGCGCGGCAGGCGGCGGCCAAGCGCGGCCCAGCCGCGGCTCCAGTCGTTGTCCTGCAGCGCATTCATCGGATTGCCGTGGCCGAAGAAGATCGTCGGCAGGCGCGTCGAGGTGTTCCGCTCAGTCATCGGGGGACTCCTGCAGTGACGATTCGTATCCACGTACTGCTTACATTCGCGGCGTTAGTCTGGCCCGATCGCCGACGCGACGCCATCGACCATCAGCGCGATACCACCCCAGGGAGGCAAGCATGAACATCGCCCTGATCGGCGTCACCGGCCGCGTCGGCTCACGCCTGCTGGCCGAACTGCTGCGCCGCGGCCACCGCGTCACCGGCATCGCCCGCGACACCGGCAAGCTGGCCGGCCAGCCGGGCCTGGTCCTGAAGAACGCTGACGCCGACCAGCCCGCGCAACTGGCACCGCTGCTGGCCGGCCACGACGCGGTGATCAGCGCGCTGAAGTTCGCCACCATCGAAGCGGCCGCACTGCTCGCCGCGGTGAAACAGGCCGGGGTCAGGCGGCTGCTGGTGGTCGGCGGTGCCGCCACGCTGGAAGTGGCGCCGGGGCAGGTCCTGCTCGACACGCCCGGCTTTCCCGCGGCCTACCGGCCCGAGGCCGAGGGCGGTCGCCGCTTCCTCGACACCTTGCGCGGCGAGCACGACCTCGACTGGACCTTCCTGTCGCCGTCGGCCGAGTTCGCTCCCGGCGAACGCACCGGCAGCTTCCGCGTCGGCGACGACGCGCTGCTCACCGACGCCGGCGGCAAGAGCTGGATCTCGATGGAAGACTACGCGATCGCCCTCGTCGACGAACTGGAAACGCCGAAACATCTCCGGCAGCGGTTCACGGCGGGCTACTGAACCGCGCCCTCACCGCACGCGCCACGAGAACATCCCATGAGCAAGTACAAGGTTGGCTACATCGTCGGCAGCCTCGCCAAGGGCTCGATCAACCGCCAGCTGGCCCACGCGCTGGCAAAACTGGCAGCGCCGCAACTGGAGCTGGTGGAGATCCCGATGGGGACCTGCCGCTGTACAGCTACGACTACGACGCGGATTTCCCGGCGGTGGCGCGCGCGTTCAAGCAGGCGATCGCCGAGGTCGACGCGGTGCTGTTCGTCACGCCGGAATACAACCGCTCGATCCCCGGCGCGCTGAAGAACGCGATCGACTGGGCCAGCCGGCCGTGGGGCAAGAACTCGTTCGCGCGCAAGCCGTCCGCCGTGATCGGCACCTCGCCCGGCTCGATCGGCACCGCGGTCGCCCAGCAACAACTGCGCGGCGTGCTGTGCTTCTGCAACTCGCCGCTGATGAACACGATGGAGGCGTACCTCCAGTTCAAGCCGGGCCTGATCGACGAGGACGGCAACGTCACCAACCCGTCCACCGCCGAGTTCCTGACCAACTACATGAAGGAGCTGCACGTGTTCATCGAACGCGTGCTCACCGTGCTGCCGCGGGAAAGCTGACTCCGGCACGACGACGGGCGCCGCGGCGCCCGTTGTCTTACCGCCTGGACGCCTCGCTCAGAGCGAGTAGTACATCTGGAACTCCAGCGGATGCGTGCTGGCGCGGTACTTGGTCACTTCCTTCATCTTCACCTCGATGTAGGCGTCGATGAAGTCGTCGGTGAACACGCCACCGGCCTTGAGGAACTCGCGGTCCTTGTCCAGCGCTTCCAGCGCGGCGTCGAGGCTGGAGCACACCTGCGGGATGTTTTTCTCCTCTTCCGGCGGCAGGTCGTAGAGGTCCTTGTCGGCCGGCGCGCCCGGGTCGATCTTGTTGAGGATGCCGTCCAGGCCGGCCATCATCAGCGCGGTGAACACCAGGTAGCCGGAGTTCATCGGGTCGGGGAAACGCACCTCGATGCGTCGCCCCTTCGGGCTGGCCACGTAGGGGATGCGGCAGCTCGCGGAACGATTCCGCGCCGAGTACGCCAGCATCACCGGCGCCTCGAAGCCCGGCACCAGGCGCTTGTAGCTGTTGGTGGTGGAGTTGGCGAACGCGTTGATCGCGCGGGCGTGCTTGAAGATGCCGCCGATGTACCACAGCGCGGTCTGGCTCAGGCCGCCGTAGAGATCGCCGGCGAACAGGTTCTCGCCGTTCTTGGCCAGCGACTGGTGCACGTGCATGCCGCTGCCGTTGTCGCCGACCAGCGGCTTGGGCATGAAGGTGACGGTCTTGCCGTTCTGGTGCGCCACGTTCTTGATGACGTACTTCATCGTCATCAGCTCGTCGGCCTTCTTCACCAGCGTGTTGAACTTCACGCCGATCTCGCACTGGCCCGCGTTCGCCACTTCGTGGTGATGCACTTCGACGGTCTGGCCCAGCGATTCGAGCACCTTGCACATGTCCGCGCGCAGGTCGCCCAGCGAATCGACCGGGCTGACCGGGAAATAGCCGCCCTTCACGCCGGGGCGATGACCGTGGTTCTCGCCGTCGTACTTGTAGCGCGACGACCACGCCGCTTCCTCGGAACCGATCTCGTAGAACACGCGGCCCGGGTCGTTCTGCCAGCGCACCGAATCGAAGATGAAGAATTCCGGCTCCGGCCCGAAGAACGCGGTGTCGGCGATGCCGGTGGATTTGAGATACGCCTCGCCGCGCTTGGCGATCGAGCGCGGGTCGCGGCCGTAGGCCTGCATCGTCGACGGCTCCAGCACGTCGCAATGCAGGATCAGCTGCACGTGCGAGCTGAACGGGTCGAGGTGGGCGGTGTCCGGATCGGGCAGCAGGATCATGTCCGACTCGTTGATGCCCTTCCAGCCGGTGATCGAGGAGCCGTCGAACATCTTGCCGTCCTCGAACGTCGACTCGTCGATCGCGTGGGCCGGAAAGGTGACATGGTGGTGCACGCCGAGCATGTCGGCAAAGCGGAAGTCGACGAACTCGACGTCATGTTCCTGGATCAGGTCGAGCACTTGGTTGGCGGCGGACATGGAGCAACCTCGATGGGGATGGACGAACTGGTTGAGCAAGTCGTGTGCCAGCGGGGGAAAGCGTTGCGCGGCAATGGCTTGCGCGATCTCGGACGCGATCGGAGAGTTTCAGGCTGGTGCAATCGCGCATGTGATTGCACCAACCAGGGTCAATCCGCAAGAACCCGGCCGGCCGATTCACCCATCGTAAGCGCTTTCCCCGTGCGAGGTAATGTCCAGCCCTTCGCGCTCCGCTTCATGCGGCACGCGCAGGCCGAAGACCAGCTTGACGACCAGCAAGGCCAGCACGGAAACCACGCCGCTCCACAGCACGGTGATGCCCACTCCCAGCGCCTGCACGCCGAGCTGACGGAGGATCAAGAAGCCCGCCGCGCCGGTGCCGCCCAGCGCCGGGGCGGTGAATACGCCGGTCAGCAGCGCGCCGACGATGCCGCCGATCCCGTGCACGCCGAACACGTCCAGCGCGTCGTCCGCGCGCAGCAGCTTCTTCAGTCCGGTCACGCCCCACACGCAGCAGAGGCTGGCCACCGCACCGATCACGATCGCGCCCATCGGCCCCACCGTGCCGCAGGCCGGCGTGATGCCGACCAGGCCGGCCACCGCGCCGGAGGCGCCGCCGACCATCGACGCGTGGCCGCGCAGGATCGCCTCCACCGCCAGCCACGCCAGCACCGCCGCCGCCGTGGCCAGCAAGGTGTTGAGGAAGGCCAGCGCCGCGCCCGCGTTCGCCTCCAGGTTGGAGCCGGCGTTGAAGCCGAACCAGCCCACCCACAGCAGCGCCGCGCCGATCATGGTGAAGGTCACGTTGTGCGGCTTCATCGGTTCGCGCCCGAAACCCAGCCGCGGCCCGACCAGCCAGGCGCCGACCAGGCCGGCCACGCCGGCGTTGATGTGCACCACCGTGCCGCCGGCAAAATCCAGCGCACCCTTGGCGAACAGATAGCCGTCCGGTCCGTACCAGACCATGTGCGCGATCGGCAGGTAGGCGAAGCTGAACCACAGCGCCGCGAACAGCAGCACGGCGCGAAACCGCATACGCTCGGCCAGCGCGCCCACGATCAGCGCGCCGGTGATGCCGGCGAAGGTGGCCTGGAACGCCACGAACACGTACTCCGGCAGCGCCACGCCGGCGCTGAACGTGGCGGACAGCGTGTCCCTGGTCACGCCGCGCAGGAACACCTTGCCGAAGCCCCCGATCACCGTGCCATCGCCACCGAAGGCGAGGCTGTAGCCGTAGGCCACCCACAGCAGCAGCAGCAACGAGAACACCGTCAACACCTGCATCAGCACCGACAGCACGTTCTTCGCACGCACCAGGCCACCGTAGAACAGCGCCAGCCCCGGCACCGTCATCAGCAGCACCAGCAAGGTGGAGGTGAGCATCCACGCCACGTCGCCCTTGTCGACCGTCGGCACCGGTGTGGCGGCGTGCAGCAGCGGCGCGGCCAGCAGCAGGGCCGCAACGAGGCCGCGGCGGAACTTGAATGATTTCATCGAAAGCCTCGCGGGCTGGGGGTCAGGAGGATGGCGTTCGCCTGAAGGGCGTCGTCCCCGCGAAGGCGGGAATGACGAGAGCCGAAGATTGGGCACTCGAACCGGGTGATGGCCGGATCACAGCGCATCGGCATCGAGCTCGCCGGTGCGGATGCGGACTACCTGCTCGACGTCGGTGACGAAGACCTTGCCGTCGCCGACATTGCCGGTGCGCGCGGCGCGCTGGAGCTCGTCCAGCGCGGTGTCGAGCAGCGCGTCGGGCACCACTGCCTCGACCTTGAGCTTGGGCAGGAAATCGACCACGTACTCGGCGCCTCGATACAACTCGGTGTGGCCCTTCTGGCGGCCGAAGCCGCGCACTTCCGTCACGGTCATCCCGGACACGCCGGCACCTTCCAGCGCATCGCGGACCTCGTCGAGCTTGTGCGGACGGATGACACTGGTGATCAGTTTCATGGGTGGCTCCCGCGGAAATGTGTTCAGAACGACCGGGCCAGGCTCAGCACTGCCGTGGCGCGGCCCAGGTAGTGGCCGCGCGCATTGGTGTAGACCGGGCGGCGCGCGTCGGTGTCGTAGTAGCCCAGCGCCAGCGACCAGTTGCCGGCGAAGCTGCGCGTCACGCCCAGCTTCCAGTCGCTGTACGACGCGCCGGGCACGTTCGCCACCTGCTGGTGGCCGACGTGCGTGTTGAGCTGCCAGCCCGGCGCCAGCGGCTGGTTCCAGGACAGATCCAGGTAGCCGCTGCGCTCACTGTCGGCATAGCCGAACAAGGGGGTGAGTGCGCAGGAGTACTTCAGCGACAGGTTCTTCCAGGCGACCGCGACGTAGATCTCGCTGGTGTTCGGCAACGTGGCGCCCGCGGGATAGCTGCCCGGGTACTGATAGCGATACGCACCCAGGTCGACGCTCCAGCCATCACCGAGACGGCTGCGCCAGCCGCCGTAGAGATCCAGCTCCACGCTGCTGGAAACCGGCGCGGCCGGAGTCGAGGTATCGGACAGCCAGCTGACGTTGCTGCCCCAGCCGCCGACGTACCAGCCGTCGGCGTGATCGAACTCGACGCCGGCCTGCACGGCTGGCTTGCGGTCGGTCTGCGAGATGCCGCGGAACAGGTAGTCGCTGACCACGCCGGCATTGCCGATCCACTGACTGGCCGGCGCGTCGCCCGCCCGCAGCGGTGCCGGGCCGGTGGCGGCGCAGCACGACACGGCCACTGCCGCAAAGATCCCGCTTCGCCTCATGGACCCGCCCTCGAACCGGTGGTGCCGTGGCGATGGCCGTCCAGACGTCCAGACGTCCATGCACCTACGACATGACCGCGCGACCGCGCGGCCTCACCAGACCCTCAGCAAGCCCCATGCCATGCACGGAAACCGTTGCCGTGAGGGCATCGGCGTCGCGGCGGCGCCGCGGACGCCCCTGCGTTCGCACCAACCACGGCGGTCGAGACGACCGGCTTGCACTGTTCCGGTGCGTGCGGGGTCATGCCGGCAAGCGGTTCAACCCGCTCCGCCTCAGGACATCGGCTCCGGCTTCGCGTCCAGCCTGGGCGGCAGTGGGATGAACTCGTCGTGGTCCAGGTCCGGCAGCTTCATGCGCCCGGCGGCCCAGTCGGCGCGGGCCTGGTCGAGCCGCTCCGGCGAGGAGGAGACGAAGTTCCAGTCGATGTAGCGCGGCCCCACCGGCTCGCCGCCCAGTGCCATCACCACCGCGTCGTCCAGCGCGGCGATGGTGGCGGACTTGCCGGCCGTCAGCACCGCCATGCTGCCGGCCTCCACCCGCTGGCCATCCACCTCGACCTCGCCGCTGGCCACATAGACCGCGCGCTCGGCGTACTCCGCCGGCAGCGAGGTGCGCGAGCCCGCACGCAACGTCCAGTGCACGTAGAACTGCGGCGAGTCCACCTTCACCGGCGAGGCCACGCCCGCCAATCGCCCGGCAATCATCCGCCCGTTGACGCCGCCTTCGCCGAATACCGGCAACGCCTCGCTGGCGTAGTGCCAGAAGCCCGGCTCCATTTCCTCGCGTTCATCGGGCAGCGCCGCCCACAGCTGCACGCCATCGAGCGGCCCGCCCTCGCGGCGCAGGCGCTCGAAGCGCTCGGAGTGGGTGATGCCGCGGCCGGCGGTCATCCAGTTGACCTCGCCGGGGCGGATCGGCTGCTCCGAACCGAGGCTGTCGCGGTGCGTGATCTCGCCGTGGAACAGATAGGTGATGGTCGACAGGCCGATGTGCGGGTGCGGGCGCACGTCCGCCTCGCGCGGCAGGCCCGGCGCCAGCTGCTTCGGGCCCATGCGGTCGAAAAAGATGTACGGCCCGACCATGCGGCGCTGGGCGAACGGCAGCACGCGGCCAACCTCGAAACTGCCGAGGTCGCGGCGGCGCTGGGGAATGACGAGTTCGATCATGGCGTACCTCCGGGTGGGCGGGCGGGTCGACGGATGGCCACTATCGCACCGCGGGCGCGCTTTCACCTCTCCGTGCCAGCGCCGGGCCAACCCCGTAAGCTATGCCGCTGCCTACTGCATCGGACCTTCCCGTGATCGACCTGTTCCACGTCATCCTGCTCGGCATCATCGAAGGCATCACCGAATTCCTGCCCATCTCCTCGACCGGCCACCTGCTGATCGCCGAGAAGTTCGGGCTGGGCGCACGCTCGGACCTGTTCAACATCGGCATCCAGGCCGGCGCGATCCTGGCGGTCACGCTGATCTACTGGAAGCGCATCTGGCAGTTGCTGACGCAGTGGCGCGACCCGGCCAACCGCGACTACCTGCTGAAGCTGGTCGTGGCCTTCGCGATCACCGCCGTGCTCGGCTTCATCGCGGTGAAGCTCGGCTTCAAGCTGCCCGAGACGGTGACGCCGATCGCCTGGGCGCTAGTCATCGGCGGCTTCTGGATGATCGGCGCCGAGCTGCTGGCCGCGCGCCAGCCCGAGCGCAGCGAGGTGACCTGGCGGGTGGCGATCCTGGTCGGCATCGCGCAGATGATTGCCGGCATCTTCCCCGGCACCTCGCGCTCGGCGGCGACGATTTTCGCGGCGATGCTGTTCGGCACCAGCAACCGCGCGGCGGCCACCGAGTTCGCCTTCCTGGTCGGCATTCCCACCATGTACGCGGCCACCGGCTACGAGCTGCTGAAGGTGCTGCACGGCGGCAGCGCGGTGCACGAGGACTGGACCGCGCTGGCGGTGGGTTTCGTGGTCTCGGCGATCACCGCCTTCGTCGCGGTGAAGTGGCTGCTCGGCTACATCGTCGGCCACCGCTTCACGCCGTTTGCGATCTATCGCATCGCCTTCGGCGTGGCGCTGCTGTTGCTGGTGCCCGCGGGGGGCTGATCGTCCCGCCGATGCACGCTCCGTCGCCGCACGCCCTGCCCGATGCGCTGGAGCACGACGCGGCACTGCGCTAACCCGACGCGCTGCGCGAGGATTTCGACGCCCGAATATCGCCAGCTTCGCGCGCGCGAGGCGATCCGCCCACGCTGTTCCGGCGACGGCGCCGGAGCCGCTCAGGCCACCAGCGACTCCAGCGGACGCGCACCGGCGCCCGCAACCACCGCGGCTTTCGGCGCAGGCATGCCGGTGGCGCCATGTCCCGGCTGGTTGGTGCGGTCGAACAGCTCGCGCACCCACTCGATGAAGGCCTGCACGCGGGCGGACAGGTGCTTCTTCTGCGGATAGACGATCCACACCGGCTTGCCGGTCGAGGCGGTATCCGTCATCACCAGCTCCAGCATGCCCTTGTCCAGCATGCACGCGGCCAGCATGCGCGGCACCTGCGTGATGCCCAGGCCGGCGGCCACCGCCTGCAGCACCGATTCGCCGTCGTTGATCAGCATGTGCGCGTCGATGTCGACCTCCAGCGGGCCGCCGGGCGTGTCGAACTGCCACTGTCGCGGGCGGCCGTTCGGATACACGTAGTTGATGCAGCGGTGATGCTTCAGATCCTCGATGCTGCGCGGCGCGCCGTACTTGCGCAGGTACTCGGGCGAGGCGCACACGACGTTGCGCAGGTAGCCGATCTTGCGCGCGATCAGGCTGGAATCCTCCAGCTGGCCGACGCGGATCGCGCAATCCAGGCCCTCGCCGTTGAGGTCCGAGGCCGAGTCGCTCATCGACAGCTCCAGCCGGATGTCCGGGTAGCGCTGCTCGAACTCGGTCAGCCGGGGGATCACCGCGGCGCGCCCCACCGACAGCGAGATGCCCACACGCAGCTTGCCGGTGGGTTTGCTGTTGGCGTAGTTGAGCGCCTCGGTGGCCTCGGCGAGATCGGCGAGGATCTCCTTGCAACGGGCATGGAACGCGGCCCCGTCGTCGGTCAGACGCAGCGATCGCGTGGAACGGAACAACAGCCGGGCACCGAGCTGGGTTTCCAGTCGGGTCACGGCCCGGCTGACGCCGGACGGGGTCATGCCCAACTGGCTGGCGGCGGCGGCGAAGCTCTTGGCCTCGACCACGCGGACGAAGGTCGAAATGGCGGAAAAGTCTTCCATTGTTTCAATTCCTCGTCGATTCGTGACTGCGGCGCACGAGTGTAGTGCGCAAGAAACGGATTTTCTATACTGGAAAGTACACCTATTCTCTCGACCCTTCGCCGGGTTCCCCCTCCCCGGCCAACAAGGTGTTGGGAGCGCAAGATGAAAAAACAATGGATGCTGGTCCCCCTGATCGCTGCCGGCGTGCTCGGCAGTTGGGTTCTCCTGCACGGCAACGACAGCCATGCGCAAAGCCCCGCCGGCGGGCCGCCGCCGGAAGTGACCGTGGCGCAGGCGCTGACCCGCAAGGTCAGCGACAGCGCCGAGTTCACCGGCCGGCTGGAAGCGGTCAACACGGTGCAGGTGCAGCCGCGGGTCGGCGGCTTCGTCGAATCGGTGCATTTCCAGGAAGGCGCGCTGGTGCACAAGGGCGACGTGCTGTTCCAGCTCGACGCCCGCCCGTACCAGGCCGAAGTCGACCGGCTGGTCGCCAACCAGGCGCAGGCCAGGGCCGAGCTGAGCCTGGCCGAGACCAACCAGCGCCGCGCCGAGATGCTGCTGGCCCAGCACGCGATCGCGCAGCAGGAAGCCGACCGCCAGGCCACCACCGCGCAGAGCGCGCGGGCGCAGCTCGGTGCCGCCACCGCCGCGCTGGCCGCGGCACGGCTGAACCTGGACTTCACCCAGGTGCGCTCGCCGATCGACGGCCGCGTCAGCAACGCCCGCGTCACCCCCGGCAACCTGGTCACCAGCAACGACGTGCTGACCAGCGTGGTCTCGGTCAACCCGGTCTATGTCTATTTCGACGTGGACGAGCAGACCTGGCTCAAGCTCGACCACCTGCGCGCCGACGCGAAGCAGGCCGGCCGCAACGCGCGGATCGAGGCCGCGATGGGCCTGGCCGACGAGACGGGCTACCCGCATGAAGGCCGCCTCGACTTCGTCGACAACCAGTTGCACACCGGCTCCGGCACGATGCGCCTGCGCGCGGTGTTCGACAACGCCGACGGCCTGTACACGCCCGGCCTGTACGCCCGCGTGCAGCTGCAGAGCGGCCAGGCCCGCCCGCGCGTGCTGGTCGACGACCGCGCGATCGGCACCGACCTCGGCAACCAGTTCGTCTACGTGGTCGACAAGGAGCACAAGGTGCAATACCGCAAGGTCGACACCGGTGCCTTGTTCCACGGCCTGCGCGTGATCGACAGCGGCCTGGCGCCGACCGACCTGGTGGTGGTGAACGGCCTGCAGCGCGTGCGCCCCGGGGTCGAGGTGAATCCGCAGAAGGTGGCCATGAGCTACCGGCTGGACGCGACCGACAAGGCGCTGGTCGAGCGCGGCGATGCACCGAACGCCGATTCGCGCACCGCGCAGGCCAACACGGCGAGCCCAAAGACCCCGCAAGGCTGACCACACTCTCCCTCTCCCTGCCGTGCAGGGGGAGGAGCAAAGAAGACCGAGGCCGCGCAGCGGCTTCGTCGAGGATCTTTTGCATGAAAAACATCGCCCAATTCTTCGTCGACCGGCCGATCATGGCCGCCGTGCTGTCGCTGCTGTTCGTGATCACCGGCTCCATCGCGGTGTTCCAGCTGCCGATCAGCGAATACCCGGAAGTGGTGCCGCCCACCGTGGTGGTGCACGCCAGCTATCCCGGTGCCAACCCGAAAGTGATCGCGCAAACCGTCGCCACGCCGCTGGAGGAACAGATCAACGGCGCCGAAGGCATGCTGTACACCTCCTCGCAGGCCACCAGCGACGGCAGCCTGACGCTGACCGTGACGTTCGCGCTGGGCACCGATCTCAACAACGCCCAGGTCGACGTGCAGAACCGCGTGGCGCAGGCCCTGCCGAAACTGCCGGAGGAAGTGCAGCGGCTCGGCGTGACCACGCAGAAGAGTTCGCCCGACCTGACCATGGTCGTGCATCTCACCTCGCCCGATCAGCGCTACGACATGCTGTACCTGTCGAACTACGCGCGATTGCACGTGAAGGACGTGCTGGGGCGGCTCGACGGCGTCGGCGACGTGCAGATCTTCGGCGCCGGCGAATACTCGATGCGCGTGTGGCTGGACCCGCAGAAGCTGGCGCAGCGCTCGCTCACCACCGGCGACGTGATCAACGCGATCCGCGAGCAGAACGTGCAGGTCGCCGCCGGCGCGCTGAATGCGCCGCCCGGCCCGAGCAACAATGCGTTCCAGCTCAACATCAACACCCGCGGCCGACTGGTCAGCGAGGACGATTTCCGCAACATCATCGTGCGCACCGACGCGAACGGCGGCGTGACGCATCTGAGTGATGTCGCCAAGGTCGACCTCGGCTCGAACAACTACGCGCTGCGCAGCCTGCTCGACAACAAGCCGGCGGTGGCGCTGCCGATCTTCGCGCGGCCGGGTTCCAACGCGATCCAGATCTCCGACGAAGTGCGCGCCACGATGGCGCAGCTGAAGCAGGATTTCCCGCAAGGCGTCGACTATTCGATCGTGTACGACCCGACCGTGTTCGTGCGCGGCTCGATCGAGGCGGTGGCGCACACGCTGCTGGAAGCGATCCTGCTGGTGGTGCTGGTGGTGATCCTGTTCCTGCAGACCTGGCGCGCCTCGATCATCCCGCTGGTGGCGGTGCCGGTATCGCTGATCGGCACCTTCGCGGTGATGCACCTGGCCGGCTTCTCGCTCAATGCCTTGAGCCTGTTCGGACTGGTGCTGGCGATCGGCATCGTGGTCGATGACGCGATCGTGGTGGTGGAGAACGTCGAGCGGCATATCGAACTGGGCGAGTCGCCACGCAACGCGACACGCAAGGCGATGCACGAAGTCACCGGCCCGATCGTGGCGACCGCGCTGGTGCTGTGCGCGGTGTTCATCCCGACCGCCTTCGTCAGCGGCCTCACCGGCCAGTTCTATCGCCAGTTCGCGCTGACCATCGCGATCTCCACGGTGATCTCCGCGTTCAATTCGCTGACCCTGAGCCCGGCGCTGGCCGCCGTGCTGCTGAAGCCGCATGACGCGCCGAAGGACCGCCTCACCCGCGGCATCGACCGTGCGTTCGGCTGGCTGTTCCGTCCGTTCAACCGGATGTTCCATCGCGGTTCGGAGCGCTACGTGGGCGGCGTCAAGCGCATCGTCGGCAAGGGCAAGCTGGCGCTGGTGGTCTATGCCGGCCTGATCGCGCTGACCTGGTTCGGCTTCTCGCACGTGCCGACCGGTTTCGTGCCGGGCCAGGACAAGCAGTACCTGGTGGCGTTCGCCCAGCTGCCCGACGCGGCGTCACTCGATCGTTCGGACGACGTCATCCGGCGCATGAGCGCGATCGCGCTGAAACAGCCGGGCGTGCAACACGCGGTGGCGTTCCCCGGCCTGTCGATCAACGGTTTCACCAACTCGACCAACTCCGGCATCGTGTTCGTCACGCTGAAGCCGTTCGAGGATCGGCGCAGCGCGGATCTTTCCGCCGGCGCGATCGCCGGCGCGCTGAACCAGAAGTTCGGCGCGATCCAGGATGCCTACATCGCGGTGTTCCCGCCGCCGCCGGTCATGGGGCTGGGCACGATCGGCGGGTTCCGCATGCAGATCGAGGATCGCAGCGACCGTGGTTTCGACGAGCTGTACAAGCAGACGCAGAACCTGATCGCTGCCAGCCGGAAAGACCCGGCACTAGCCGGACTGTTCTCCAGCTTCCAGGTCAGCGTGCCGCAGGTGGACGCCGACGTGAACCGCGAGAAGGCCAAGGCCGAGGGCGTGAACCTGGGCGACGTCTACCAGACCATGCAGGCCTACATGGGCTCGCTCTACGTCAACGACTTCAACCGCTTCGGCCGCACCTACCAAGTGAACGTGTCGGCCGACCCGGCGTTCCGCCACACGCCCGAGGACATCCTGCAACTGAAGACGCGCAACGCGCAGGGCCAGATGGTGCCGCTGGGCTCGTTCGTCACCGTGCAGCACGGTGCCGGCCCGGACCGCGTGCAGCACTACAACGGCTATCCGACCGCCGAGATCAATGGCGGCCCGGCGCCCGGCTTCAGTTCCGGCCAGGCGCAGGCGGCCATGGAAAAGCTGGCCAAGGACAACCTGCCCAATGGCATGAGCTTCGAGTGGACCGAGCTGACCTACCAGCAGATCCTCGCCGGCAATACCGCGATCCTGGTGTTCCCGCTGTGCGTGCTGCTGGTGTTCCTGGTGCTGTCGTCGCTGTACGAGAGCTGGTCGCTGCCGCTGGCGGTGATCCTGATCGTGCCGATGGTGCTGTTGTCCGCGATCGCCGGCGTGTGGCTGTCCGGTGGCGACAACAACATCTTCACCCAGATCGGATTGATCGTCTTGGTCGGACTGGCGTGCAAGAACGCGATCCTGATCGTGGAGTTCGCCCGCGAACGCCAGCATGAAGGCATGGCGCGTCACGAGGCGGTGCTGGAAGCGGCGAAGCTGCGCCTGCGGCCGATCCTGATGACGTCGTTCGCCTTCATCATGGGCGTGGTGCCACTGGTGACTTCGCACGGCGCCGGCGCCGAGATGCGCCATGCGATGGGCGTGGCGGTGTTCGCCGGCATGCTGGGCGTGACCATCTTCGGGCTGATCTACACGCCGCTGTTCTACGTCGTCATTCGCGCCCTGGTCGAACGCCGCGAGGCGCGCGCGGCAGAACGCGCCGCCGCGCATGCGCTGCCGGCGCTGGAGAATCACTGATGAAGATGTTCACGACCATGTCCGGGCTCGCCGCGCAAGGCTCCCGTAGGGCGGGCACCGCCCGCCACACCACCACAACAGGCGACACCGGCACCACGGCGGGCAGTGCCCGCCCTACGCACCACACGGCTTTCGCGGCGATGACGGTGACGGTGCGCGGCACGCTGCTGGCGACCGCTCTTGCGCTGGCCGGCTGCGTCACGGTCGGCCCGGATTACCACGCCGCAAAACCCGCCGCGCCGCAGCTGGCACTTGATGCTGCGCAGGAAAGCAACGCGCAATTCCAGGCTGCATGGTGGAAGCAGTTCAACGACCCGACGCTGGATGCGTTGATCCAGCGCGCCGCGGCGAACAACCTCGACCTTCGCATCGCGGTGGCGCGGCTGCATGAATCGCGTGCACTGCTCAGCGGCAGCAAGGCCGCCCGGTTGCCGACGATCGACACGGACGTGAACTACACCCGCAGCCGCGGCCAGCAGCCGGGCTTCAGCGACCAGCGCCGCACCACGACGACCTACCAGGCCGGCTTCGATGCGTCGTGGGAGCTGGACCTGTTCGGCGGCATACGCCGTTCGGTGGAGGCGGCCGGTGCCGACCTCGGCGCCAGCGAGGCCGCGCTGCACGACGCGCAGGTCAGCCTGCTGGCCGAGGTCGCGCGCAATTATTTCGAGTTGCGCGGCAGCCAGTCGCGGCTCGACATCGCCCAGCGCGACATCGAGAACCAGCGACAGACCCTGCACCTGACCGAGGTGCGCCAGCAGCTCGGTGCCGGCTCCGAACAGGATGTGGCCAGCGCGAAAGCGCGCCTCAGCGCCGTGCAGGCGCAGTTGCCGGTGCTGCAGACCGCGGTGAGCGCGAGTGAATTCCGCCTCGCGGTGCTGCTGGGCGAGCGACCGGGCGAGCTCGACATCGACGTATCGCCGAAGAGCTTCACGCCGATCGCCACGACCTTGCCGATCGGTGATGCCGGCGACGTGCTCGCACGCCGTCCGGACGTCCAGATGGCTGAACGCGAATACGCCGCCGCCAATGCGCGCATCGGCGTGGCCAAGGCCGACTTCTTCCCGCACATCTCGCTGGGCGGCTTCCTCGGCTTCCTGTCCGGGCGCAGCAACGACTTCGGCAGCCCGTCGACGCGCGCGTGGACGCTGGCGCCCAGCATCAGCTGGGCCGGGCTCAACGTGCAGCGCGTGCGCGCGAACCTGCACGCCAGCGAAGCGCGCGCCGATGCGGCGCAGGCGAACTACCAGCGCACCGTGCTGGAGGCGATCGAGGACATCGACAACGCGGTCACCGGCTTCAACCAGCAACGCATCCGCGTGAACCACCTGATCGAACAGGGCACGCAGAGCAAGCGCGCCGCCGACCTCGCCCGCGTGCGCTACCAGGAAGGCGCCACCGGTTTCCTCGAACTGCTCGATGCCGAACGCACCCAGCTCGCCGCCGAGGACGACCTGGCCCAGGCCGAGGCGGCGATCAACACCCGCGCCGTCGCGCTGTACAAGGCGCTCGGCGGCGGCTGGCAGGCCTGCGGCGACGAGCGCTGCAGCGCGGTGGCACAGCGGGGCGCCGCCCCATGAGCCGGCCGGCCCGACGCGTGCCGGCGGCAACGCCGGCGATCACGCCGACCTATCGCGTGGCGCTGGTCAGCGGCGCCAACCGCGGCCTCGGCTTCGAGGTGGCGCGCCAGCTCAGCGAGCACGGCATGACCGTGCTGCTGGGCTCGCGCGATCCCGACAAGGGCCTGCACGCGGCGCGCCAGCTCGCCGGCGCGTCCGGCGAGGTGATCGCGGTACAGCTCGACGTCACGCAGCAGGACCAGGTCGATACGCTGGCACGCTGGATCGAGATCACCTACGGCCGGCTCGACGTGCTGGTCAACAACGCCGGCGGCTACTACGACCACGACGGGCTGGCCAGCGACGGCGACCTCACACTTGCATGGGGCGCGATGCAGACCCACCTGTTCGGCAGCTGGCGGCTGACCAGCGCGATGCTGCCGCTGATGCGCCGGCACGGCTACGGCCGCATCGTCAACGTGTCCAGCGGCTGCGGTGCCAGCAGTTCGAGCAGCAACCATTGCGTGGCCTATCGCACCTCCAAGTCCGCGCTCAACACTTATACGCGTACGCTGGCGGCGGAGCTGGAGGGCAGCGGCATCGCGGTCAACGCGGTGTGCCCAGGCTGGGTCGCCACTGAACTCGGTGGCCCCGGCGGCCGGCCGGTGAGCCTGGGCGCCGCCGGCATCGTGTGGGCCGCCAGCCTGCCGACGCCGGCGCCCACCGGTCGCTTCTTCCGCGATGGCGAACAAATCGCCTGGTGATCGTCCCTTTCCACCCTGGAGCTTTTCGCATGCCGCAAGACGCTTCGACCAATCGCCGCATCCTGCTCGCCTCCCGCCCGCACGGGTTGCCGACCGCGCAGGATTTCCGCCTCGACCATGCACCGCTCCCGGCGCCCGGCGACGGCGAGGTGTTGCTGCGCACGCTGTATCTCTCGCTCGATCCGTACATGCGCAACCTGATGGACGAGGCCGGCACCGAGTACGCGCCCGGGCTGGAACTGGGCCAGCCGATGATGGGCGGCACGGTGAGCCGCGTGGTCAGCTCGCGGCATGCCGGCTTCCACCCCGGCGAGCTGGTACTGGCCAGCGCCGGCTGGCAGGACTACGCCGTGGCCGCGGGCGACACGCTGACGGCGCTGGGCGACCTGGCGCAGCCTTCGCTCGCACTGGGCGGCCTGGGCATGACCGGTTTCACCGCCTATGTCGGCCTGCTCGACATCGGCCAACCGCGGCCGGGCGAGACCGTGGTGGTGGCCGCCGCGACCGGCGCGGTCGGTGCGGTGGTGGGACAGATCGCCCGGCTCAAGGGCGCACGGGTGGTCGGCATCGCCGGCGGCCCCGCCAAGTGCCGCCACGCGGTGGAGGAGCTGGGCTTCGACGCCTGCCTCGACCACCGCGCGCCGGATCTCGCCGGGCGCCTCGCCGCGGCCTGCCCGGACGGCATCGACGTGTACTTCGAGAACGTGGGCGGCGCGGTGTTCGACGCCGTGCTGCCGTTGCTCAACCACCATGCGCGGGTGCCGGTGTGCGGCATGATCGCGCACTACAACGACGCCGCGCCGCCGGCAGGGCCGGATCGCCGCCCGCAGCTGGTGGCCAGCGTGCTGCAGAAGCGCATCCGCATGCAGGGCTTCGTCATCCTCGACCACTACGCCGATCGCTTCGCCGCTTTCCGCAGCGACATGCAGGCCTGGCTCGACGCGGGCCGGATCAAGCTGCGCGAGGATCGCGTCGAGGGCCTGGAAAACGCGCCGGCCGCCTTCATCGGCCTGCTCGAAGGGCGCAACTTCGGCAAGCTGGTGGTGCACGTGGCCGACGATTGACGTTCCGCTGCGTCTCAGCGGCTGCCTACCGCGCTGTGCTGCGAGTACAGCGCATGCCAGCGGCCGCCCTGGTAGACGAAGATGTCGGAGGAGCGCACGCCGTTCTGCGGCCCCAGCTGCGGGTCGTAGAAGGTGATGATCGCGGTGTCGCCGCGGATCACCACCGATTTCCCCAGCGGGTTCGCCTTCAGCCACGCTGTCGCGGAAGGTCTGCAGGTAGGGAAACAGCTCGCCATTGACGAACTCGATCAGGTCCTTGCCGGTGAGCGCGGCGTTGAGATCAGGCGTGCCGTCGGCCGCCTTCGGCGCGGCCCAGGCTTGCCAGCGATACGGCTCGCGAGGATGGGGGTGTAGTCACGGCCTTCCAGAGCGGCCTCGTCTTCCCACTCCTTCTCCATATCGTCGATATCGTCGAGGTATTTGAGGAACAGCAGCCACGAGGTCTGTTCGGCATAGTCCAGCTCGGACGCCAGACCTTCGTCGTTCCGCATGACGCGGCCCATGTTGTTGAAGGCGTTTTCGAACATGCGGCGTCGTTGTTCCCAAGGTCTGATCGGCACGATGCCGCCGCGCGCGCACGGGCGCGACGACAGTCGCACCCGTACAAGGGTGACAGGTCGATGAAGGATGGTCGGCGGCACCATGGGGTTCGTCAAGCCACCCGTGCGCAGCGCTCCCCGCTAAACCATCCCGTCCCGTTTGCCAAGCGGTTCGCATTCCGGCATTGATGGCGTCCGCAGTTCCGGCAACGCGGCGTGCGCAGCGGGCGCGGATCGCGCGATAAAGGCGGGGACGGCGGTCGCAGGGGGTGGCCGCGTCTGCCCGGTGGGGCTCTGCCATGAAGAAGATCGCCCTGGTCGTACTGACACTCGCCGCGTTCGCGCTGCCGAACGGTACGGCGCGAGCGGCGGAAGCGGCGGGCACGATGCGCGCGGCCGGCCACGGCGGCGCGGCCGCAGCGGGGGGCGATGTGTTCGAGGCGGCCATCGCCAGGTTCGACTGGCACCCGCGGGCCGGCGGCCTGCTGCTGTCGGTGGGGGCGGTGATCGACGATATCCGGGTGGCCGCCATGGCCCACCCGCCCATCCCCGGCCGGAACGCATTGGGCGACGCCTGGGTCCAGGCGCGCATGCCCTCGCGGCGAGAACTGGCGGCGTATCTGGGCATCGGCTACCGCGCGGCCGACTCCGGCTTCTACGGGCAGGCCGGCGTGGCGGCGGCGACGGGCCTGGATGGCGAGCCCCGCCGCGCGCGGGAGCAGGCGGTCTACCCGGTGCTGGAGCTGGGCTGGTCGCGTCGCTTCTAGCCGGGAAGTGCGCGCCCGTGCCAAAAGACTCCCCACGAGCGTTGAAGTCGTTGGAAAGTCTGTCGTCGCCTGCGGCCTCGTCGGGCTGACCTGGCGCGCATGCACGGGGGACAACGGCAACAACCACGTCTGGCGCGTGTTGCGGGCGCCGTGGCGCGGCAAAACGCACGCCGTGATTCCGACCCGCAGGGCCGCTTCCTGCTCTACGCCGGCGACCAGGGCGATGCGCTGGGCCGCGCCGACATCTGCATCGTGTTCCGCCAGCCCGACGGCAGCTGGGGCAGGCCCGCGCACCTGGGCGAGGGGATCAACAGCCGCACGCTGGAGAACGCGCCCTCGCTGGGGCCGGCGTTCGGCGAGCTGTTCGTGTCGAGCAACCGCCGCGAGGAGGTGAGCTTTCCCAAACCGCGCGACGACGCAGCCACCCTGCAACGGCGCCTGCAGTCACCATTGAACGGCTCGCGCAACCTCTGGCGCTTCGACATCTCCGCCGTGCTGCGGACGCACGGCATCACGCCGGCGACGACCGGCACGGCATCGCCTTGAGGAACCTCGCGGGCCAACGATGGAGCGCGCCGGCGCGCTACACCCACACGTCGTCGGGTGCAGTACGAGCGCCACCGGCGTCGCCCGTGTTGACCACCCCGCGCGGCTCGACCAGCATCACGCTGCACTCCTCCGCGGCCACCGGGCGATGCTCCTCGCCCTTGCGCACCACGTACATTTCGCCGGCAACCAGCGGCACGGAGCGATCCCTGAACTCCAGCGTCAAGGCGCCCTGCAGCACGATGAAGACCTCGTCCGTATCCGCATGCGCGTGCCAGACGAACTCGCCCTTGAGCTTGGCCAGCTTGAACTGGTAGTCGTTCATCTCCGCGACGACGCGGGGCGACCAGTGCTCGCTGAACCGGGCCAGCTTGTCGCGCAGGTTGATCGCCCGATCGGTCATGGTGCATCCCCGGTGGTGTCGTTGTTCGGAAACTGCGGCGCCATGCGGCGGATCGCACCCTAGCGCGACACGATCAGCGCGAACCACTCCCAACCCCGGATGCGCTCGCAGATCAGCTTGGCGCAGGTCAGCATCGGCACCGCCAGCAGCGCGCCGGGAATGCCCCACAGCCAGCCCCACACCAGCAGCCACAGCAGGATCGCGATCGGCGACAGGCGCATGCTGCGGCCCTGGATCAGCGGCGTGATCAGGTTGCCCTCGACGATGGTGATGGCGGCGAAGGTGAGTGCCGGCAGGAACACCTCCAGCTCGGCGTTCTTGGCGTACAGCATCGACACGAAGGCCAGCAGCAACGTGGTGAAAATCGCCCCCACGTACGGAATGAAGTTGGCGAACATCGCCACCGCGCCCCACAGCAGCGCATCGGGCACGCCGTACAACCACAGCATGCCGGCGGTGATCGCGCCCAGGCTGGTGTTGATCGACAGCGCAGTGAGCAGGTAGCGCGAGACCTCGCTCTGGAAACTTCGCACGATGGTGACCGCGTGCCGCTTGTAGGAGAAGCTGGGTGTCAGCTCCACCAGCCGGCGCAGCATGGTGTCGCCGTAGACCAGGAAGAAGAACACCAGCAGCATCACGCTGAGTACCGCGGCGAGCACCTTGGGCGCGGTGGATACGACATCCCACGCGCTGATCGACAGCGGCGCCGGCGGCGGCGCGGCGCTGCGCGAAGTGCCGCTGACCAGGGTCTGGGTGGCGCGGTTGGCCGCCTCCAGCGGCTTGGTCAGGTTGCGCACCTTGGGCACGAAGCTGCGGATCGCCGACGGCGCGCCGTGGAACCAGCCGAGCGCCGGTTGCGCCAGCAGGCCGACGCCGCTGCCGATGCCGACCACCAGGCCGATCATCAGCACCAGCGCGGTGAACCAGCGCGGCAGGTGCAGGCGCGCGCCGGTGGCCACGATCGGGTTGAGCGCCAGCCCGATGAAGGCGGCCAGCACCAGCGGAATCAGCAGTGCGCGGGTCAGCGTGACGGTGTACAGCAACGCCAGCAGCAGCATCGCGTTGAGCAGCATGCGGATGGCGCGCAGGTGGCGGCGCGTGCCGCGCGCGCTGTGCAGCCGGCGCGCCAGCGGCCGCGGCAGGTTGCCGACCAGCAGCGGATCGGCCGGCATGTGCGAGAGCATCGCCGCGGAGGTCATCTCGCGCAGCGTGTCGTCCGCGTTCGGCGGCGGCTGCTCAGGCTCGGCGTTCACGGGGTCGGCGCGCCATCCGGCGCGGCGGCATCGGCAGTTGCAGCGGCGTGCGCCGCCACCCCCGCCACGGCCATCTCGGCCAGCAGGTGACTGCCCTGCGCCAGCACCTCGACCAGGCCGCCGCCGACCAGCGAGGCCAGCCCCGGTACCCGCAGCGGGTGCAGGTCGAGGCTGCCCAGCGCAAAGCCGGCGCCGGCGGCCACGCCCACCGTGGCGAGCGGGTATTCGCGCCCGCGCGCCAGCAGTGCGGCGGCCGGCTCGCCCACCTCGTGGCGCGCCCGCTCCATGCGCGCCTGCGCGAGGCGCACCTCGGCCAGTTGCTTCAATACTTTCATCGCCCTTCCTCGCCCCGCGCGGCATGCGGCGCCGTGGCCGGCTCGTCGGCGACTTCCGCCTCGATCCTGCGCACGCCTGCGCGCATCATCGCACCCCATTGGCCACGCGTGACAGGCAGGCTCATCCAATGCATGCAGCGGCGGAACAGCAGCACCGCGCCGAACAGGAACAGCAGCTGCAGCAGCGCCAGCAGCAGCAAGGCCCACACCCACGAACCCAGCCACTTGGCCAGCAGCACGCCGAGCAGGCCGAGCACGGTGAGGCCGAAGCCGACCCCCGCCACGGTGGCGGCCAGCCCGGCCACCAGCAGCCACGACACCGCGCTGCGCGCCAGCCCCAGCTCCGCGGCCAGCAGATCCTTCTGCGCGCCGAACAGCCGCTTCAGCGCGGCGCCCAGGCGGGCGATCTCGTCGAACAGGCCAGACGACGACGGCGCCGGGTCCGGCGCCGTCTCGCGGGTGCTGTCACCCTGCTCGTGCATCAGTGGCTCAACGTCGCAGGATGCGGCCAAGCAGCCAGCCGGCCCCCAGCGCGATGGCGACCGATTGCATCGGCTTCTCGCGCACGTATTCGCGCGCCTGCTCAAGGAACTCGTCGGCGCGATCGCGGGTGTGCTCGTAGGCGGCGCGGCCCTGCTCGCCCACTTCGGCCGCCTTGTCGACGGTGCGGTGGGCCGCCGACGCCGTCTTGTCGGTGGCGTGGTGCAGGCCTTGCTCGACGCGGTCGGCGGCGCGGTCGACCTTGTCCTTGGTGCTGGCCACGGCCTGCGAGGTGGCCTGCTTGACGCGCTCGGCGCGCTCGTCGATGCGCTCGTCGACCGAGGGCTTGGGGGTTGGCTCTTTGGGGTTCATGACCTGCTCCGACATGGCAATCTCTTGGATGATAAGGGGGCTATCTGGCGCGGCGGAAGAACGCGATGATCGCGAGGATCAGGAAGATGACGAAAAGGATCTTCGCGATGCCGGCTGCGGCGCCGGCGATGCCGCCGAAGCCGAGAATCGCGGCGATGATCGCGATGACCAGGAAAACCAGTGCGTAGTGCAACATGGGGCATCCCTCGTGGTGGGTGGGTGCCATTCACCCACAGCACGCGCCATGCGGGCGTGAAGGATACCGCCAGCCGCCTGCACGCCGCGCCCACGCGCCCTCGTTCAGCCGGCCACCGCAGGGTTCAGGCTGTAGACGCCGGTGAGCGTGGCCTGATCCAGCACATGGCCGGCCATCGCCGCGCGCAACTGATCGCGCGAGTAGCCCTTGACCAGCGGCAGCGCGTCGACGTCGATCGCATGGATGGTGAAGTGGTAGTGGTGCAGCAACGTGTCGTTCCAGGGCGGGCACGGGCCGTCGTAGCCCAGGTATTCGCCGCCCATCTCGGCGTCGCCGGCAAACCAGCCGGTGTAGTCGTTCACCCCCTGCACGCTGCCCGGCGGCCCGTACGGCTCGCGCTTGCCGCGCGGCGTGACCTCGTCGCTGCAGGCGCCGGCGGCCAGTTCGCCGCACTCGGCCGGGATATTCGCCATCAGCCAGTGCACGAACTCCACCCGCGGCAACGCCGCCGGCACCGTGCGGCCCGCCTGGTTCACGTCATCGCCGCGACTGGGCACGTCGGTGTCGATGCAGGTGAGCACGAACGAGCGCGTGGCCGGCGGGGCGTCGCGCCAGGCGAGGTGCGGGCTGTGGTTGTCCGACAGCGCGAAGGGATCGGCGATCTTGCCGAAGGCGAAGCGCGCGGGAATGCGCTGGCCGTTGTCGAAATTGTCGCTGCGCAGGTGCATGGATTTTCTCCGGGAATAGGGAATGGGGAATAGGGAATGGGGAATGGGGAGCAGAGAATGGGAAACGCCGGAAGCGCTCTTGCGATTCCCTATTCCCCATTCCCCATTCCCTGCTTGTACGTCACCCGGTACACCGCCCCCGCCAGGTCGTCACTGACCAGCACGCTGCCGTCGGGCAGGGGCTGCACGTCGACCGGGCGGCCCCAGGCGCTCTGGTTTTGCTGGAAACCGGTGATCAGCGGTTCGTAGGAGAGGACTTTGCTGCCGCTGAGGCGCACGGTCATCACGCGGTAGCCGGACTTCTCGGTGCGATTCCACGAGCCGTGCTCGGCGACCAGGATGGCGCCGCGGTAGCTGGCCGGGAACTGCTTGCCGGTGTAGAAGCGCATGCCCAGCGAGGCGACGTGGGCGCCGAGCTTGAGCACCGGCGGCACGTAGTTGCGGCAGGGGTGGCCGGCGCCGAATTCGGGGTCGGCCACGTCGCCCTGATGGCAATACGGATAACCGAAGTTCTGGCCGATGCGGGTGACCTCGTTCAACTCGTCGCTGGGCACGTCGTCGCCCAGCATGTCGCGGCCGTTGTCGGTGAACCACAGGTGTTTCGTACCCGGCTGCCAGTCGAAGCCGACGGTGTTGCGGATGCCGGTGGCGACGTCCTGCCAATCGCTGCCGTCCGGGTTCATGCGCATCAGCTTGGCGTAGTCGGGACCGGCGTTGCAGATGTTGCACGGCGCGCCGATCGGCACGTACAGCTTGCCGTCGGGGCCGAAGGCGAGGAAGCGGCCACCGTGATGGCCCTTGGTCGGCAACTTGTCGGTGACCAGCGCGGGTTCGGGCGGCGCGTCCAGGTGCTGCTCGATGTCGCGCAGCACGAGGATGCGGCTGATCGCCGATACGTACAGGTCGCCGTCGTGGAAGGCCACGCCGATCGGGTTGCGCAGGCCGCTGGCGACCACGCGCACTGTCTCGGCCACGCCGTCGCCGTTGGCGTCGGTGAGCGCGTAGACCTTGCCGGCGCCGCTGGACCCGACGAACACGGTGCCGTGCGTACCCAACGCGATCTCGCGCGCATTCGGCACCTGGTCGGAGTACACGGCGATGTGGAAACCTGCAGGCAGGGTCAGCCGATCCAGCCGGGGGGCCGCCAGCAGCGGCAGCGACAGGATCACCAGCAGCACGGACAGCAACGCGCGCATGAGCAGTCTCCGGCAAGGCGAGGCCACCAATGTACCCCGGACCGCGCGAAGCCAGAAACAGCGCCGCCCGCTAAACTGGGCTCCTTTCAGGGGAGTGGCATGAGCGAACTGGACGACCTCACCACGCTGGTGCGCGCGGCAACGCCGCTGCTGGTCATCGAAACCGTGGACGAGCAGCGGGTGATCGACTGCTTCCGCCACGTGATCGCACAGGCTTTGCGCCCGCTGTGGCGCTGGACGCTGACCGACGGCCTGAGCCGCCTCGATTTTTCGCAGGACGGCGGCGCGGTGTCGCCGGACGCCACCGCCACGCTGGACGCGATCCGCGCCCAGACCGAAGCGGGCATCTACCTGCTGTTCGACTTCCATTCGCTGCTGGACTACGCGCGCAGCCTGCGCCAGCTGCGCGAGATCGTGCAGCGCCAGCGCTCGGCGGCGCACACCATCGTGCTGGTGGGCGCGAAGATCGAGCTGCCCGCGGGGCTGGAGGCGCTGGCCCTGCGCGTGCCGCTGTCGCTGCCGGACATCAAGGAGCTCGCCGGCATCCTGCGCGGCGAGGCTGCCGGCTGGCAGCGCGAACAGGGCCGCAAGATCGAGGTGGACAACGACGCCGCGCGCACCATCGTGCGCAACCTGCTCGGCCTGACCGCGCCGGACGCGCGGCGCATCGTGCGCAAGCTGATCTACGCCGACGGCGCGCTCGGCCCGAACGACCTGCCGGTGCTGATGCAGTCCAAGTTCAACCTGCTCAACCGCTCCGGCCTGCTGCATTACGAATACGCCACCGCCAGCTTCGCCGACATCGCCGGCGTCGCGCGCGTGCGCGAATGGGTGCAGCGCCGCCGCCCGGTGTTCCTCTCGCCCGAAGCCGCGCCGCGACTGGACCCGCCCAAGGGCGTGCTGCTGCTGGGCGTGCAGGGTTGCGGCAAGAGCCTCGCGGCGAAGGCAATCGCCGGTGGCTTCGGCGTGCCGCTGGTGCGGCTGGATTTCGGCACGCTGTACAACAAGTACCAGGGCGAGACCGAGAAGAACCTGCGCGAGGCGCTGACCAGCACCGAGCTGCTGAGCCCCTGCGTGCTGTGGATCGACGAGATCGAGAAGGGCCTGGCCAGCGGCGGCGACGATGGCGGCGTGTCACGCCGCGTGCTCGGCTACCTGCTGACCTGGATGGCCGAACGCAAGGCCAAGGTGTTCACCGTGGCCACCGCCAACGCGGTGCAGGAGCTGCCCGCCGAGCTGCTGCGCAAGGGCCGCTTCGACGAGATCTTCTTCGTCGACCTGCCGAGCGAATCGGTGCGCGGGGAAATCTTCGCCCTGCACCTCAAGCGCCGCCAACTCGACCCGGCCGCGTTCGACCTGCCCGCGCTGGCGGCCGCCAGCGCCGGCTTCTCCGGCGCCGAGATCGAGCAATCCATCGTCAGCGCGCTGTACGACACCGCCGGCCACGGCAACGGCCCGGACCAGGCCGCCCTGCTCCACGCCCTGCAGCAGACACGCCCGCTGTCGGTGCTGATGCGCGAACAGGTGGACACGCTGCGCGCGTGGGCGCAGGGGCGCTGCGTGGCGGCGGACTGAACACGGGCAGCAAATCGCCCTTGCAGAGAGCGCGCAACAGCCGGCCACGGCGGCTGTCTCCCTGTCGAGGGCGACGACACGGGGCGCGGGCCGGCTGCTGGCCGACCTGCCGGCCTGGTTCGCGCGCGAGGGGTTTCCGCCGGGGCAATGGGGGGCGGTTGCTGGCGCTGGCGCTGGAGATCGACCGCAACGGCCTGCGGGGCCTGCTCGATCCGTTGCGACGGCCGCCGCGCTGAGGACGTTTCGACTTATGCTGCCGGCGCCGCACGGCTGACGGGACCGACCCACCGGCATCTCCGCGGCAACCTTTCCGCGCCGGCCACGACAGGCCCGCACCGGATCGGCAACGTCGTGCATCCCGAGGCGCTCGATGAATTCCGGCAACTCCTCATTCCACGCCGCGGCGGACGCGCTGGCGAGCGACGGCTGGTGCGTCGTGCACGACCTGCTGGAGCCGGCGCAGATCCGCGCGCTGGCGGCCGAGTGCGCGGCGTTGCATGACGCCGGACAGCTGCAGCCTGCAGGCACCGGCATCGGGCAGCTCGACGCGGCGCGGCGCGGCGACCGCACGCGCTGGTTCGCCGAAGGCGCGATGAGCGCGCCGCAGCAGGCCTTCGCCGATCGCATCGACGTGTTGCGCGGCGTGCTCAACCGCGAGCTGATGCTGGGCCTGGTCGAGTACGAAGCGCACTACGCGGTGTATCGGCCGGGCGCGCGCTATGCGCGTCATCGCGACCGCCTGCGCCACAGCGACGCGCGGGTGGTGTCGGCGGTGTTCTATCTCAACGAGGATTGGCGGGAGGTCGACGGCGGGGCACTGCGGCTGTACCTGGCCGATGGTTCCTCGCGCGACATCCTTCCGCAGGCGGGCACCCTGCTGCTGTTCCTGTCGGCGCAGTTCGAGCACGAGGTGCTGCCTGCCAGCCGCGACCGCATGAGCATTGCGTGCTGGCTGCGCCAGCGCGGCCTTGCCGCCACCAACCCGTAGGAGCCCGCTCGCGGGCGCCTACGGGCGGTGCGCGGTTCCGTGGGGCGGACACTGTCCGCCGCCTTTCGTCACGAACGCGGAAGGCAACGGCCGGCAGGCAGCGCCCCGCCTACGGGGTGGGTCCGAGCAGTTCGATTTCGGCGAGGGCGCGGGGCGATGCGTCCGGTGCCGCGTCGAAGTGCAGCCGGTAGTGCGCGTACTCGCCCGGCGCCGGCACGGCGAACGCCCGGGTCTGCCGCGGCCAGGCGAAGCGTTGCTGTTGGCGGGTATCCAGCGTGCGCCAGTGGTGGCCGTCGACGGAAGCCTGCAGCTGCCAGCCCGACGGCGCGGCGGCCCTGGCCGCCGAGGTCAGGGTGAGCAGGGCGACCCGGCGCGGCGCGGCATAGTGCCAGGCGATCGTGGTCGACGTTGCGGGCAACACGGCTTCGCTGGCGGAGTCGTTGTCGAACAACGCGGGCAGGCCGGCGATGGTCGGCGTGCTGCTGGTGGCGGCACCGGGATCGCGCAACGGCTGCGGCCGGCCGTGGGGGGTCAGTGACGGCGGCAGTGCGGCCTCGTCGCTGGCCCAGCGTGAGGGCGTCGGCCCCATGAGGAATTCGAGCGTGGCGCCCTGCGCCAGCAGCGCGTGCGGCAGGGTCAGCTTGTTCCATGGCTGGCCGTTGACGCGCAGGCCCTGCACGTAGCGGTTGGTGTCGCTCACCGCCGGCGCATCGATCACGATGTGCGTGCCGTTATCCAGCGCAATGTCCATGTGCGGGAAGTACGGCGCGCCGATCACGTATGCCGGCGTGCCCATGCGCAGCGGATAGAAGCCGGCGGCGCTGAACAGGTACCACGCGGACATCTCGCCGTTGTCCTCGTCGCCGGGATAGCCCTGGCCGATCTCGCTGCCGACGTAGAGACGGCTGAGCACGTCGCGCACCTTGTCCTGCGTCTTCCACGGCTGGCCGGCAACGTCGTACATGTAGATGATGTGGTGCGAGGGCTGGTTGCTGTGGCCGTACTGGCCCATGCGCACGTCGCGCGCCTCCAGCATCTCGTGGATCGGCTCGCCGTAGCTGCCGACGCGGAACTCGCCCGGGGTGGCGAAGAACGCGTCGAGTTTCGCCGCGAGTCCGGCGCGACCGCCATACAGCGAGGCGAGGCCGGCGCCGTCCTGGGGTGCGTGGAAGGCCATGTTCCAGGCGTTGGTCTCGGTGTAGTCGCCGCCCCAGCGCAGCGGGTCGAAATGCTTCGCGTCGTCGCGCCACTTGCCCTTCGCGTCGCGGCCGACGAAGAAGCCGACGGCGGGATCGAACAGGTTGACGTAGCCCAGCGCACGCTGGTGGAAGTACGCCGCGTCGTCGGCGTAGTGCGCGGCGTAGGGGTCGTCCGCAGCCGGCGCGGCCGCCAGCGCGGCGGCGAGATTGCCGATCGCGAAGTTGTTGATGTAGCCGTCCATCGACCAGGACAGCCCTTCGTCGACGGCGGTGTCGGTGTAGCCGTTGAAGATCGAGCGCTGCAGCCCCTTGCGGCCGGTGCCCGCGAGCGGGCTGACCACGGTCGCGTCCTTCAGCGCGGACTGGTAGAACGCGCGCACGTCGAAGTGGCGCACGCCCTTCAGCCAGGCGTCGGCAAACGCGACGTCGGCGCTGGTGCCGACCATCAGGTCGGCGTAGCCGGGCGACGACCAGCGCGCGATCCAGCCGCCGTCGCGGTACTGTTGCACGAAGCCGTCGATCATCTCGCCGGCCTTCGTCGGCGCGAGCAGCACGTAGGCCGGCCACGCGGTGCGATAAGTGTCCCAGAAGCCGTTGTTGACGTACGGCTTGCCGTCGACGATGCGCGCGCCGGTTCGCGTCGGCGTGTCCTTGCCGGTCGGCGCGGAGAACGGGCTGGCGTATTGCCAGTGCGGTTGCGCGGCGCTGCCGGTGTTCTCGTACGCCTCGTTCGGGTACAGGAACAGGCGGTAGAGGTTGGAGTACAGCGTGGTCAGCTCGTCGGCGCTGGCGCCGTTCACCTTGATGGTGCCGAGCTGCTGGTCCCATTGCCGCTGCGCCCGCTCGCGCACGTCGTCGAAACTGTCGCCCGGCGCGATCTCCAGTGCCAGGTTGTGCCGCGCCTGCGCCACGCCGATCAGCGAGGTGGCGATGCGCAGGTTCACCACTTTCGTCTTCGAGGTGTCGAAGCCGAACCACGCGGCGACGTGGTCGCGGCCCTCGCCGGTGAGCCGCCCGCTCTCGCTGACCGGTTGGTCGACCGTGCCGTAGAAGAACAGCCGGGTGGCGCCGGCGGACAACCGGCTCTTCACGTCGGACCAGCCAATGAAGCTGCGTGCCGCCGGGTCGAGCACGATGCCGCCGTGGTCGTCGCGGTTGTCGAACACCAGCTGCGAGCGGTCCCCGGTGAAGGTGAAGCGGAACATCGCGGCGTGGTCGGTCGGCGCGATCTCGGTGACGATGCCGTCGTCGAAGGCGACGCGGTAGGCATGCGCGTGCGCGGTCTCGTTCGCGTGGCTGAAGCTCAACGCGCGCGTCGCGCGGTTCGCGCTGGGCGCGCCGCGGGCGACCGCCGCCGGCATCAGCTGGAAGGTCTGCCGGTCGCCCATCCACGGGCTCGGCTCGTGCGACAGCGCGAACGCCTCCAGCCGCGGGCGGTTGTCGGCGCCGTTGCGCTGCTGGTACTGGTACATCCAGTTCGAACCGGCGTCGGTCACCGGCGTCCAGAAATTGAAACCGTGCGGCACGGCCACCGCGGGGAAGTTGTTGCCGCGCGAGAAGCGGCCGTTGGAATTCGTGCCGCGGCGGGTGTCGACGAAGTCGCTCGGGCGCCGGCGCGTGTCGGTCGGTGCGGGGCCGATACGCAGATCATCCAGATAGCCCTCGAAGCTGGCGGCCGGACCGTCATGCGCCAGCACGATGCGCTTGATCGTGCGACCGGCGGCCACCGCGCCGACGTCGACCGCCAGGTAGTTCCACTGATCCGGGTACAGCACGCGGCCCTCGCCCTGCGCACGCGCCGACGCGCCGAGGCGGTGCTGGTCACGTGCGCCGCGGCTGGACAGCCGACTGCCGTCGTCGAACAGCAGGTCCACCGCCACGTAATTGGCCGGGTTGCGCAGGTCGCCCGCGTTGGACACGGGAAACAGCAGGTAGGACAGCTGCGTGTCCGCATGTACCGGCAGGTTCACCGCGTACAGCGCGACCTGCTGTTGTCCGCCCGCCTCGCCGCGGTAGCGCAGCGAATGCAGGCCGCTGAAGCCGACGCCCGGCTTGGCGGTGAGTGCCGCCGCCTGACCGGGACCACCGGCGACGGCGACGTTGAAGCGCGGGTCGGGCGCGCCCGCCAGCGGGGCCGGTTCGGCCGGTTCGAACGAGCGCAGGAAGGTCGTGGCCGCGGGCGTCGCCGCCGGCGCCAGCCCGCCCGGCAGGACGGCCAGCCACAGGGCGAGGCGCACGCCGCGCATCGCGTGCCGGCGGATCGTGTCGCGTGCTCGCCGCATGTCGCCCCCTTGCGCCGCCAGGTTCTCAGCCGATCGGCGACGTGCCGTCGGCCAGTGCGTTGAAGCGCGCCGCGATGTAGTCGTCGGTGTAGCTGACCATGTCGCCGCCGCGGATGAAGCCACAGTGGCCGCCGAAGTCGGCGATATCCAGCTCGACGTTGGGCGGCAGGCGCAGCTGCTCGAAGCTGTCGACCGGGATCACCGGATCGTCTTTCGCGGTGAGGATGGTGGCCGGGACCTGCATCGCCAGCATCGCGTCGCCGGCCACCGAATAGCCGTCCAGATATTGCTGCAGCGACTTGAAGTCCGTATGCCGCAGCACCAGCGCCTCGGTGAGCCCGCGCAGGTGCTTCTTCAACTCCGACATCTCGAAATACTGATGCTGCGGAAACGCCTTCTGCTTGAGCAGCAGCGAGTGCCGCCACTTGCGCATGAAGTACGCCTGATAGAACCACGGCGCCGTTTCCTCCAGCGAAAACAGGCCCACCGCCGGATCGATGATCGGGCACACCGCCAGCGCGTAACTGAGCGGAATACCCACGCGCGAAGTCTGCATCGCCGCGCGCAGGGCGAAGTTGCCGCCCAGCGAGAAGCCGGCCACCGCCATCGGCCGCGCGCCCCAGCGCGTGGCGATCTCGCCCAGCGCATGCACCACTTCGTCAAGCCGGCAGGAGTGGAACAGCGCCTCGTTGAGGCCGTGGCTGTCGCCGTGGTCGCGGAAGTTGAGCCGGAAGATGTCCCAGCCGTCGGCGAGCAGGCGACTGCCGGTCTGCAGCACATAAGTGGAATCGACGCTGCCTTCCCAGCCGTGGAACAGCACGGCCAGGCCGCGCGACTGCGGACGGGTCTTCTGCGCGGTGTAGGCGCCGCTCAGGCGCACGCCGCCGCCGCCGTCGAGCACCACCGGCTCGGCGCCCTGCAGCACGGTCTTCGCCGCACGCGGCAGCAGCAGGCGGCGCACGCCGCTGGAAGACAGCATGGTCTGGACATGGCCGCTGCGCAGGGGCCAGGGCGGGCGGAAATCCTTGCCCCGGGGCAGCGTCATGCAGAGCGGTCCGCCAGTGCGGCGGCGATGCGTTCGCGCGATTGCTCGGCCATGCGCCGGCGGCCCTCCGCGCTGGCCGGCACGGTGCCCAGGAAATGCACCTCGGCATCCATCGGCGGCTCGCCCAGCAGGCGCAGGAAGTTGGCCAGGAAGCTCTCGTGCTCGCGGAAGCCGGCGTCGATCACGCGGCGGCCGTCGCGGGCGAAGCGCAGCGCCACCGGCTGCACCGGCACTTCGGCTTCCAGCGCGGCTTGGAAGATGCGCGCGTGGAATACCTTGAGCACGCCGTTGTAGCCGCTACCGCCTTCAGGGAACACCGCCACCGAACGCCCCGCACGCAGGCGCTCGACCATCACCGCCATCACCGCGGCCAGCGAATGGTTGCTGCCGCGGCGGTGGAAGATGGTGCCGCCGTTGGCGGCCAGCCAGCCGACCAGCGGCCAGCCGGCGATCTCCGCCTTGGCCACGAAGCAGGCTGCGCGCTGGCTGTGCAGCAGCTCGATGTCGATCCACGAGGTGTGGTTGGCCACGAACAGCACCGGGTCCGGCAACGGCCGGCCCACGCGTACCGCGCGCAGGCCGAAGATGCGCATCAAGCCGATCGACCACCAGCGCACCAGCCGGTGCGGGAACGGCTCGCGACCGTCGCGCATCACGCGATCGCGGTTCCAGCTCATCACCAGGCCGGCCAGCAGGATCGCCAGCACGGCGTGCAGCAGCAGCAGCGGCACCCGCCACAGGTAGCGCAGCGGGCGCAGCAGGTCGCGTTCGGCGGGAGTGGCGGTGTCGAGGCTCATCAACGGGTCAGTTTAGCGTTAGTCGCCGGCCAGGGGAGACCGGCGCCGGACGTTTTCGCCGCGGTCGTCATCGCTGCAGGTGCTGCAGCGGCAGCGAGGGCGAACGCTTCACGGTGCGCAGCACGAAGCTGGAGTTCACGTCGGCCACCCCGCTGGCGTTGAGCAGGTGATCGAGCAGGAAGCGCGAGAAGTCCTTGAGGTCGGCGACGTAGACGTGCAGCAGGTAGTCCATGTCGCCGGTGAGCGCATGGCAGGCGACGACCTCGTGCCAGCCGTTGACCCGTTCCACGAAACGCTCCACCGCGGCGTGTTCGTGCTTGGCCAGTTGCACCCGCACGAACGCCTGCAGCCCCAGGCCCACCGCCTGCGGATCGACCTGGGCGGCGTAGCCGGTGATGATCTGCGCCGATTCCAGCCGCTGCAGCCGGCGCAGGCAGGCCGATGGCGACAGGTTGACCCGCTCGGCCAGCTCGGCATTGCTGATGCGGCCCTCGCCCTGCAGCACGGCGAGGATGCGCAGGTCGGTGCGGTCCAGCGTGGCCATGGCAAGATTCTCCGACGTTTGGCGTGATCCGAGCAAGAATAGTGCAACCATGGCGCTGCATCCGGCAACAAAACAAGCTTCGTGCCCGCCATTCGGCCTAAGCTGGCGGTTCGAACCCGCTGTCTCCGGAGACCCGCCATGGAAGCCCCCGCACCGCGCAAGATCGAACACCAGCAGACCGACCGCGGCTACGTGCCGGTTTACGCCACCGGCGTGGTCGAGCAGCCGTGGACGAGTTACAGCAAGACCGACCATGACGTGTGGGACACCTTGTTCAAGCGACAGCGCGAGCTGCTGCCCGGGCGCGCCTGTCGCGAATTCATGGAGGGCGTGGAGCGCTTCGGCCTCGGCGACGGCGGCATCCCGAAGTTCAGCGAGCTCAACGTGGTGCTTGGCGCCGCCACCGGCTGGCAGGTGGTGGCGGTGGAAGGCCTGCTGCCGGACGAGGTGTTCTTCGACCACCTGGCCAACCGGCGCTTCCCGGTCAGCTGGTGGATCAGGAAGCCCGACCAGCTCGACTACCTGAGCGAACCGGACCTGTTCCACGACCTGTTCGGCCACGTGCCGCTGCTGCTCAACCCGGTGTTCGCCGACTACATGCAGGCCTACGGCCGCGGCGGCATGAAGGCGTTCGCGATCGGCCCCGAGGCGCTGATGAACCTCACCCGGCTGTACTGGTACACGGTGGAGTTCGGCCTGATGAACACGCCCGAGGGCATGCGCATCTACGGCGCCGGCATCGTCAGCTCCAAGGGCGAGTCGATCTACTGCCTCGATTCGCCCTCGCCCAACCGCATCGGCTTCGGCCTGGAGCGCGTGATGAGCACGCGCTACCGCATCGACACCTACCAGCAGACCTACTTCGTGATCGACGACTTCGCGCAGCTGTTCGAGGCGACCCGGCCGGACTTCACGCCGATCTACGCCCGGCTGCACGACCAGCCGGCGCACGCCGCCGGCGACGTGCTGGACACGGACCGCGTGTTCACCCGCGGCGACCGGGTCGGCTGGGCGACCAACGCGGACACCTGAGCTCCCAACAAGAAGTCTCGACAGGCCTCCGTCGTTCCTGCGAAAGCAGAGGCGCTTTTCAACAGTCCGAAGGACTGGTCAATCCAGCGCCTTGATGGCCGATCCGCAAGGCACTGGACTCCGGCTTTCGCCGGGATGACGGGCCGTCGCGGGTCAATCGTGCGCGGCGGGTTTGCCGTGCGCCTCCACCCACGGCTTGAGCCGCTCGATCCACAGCGCGTAGCCGCGCCGGTTCATGTGCAGGCCGTCCGGCCCGAACCACTGCGGCTGCGGCTGGCCATCCTCGCCCAGCATCGGCGTGAACACGTCGACATAGGCCACGCCCCGCTGCGCCACCGCGTACTCGCGCACCAGCGCGTTAGCCGCGCGGATCTGCGGCAGAAGCTCGCGGCGCGCCATGCTGGGCTTGATCGCGATGAAGGCGATCGGCACGCCGGGGTCGAATGAGCGGACGCGGCGCACGAAGGCGGCGAAGTCGTCGCGCACGTGGGCCGGGCTGTCGCCATCTGCCAGGTCGTTGTCACCGGCATACATCACGATCGCGCGCGGGTGGTACGGCGCCACGAGGCGGTCGGCGAAGAAGGTGGCGTCGTCGATCTGCGAACCGCCGAAGCCGCGGTTGATCGTCGCCACGCCGGGGAAGTCCGCCGCCAGCGTCTTCCACAAGCGGATCGACGAGCTGCCGATGAACAGCACCGCGCCGCGCGGCGGCGGCGCGGCCCGGTCCGCGGCCTGGAACGCGGCGATGTCCGCCTGCCACTGCGCGTGATCGTTGGCGTGGTTGTCGCGCGCCAGCGCGGGCACGGCGCACAGGCACAGCAGCAGTATCGCGGCGATCCTGTTCACGGTGCACTGCCGTCAGCGGGGTTCGACCTTGCCGTGCCGACCGCCTGCGGCCGGCTCAGCTCCGAGACTTCCAGCACCTGCGCGATGCGCGAGCCGTCCCAGCGATAGACCAGGTGCTGCGACTGCACGCAGGGCGCGACCACGTCGGGCTGGAACGCGGCCAGGCATTCGCCGCCCGGGTGGCGGGCGCTGTCGTAGACGATGCCGTTGGAGCCGTCGTCGCGCAGCGTGCGCGCCAGCTTGACGCTGGCCACATAGGCATCCGGATCGTGCTCGGCCTTCCAGCCGCCGCGGATGTCGTGCAGGCGGCTGTCCACGCTGGTGCGGTAGCAGCGCATCTGGATGCTGCACGGCGGCTCGGCGGTGGCGGCGAGGAAGCGCTCGCGGTGGTACACGGTTTCCTCCACCGCGGTAGCCACGCTGTGCGCGGCGTAGAACACGCCCCACGTGCCGTCGGAGAAACGGCTGCCCTCCGGGTTGAGATGGGTGAACGCGGCCATCACCGGCGTGGAGCCGGGGCCGCTGATGCGGTGCTCCTTCGGCACCAGCTTCAGCGCATCGGCTTCCTCGCGCAGGCGCGGATTGGTCAGCGCCTCGACCGCGAACAGCGCGTCGATGTCGGCCGGGGCGGCGATGCGGTCGTACACGCCGACCGGCGGAAAGCGGCTGGGCACGATGCGGAAGGCGTGGCTCCAGCGGATGCGTTTGACGGGTGGCAACGAGGGCGGCATCGGTTTTCCGTGGACAGGCATCAACCCCGCAGGAGCGCACTTGTGCGCGATGCTTTTGTTTCAGGCCCAACGCGAAGAGCATCGCGCACAAGTGCGCTCCTGCGGGGGTATCGCAGCGTCGCGGATGGATGTATCGCGGGCTGCGATCAGCCGCGCTGCGCGTCCAGGTACTGGCGCACCACATACAGGTCGGCGACGTTGCCCGACAGCATGCGTTCGAGCGCGGAGTGGCCGCCGAACAGCGGGGCCGCGTTCGGCTTGTGCAGCCAGGCGTCGGCCTGGGCCGGGTCGGGAAACAGGATCTGCAGCGACTTCCAGATGCCGAGCAGGTAGCTGATGCGTTCGAGCGTGTCGCGGCCCGGGCTGCCGCCCTGCTCGCGCTTCCACTTGTAGAAGGTGGATTCGGGCGGGTCGCCGAGCAGGCGGCGCTGCTCGGCCGTGCGCAGCTGCCATGCCTCGGCGAGGCGGAAGAAGCCGCGCAAGGCGGGTGGTCCCAGGGTATCGGCGGGCGGCGCGTAACGCGGCGAGGCTTCGGCGAGGCGGGCGGTCATGGCGGTGACTCTCCCTGTGAAGTACGCCTCGATATTACTACATCCGTGAAGTTTCCTGTCCAGTCCGCCCGGGTTGCGTTCAGGCGCCGTCGCCGGTGCCCTTCGCCTTGGCGCAGTCGCAGCCGAAATCCGGTTCCGGGCCGCCGTCGGCAATGAAGTGGTCGATGCGCTTCTCCAGCACCGGTAGCGGCACCGAGCCGGTGGACAGCACGGTATCGTGGAAGTGGCGGAGGTCGAACTTTGCGCCCAGCGCCTGTTCCGCCTTTTCGCGCAGCTCGCGGATCTTCAGGTAGCCGAGCTCGTAGGACAGCGCCTGGCCGGGCCAGCTGATGTAGCGGTCGACCTCGTTGGCGATCTCGCGGTCGGACAGCGCGGTATTGCCGGTCAGGTAGTCGATCGCCTGCTGCCGCGTCCAGCCCAGGTGGTGGATGCCGGTATCGACCACCAGCCGGCACGCGCGCCACATCTGGTAGGTGAGGAAGCCGAACTTCTCGTAGGGCGTCTTGTAGATGCCCATCTCGTTGCCGAGGTATTCCGAATACAGGCCCCAGCCCTCGCCATAGGCGGAAATGTAGCCATTGCGGCGGAATGCCGGCTGGTCATGCCGCTCCTCGGCCAGTTCCAGTTGCAGCGCGTGGCCCGGATACGACTCGTGCAGGGTCAGCGCCGGCATGTTGTACAGCGGCCGCGAGGGCAGATCGTAGGTGTTGACCAGGTAGGCGTCGGCGCCGCCGCGGCCGGAGGTGTAGTACGGCGCGATGTCGGCCGGCACCGGCACGATGGCGAAGCGCGAACGCGGCAGATGGCCGAAGAACTTGGCCATCTGGCCGTCCACTTCCTTGGCCACCCACGCGCTCTTGTCGAGCAGCTCCTGCGGGGTCTTGGCGTAGAACCGCGGATCGCTGCGCAGGAAGGCCAGGAACGCGGGGAAATCACCCTTGAAGCCGGTGTCCTTCATCACCTCCAGCATCTGCGCGTGGATCTTCGCCACCTGCTCCAGGCCGATCTTGTGGATCGCGTCGGGGCTGAGGTCGAGCGTGGTGTACTCGCGGATCTGCTGGCGGTAGAACGCCTTGCCGTCGGGCAGCGCCTCGGCTGCCAGCGTGGTGCGCGCCTGCGGCACGTACTCGTCGCGGAAGAACTTCAGCAGCTTGGCATAGGCCGGGATCACGTCGTCGCGGATGTGCTGCAGCGCCTGGCCCTGCAGCGCCTGCGCCTGGTCGGCGGGGATCGTGGCGGGCAGCTGCTTGAACGGCTTGTAGAAGCTGCTCTGCGTGGGGTCTTTCAGATCCGCCACCGCCGCGATGGAGACGTCGCGGCCCTTGAGCACTTCGCGCGGCACGCTGAAGCCGCGTTTCAGGCCGAGGCGCATGTTGGCGATCTGCTGGTCGAAATAGGCCGGGATCTGGTCCAGCCGGTCGAGGTACTTGCGGTAGTCGTCGACACTGCGCAGGCGGTCGCCGCCGAGCTCGTAGCCGATGTCCGACCAGAACGCGGAGTCGCTGTTGAACGGCATCTGCCAGGCCTTGAACTTCTGGTCGGCCAGCAGGTTGCCGATCTGCACGTGGTAGACCTCGAAGTTGACCCGATTGCCCGGCGACAGCTGCGCCACGTCGATCGCGTCGAGCTGCGTCATCACGCGCTGCCAGTATTCCAGCCGCCGCTGCTGGCTGGCCGCGCCGACGTCATCGAGCCGGCCGCTGTCGCCGGCGTCCGCATTGCCGGGGTGGCCGCTGCGCCACGCCCATTCGGTGGTGTAGATGCGCTTGAACTGCGCATCCGCGCTGCCCGTGGCGGCGGCCGGCGCCGCCGTCGCCGACGCCATGGCGCACGCGCCGAACACCAGTGCCAGTGCGGCGAGGCGGGTGATCCTGGAGGTCATCTTCAACACGGGGCTCCTTGGCGGGCAATCGGCAGGCGGAGCGCGGCGCGATCCGGCGAACCCGTCAAGCCTAACGCGCCGACCGCAGCTTGAACACGGCGAACGCGTTCAGCGCAGCGCGAGCTGATCCACGCCCACCGCGCGCAGGTAGGCGGCCAGGCCGCGCTCGGCGACGTCGGCGAACACCTCGCCGGTGGGCGTGCCGGTGCCGATGCGGTCAGGACGGAAATTGCGGAAATCCCCGCGCAGCCGGCACCACGCGCCCAGCGTCCACTTGCCGCCCCAGAACGACAGGCACAGCGGCTCGACCTCGCGCACGCTGGACTGGCCGGCCTCGTCGCGATAGTCCAGCCGCAGCACCTGGTTGCCGACGATCGCCGCGTGCAGCTGGTCGATCAGCGCGGCGAAATCCTCGCGATGCTGGTCGCGCCAGACCGGGGCGAAGATGCGCGTGCTGCCGGCGCGCTCGCGCAGGTCCGGCGGCAGTACCGCCTCGATCTTCAGCAGCGCCGCCCGCGCGCTCTCGGCCAGGCGCACGCCGGCGAAGGCCTGCACGAAGCGCGAACCGACTACCAGGGCCTCGAGCTCGTCGGCGTTGAACATCAGCGGCGGGATGTCCGAACCCTTGCGCAGCACGTAGCCGACGCCGGCCTCGCCCTCGATCGGCACGCCGGACAGCTGCAGGTCGGCGACGTCGCGGTACACCGTGCGCAGCGACACGCCCAGGGTCTGCGCCAGCGCGCGGGCCTGCAGCGCGGTGCGCCGACCGCGCAGCGCATGGATGATGAGGAACAGGCGATCGGCACGGCGCATGCGTACATGATTACCGAGCCGGCGCGCGCCGGCCAGCGTCGGAGGTCACGGTCGCGGCGGCGCGAGCGCGGTGCCATCGCGGCCGTCCCGGCGGATCACGCCGACTGCGCCGCCACCAGCGCGGCATCGGCGGCGGCGGCACGCTGCATCGCCGGGCGCGCCAGCACGCGGTCGATGTAGGCGCGGATCACCGGCAGCTCGGGCACCAGCTTGAACGTCACCGTCCAGTTCAGCGCCGTGCCCCACAGCACATCGGCGGCGCTGAAGGTGTCGCCCAGCAGGTACGGGCCGCGTTCGAGCTGGTCGGTCAGCGTCTTCAGCATGGTGTCGTAATCGCCGTAGGGACAGGTGGAGGGCGCGGCGGGTTCGCGCTGCATCGACTTGTCGATCACCGCCGGCTCGAAGCACGAGCCGTAATAGACCAGCCAGCGCAGATACGGCCCGCGCAGCGGGTCGCCGAGCGGCGGCGCCAGCCCGGCTTCGGGGTAGAGATCGGCCAGGTACAGGAACACCGCCGGCTGCTCGGTGACCAGCGCCTCGCCGTGGCGGATCGCCGGCACCTTGCCCATCGGGTTGATCGCCAGGTACTCCGGCTTGCGCGTGTCACCGGTTTTCAGGTTGAGCGCGCGCAGGTCGTAGTCGGCGCCGAGCTCCTCGAGCAGGGCGCGGGTGCCGCCGGAGCGGCTCTGCGGCGCGTGGAAGAAGGTGACGCGTGGGTGATCCATGGAATGGACTCCTTGCCAGGGGATGATGGTGCGGCTCAGCGATGCTGTCCCGCGGACATCCGGCCACCGCGGCGGCCGCCCGAACCAAGCGGGCGGAGAACAAGCTGGAACAACGTGGCCAGCAGGGCACGCCGGGTGCGTGGGGCCGTACCGGCGATCGGCGGCGGATCGGCCTTCGGCAACCGGTACTGGCCATCCAGCAGCAAGCCATGCAGATACAGCGGGCGATACGCCCTCTCGATGCGTTGCAGGATCGTGCTCATGTCGCCCTCCTCAGGCCGCCACCGCTTCGCCGACGCACCAGGGCGGAAGTTGCGCGTGCTTGAACAGGCGATACCAGTCGGCGCGGTCGGTGGCGCTGTACAGGTCCAGCGTGTGGATCACCTCGCGGGCGAACTCGATGCAGCCCAGGTGGCTGGCGCTGATCACGCCGTCGTCGCTGACCGCCAGCACCTCGGCGTCGAACTGCTCCGTGCCGCGATAGCCCGGCACCTGCGCGGCCAGCTGGCCGGCCCAGTTGCCGGTGTGCCGGCGCTGGTCGAGCAATCCGCTGCGGGCCAGCGCCAGCACGCCGCTGTCGATGCCGGCCACCGGCGCGCCGGCGGCATGCACGCGGCCGATCAGCTCCACCGCCGCATGCCCTTCGTCGCGCAGCCACAAATGGCCGCCGGGCACGATCAGCAACGCCGCCCGCGCCAGCTCGACCTCTTCCAGGGCGAGGTCGGGCTTCACCGCCAGGCCGCCCATCGAGGTCACCATGGCCCGCGAGAAACCCACGGTGCGCACCTCCCAGTCGCCGGGGCGACGGATCTCGCACAGTGCCAGCGCCGCCTGCCAGTCGGCAAAACCGTCGAACACCACGAAATAGACCGTGTCGCGCATGTCGTATCCCTCCGTCTTGGAGGTACAGCTTGGCGACCCCCTGCTGCCAACGTGTTGTCAGCAGGCCGGGAATAGGGAATAGGGAATAGGGAATAGGGAATCGGAAAAACATCGCCCGCAGCAGCTGAGGAGCAGGAAGCTTCGAGCTTGGCGAGTCCAGCTCTTCCTATTCCCTATTCCCTATTCCCGATTCCCAGCTCCTCACAAATGCGACAATAAGCGTCTCCCACGCCATGGACCCGACATGAAACCCGTCTCGCTGATCCAGTTCCTGATCGAGGAACGCCGCGCCGGCCACATCAACGCCGAACTTTCGCTGCTGATCGAGGTGGTCGCGCGCGCCTGCAAGCGCATCGCGGTGGCGACCAGCAAGGGCGCGCTGGGCGGCGTGCTGGGCGAGGCCGGCACCGGCAACATCCAGGGCGAGGCGCAGAAGAAGCTGGACGTGATCTCCAACGAGATCCTGCTGGAGGCGAACGCCTGGGGCGGCCACCTGGCCGCCTGCGCCTCGGAGGAGATGGAAGACCCGCAGCAGATTCCGGACGGCTATCCCAAGGGCCAGCACCTGCTGCTGTTCGACCCGCTGGACGGCAGCTCCAACATCGACGTCAACATTTCCGTCGGCACGATCTTCTCGGTGCTGCGCTGCCCGGACGGCGTCACCGAACCGAAGGCCGAACACTTCCTGCAGCCGGGCACCACCCAGCTCGCCGCCGGCTACGTGGTGTACGGCCCGGCCACCGTGCTGGTGCTGACCTTCGGCCACGGCACCCACGAGTTCACCCTGGACCGCGAAGTGGGCAGCTTCATCCTCAGCCGCCGGAATATCCGCATTCCCGGGCAGGCCACCGAATTCGCCATCAACATGTCCAACCAGCGCCACTGGCAGCCGCCGATGCAGCGTTATATCGGCGAACTGCTGGCCGGCAAGACCGGGCCGCGCGGCAAGGATTTCAACATGCGCTGGGTGGCCTCGATGGTCGCCGACGTGCACCGCATCGTGACCCGCGGCGGCGTGTTCTATTACCCGCTGGACGCGAAGATCGAGAAGCAGGGCGGCAAGCTGCGCATCATGTACGAGGCCAATCCGATGGCCTTCATCATCGAGCAGGCCGGCGGCGCAGCCACCACCGGCCGCCAGCGCATCATGGAGGTGCAACCGACCGGCCTGCACCAGCGCGTGCCGGTGTTCCTGGGTTCGAAGGAAGAAGTCGAACTGGCCACGCGCTACCACCTGGAAGCCGAAGGCGCGCAGGCCTGACGCCTTCGCTCCCTCCCCTGCCAAGGCCGGGGAGGGCTGGTGGGGGCCCGCCCTGATCTTCCTCCAGCCGCGCCTCGCTCCCCGGGGGATGCGCCAATCCGGCCCCGGCACGGGGCACGCTGCGCGCGCCTTCCCTACTTGGCGCACGCCACAGCGGGTTGTAGGTTTGACGGATTCCCCCGGCCGGAACCTCTCATGCCCAAGCGCACGCACCTGATCGCTCCCCTTTCGCTGCTGTGCCTGGCGCTGGCGCCCAACGCCTTCGCCGACGCGCCCACGGTGGACCCGCGCATCGAGCAGGTGCTGACCGAACTGGGCAAGGCGCAGTCGATCCAGGCCACCGCGATCTCGCCGGACGGACGGCAGCTCGCTTGGGTGATCCGGCGCGACGACAAGCCGGCGATCGAGGTGGCCAACGCCGACGGCAGCCATGCGCGCCGCGTGAGTGCGGCGGCCACACCGGGCAGCTGCGCCGAATCCGGCATCGCGTGGGCGCCGGACTCGCGCCACCTCGCCTTCGTCTCCAACTGCAACGTCGACCTCACCAGCACCCGGGTGATGCAGAACGACATCTACCTGGCCGACACCCGCGGCAGCACCGCACCGGCGCGGCTGGCCGCGCTGAAAGGCTACGTGCGCGCGCTGCAGTGGACCGACGACGGCAAGTCGCTCGGCTTCCTCTATGTCGCAGGCGCCACCCGCCACGCCAGCGCGGTGGCCGCGGCCAAGCGGCCCGCCGGCGAGATCGGCGTCAGCGGCATCGAGGTGCAACGCGTGGCCAGCCTCGACGTCGCCAGCGGCGCGCTGCATGAGCTGACGCCCGCCGGCATGTACGCCTACGAGTTCGACTGGTCGCCGGACGGCTCGCGCATCGCCTATACCGCCGCGCCGCCGCCGGGCGACAACAACTGGTGGATCGCCAGGCTCTACGTGCAGCCCGCACAGGTCGATGCCGCCGCCACCGTGCTGGTCGATCCGGCCGACACCGCCAGCGGCTCGCTGCACGGGCTGCAGATCGCGCTGCCGCGCTGGTCGCCGGATGCCTCGCGGATCGCCTTCATCGGCGGCCTGATGAGCGACCAGGGCGCCACCGGCGGCGACATCTACGCGGTGCCCGCCGCCGGTGGCACGCTGGTCGACCTCACGCCCGGCATCAAGGTCACGCCGAGCTGGCTACGCTGGACGTCGCCGCGCGCGATGCTGGTCAGCCAGGTCAGCAACGGCCAGAGCCAGCTGGCCGATTACACGGTGTCCGCCACGCGTGCACAGCAGCAGCGCGTGCACTTCACCGTGCCGGCCAGCATCGGCGATGGCAGCGCGTCGATGGCGATGTCGCTGTCCGCCGACCTCAGGCACGTCGCCTTCCTGCAGAGCTCGTACGCCAGCGCCAGCGAAGTGCACGCCGGCGCGCTGGGCAACACCGCGCCGCCGGCGGTGACCTCGTTCAACGCCGGGCTCAAGCCGGCCTGGGGCAAGGCCGAGTCGGTGGAGTGGAACAACGAGGGCTTCCACGTGCAGGGCTGGCTGCTGTACCCGGCCCACTACGATCCGAAGAAAACCTATCCGATGGTGGTGGTGGTGCACGGCGGCCCGTCGAGCGCGGTGATCCCGCGCTGGCCGGGGGTGGGCTACGGCGCCGCGCCGCTGTCTGCGCTGGGCTATTTCGTGTTCCAGCCGAATCCGCGCGGCAGCTTCGGCCAGGGCGAGAAATACGTGCAGGCCAACCGCAAGGATTTCGGCCATGGCGACCTGCGCGACGTCCTTGCCGGCGTTGATGCAGTGGAGAAAATCGTACCGGTTGATGACCAGCGGCTCGGCCTCACCGGCTGGAGCTACGGCGGTTTCATGAGCATGTTCGCGCCGACCCAGACCCAGCGCTTCCGCGCCGTGGTGGCGGGCGCCGGCATCTCGAACTGGCAGAGCTATTACGGCCAGAACCTGATCGACCAGTGGATGCCGCCGTTCTTCGGCGCCACCGTCTACGACGATCCGGCGGTCTATGCCAAGAGCTCGCCGATCAACTTCATCAAGCAGGTGAAAACGCCGATGCTGATCGTGGTCGGCGACCGCGACGCGGAGTGCCCCGCGCCGCAATCGTTCGAGATGTGGCACGCCCTGCGCGCCCAGGGCGTGCCCACCTCACTGGTGGTGTATCCCGATGAAGGCCATCACTTCGTCGACCCGGCGCACCAACGCGACGTGCTGCAGCGTGCGCTGGAATGGTTCAACAGGTACCTGCCGGCCGGCCAGTCGTGATCGATGCTCCCTGGCTGACATCGGCCCGACCTTCAGCGCATGGGCCCCTCCCGGCCCCATGCGCTGGTGTCACTCCGGTGGATCCCTGCGGCGGGTTTTGGTGACCGCGCCGAGGATGCCGGCACCGAGCAATACCACGGCACCGCCAACAATCCACTCGACAGGCACGTGCACCAGCGTAGCGATGTAGGCAAGTCCGCCAATGACAACGATCATGCCAATAAGGTAAAGCGCGAATGAGGACATTGATGACTCCTGTGCAAGACGGTGCACCCGATCAACGTGGTGACCATTCCGCACAGTGCAGCCCATTCGTCCTCACAAGCGCGTGAAGAGCCGGCGGCGAGCCATCCCCCCGGCGCTCCTTGCTCAGCGGTAGTAGCCGCGCAGCTCGTCGGCAAATGCCGGCTCGGCGAAGTTCGGCCAGTGTTCCTTGTCGAAGCCCGGTGCATCCTTGAGCCGCTCCTTGCCGACATTGAGGACAAGACATTTGTTCTCTGCGTCGACGGCCAACGCTTCCCACGGCACCGCAAACAGCTTGTCACCCATGCCAAGGATGCCGCCGAAGGAGAGCACGGCATAGGCAACCTTGCCGGAAGTGGTGTCGATCATGATGTCCTTGAGGTCTCCCAGCGAGTCACCCTGAGGGTTCTTGATGGCGTCGCCGGAAAGGGTGGACGCGGAGAGAAAGCGGGGTGAAGTGGCCATGCGGGATTTCCTCGGGAGCGCACCATGGCATTGGCAACAGTGCTGTGGGGGAGTTGGAAGCCTGCATGGTCAGGCGTGAATCTTCGGTGCCCCCCCGGGTGGACTGCGTGCAACGGGCGTCTAACAAGGTCGTCCGCAAGCCGCCTGCAGACCCGAATCACACAAGCCGATCCGAATGAACGACGTCAGAACAACTCGCCCTGCGGCGACGCCTTGCGCGGCGGGACGAAGCGCGTGATGTCGAGGGTGAGTCCGCGCGCGCGAGCGAAACCGTGCTTGCGGCATGCCACTTCGAAGCGGCGACGCAGCAGTTCGGCGAACACGCCGGAACCACGCATGCGGGTGGCGAAGTTGCTGTCGTAGTCACGCCCGCCGTTCATCTGCTGCACCAGGCTCATTACATGCGCGGCACGCTGCGGAGCGTGCAACGCCAACCAATCCCGGAACAGCGCTTTCAGCTCGTACGGCAGGCGCAAGGTGGTGTAACCGGCGCAGTCCGCGCCCGCCTCGGCCGCGCGCGCCATCACCGCTTCCATGTCCATGTCATTCAGGGCCGGAATGATCGGCGCCACCAGCACGCCGACCGGAACCCCCGCTTCGGCCAGGGTATGGATGGCCTTGATCCGGCGATGCGGTGCACTGGCGCGTGGCTCGAGTTTTGCGGCCAACCGGTTGTCCAGCGAATTGACCGACACGAATACCTGCACCAGCTTCTCACGTGCCATCGGCACCAGCAGATCGAGATCGCGTTCGACCATGGCGTTCTTGGTGACGATGGTGCATGGATGGTGGCAATCGGCCAGCAGTTCCAGCGCGGCACGGGTCAGGCGCCAGCGCTTTTCGATCGGTTGGTAGGGATCGGTATTGCTGCCGATGTTGATCGGACTGACCACGTAGCCGGGCTTGCCCAGCTCAGACCGCAGCACCTCGGCCAGGTTGCCCTTGGCACGCAACTTTGTCTCGAAGTCGAGGCCGGGCGACAGGTTGAGATAACTGTGCGAAGGGCGTGCAAAACAATAGATGCATCCGTGTTCGCAACCACGATACGGATTGATTGCCTGACTGAATGCAATGTCTGGCGAATCGTTGCGGCTGATCACGCTGAGCGCCCGCTCTTCGCTCACTTCGGTGCATGGACGCGGCGAGTCCTCATCCAGCAAGGTGCTTTGCCAGCCGTCGTCCTCGGCCTGATGGTGGATGCTTTCAAAACGGCCTTCGGGATTGGAGGCGGCACCACGGCCTTTGTGTGGTCGGGTCACGGCGAGCTGCTCCGGTGGCGTCGGTGCGGGTGGCGAAGCGGTCATGCGTGCAGTGTCGTCGGTCGTGATCTCAGCCGTCGCGACATTCCCGCTCAGCCGACCGGGTCAACTTGCTGGCTCGGCCACCATCGTCTTGCGCATCAGGTAGTTCTCTACCTTGCCGGTCACGATCATCGGGAAGGCGTCGACGAAGCGCACCGAACATGACGCTGCACAAGCTCGTCACGGTCGCTGCACAGCACAGGATGGACGCTTGCGGGGCGTGGCATGGAGGTGCGCGCAATGTTATCGACCTTTTCCTCTCGCACCAGGAGTTCATGATGACTGCTACGGCCTTGATCATCTTTCTGTTGATTGGCGCCATCGCCGGCTGGCTGGCTGGCCTGCTCGTGCGTGGCTTCGGCTTCGGCCTGCTCGGCAATATCGTGATCGGCATCGTCGGCGCGCTTCTCGCCGGCTGGCTGCTACCTGCACTGGGTGTCAGCTTCATGATCATCGGCCCGATCGTCACCAGCATCGTCTACGCGATGATCGGCGCCATCGTGTTGCTGGTAATCATCGGCTTGATCAAGCGAGCCTGATAGAACCGCGGGAAGAAAAATACGCAGCGTTGCCCCCTGCGCATTTTGTATTTCCGCCACACGATTGATCACTCACCCATGGCTCCACAGAGAGAAACTCCATGGCCATATCGGTGCACGGCCCACCGGTCAGCCATCGACCTACGCCGTTGCAGTAGAAGTATTCGGGTGCTCAATGAGTTCGACGTCGGCACGGTGGCTCGACAACCAAGCCAGTCGCATCGCGGCGTCGCCGATGGTAGTCAGTCGGCTGGGCTCTGCTCGCTGAGACGCCGGTAGATGGTGCTGCGGCTCACTCCCAGTTTGCGTGCGGCGGCGGCGACGTTGCCATCGCAGTCAGCAATCGCCACATTGATCGCCTGCTGCTCGATCGCCTGAAGACTGCCGGACAGACTCATCGACGCTGATTCTGGCGCCGATGTCGGTGCAAGCGGATTCTTCAAATCGGCTGGCAAATCGTCGTGGGTCAGGGTCGCCCCTTTTTCGCCGAGTGCCAGGAAGCTGCGCAGCAGGCCTACCAGCTGGCGCAGGTTGCCGGGCCATGGCATGGCGGACAACTCTTCGACCAGATCAGGGTGCAACGACATCGGAATCTGCTCGGCACCCAGAGAGTGCCAGAGCTGCCTGATCAATGTGGCGAGATCAAGATGATCCCGCAGCGCGGGCAGGCGCAGGGTGGCCTGCGCGACCCGATAGTACAGGTCGGCACGAAATTCACCGCGAGCGACGGCACCGGCCAGTTCGCGATGGGTGGCGGCGATCACGGCGACGTCAATTGCGTGCGCACGACTGCCACCCAACGGCGTGACCTCACGCTCCTGCAGCACACGCAGAAGTCTGCTCTGTGTGCCGAGCGGCATGTCACCCAACTCGTCGAGAAACAGCGTTCCACCATCCGCGTCGCGCAACAGTCCCGTGGCGCCTTCGCGTCGGGCACCAGTGAATGCGCCGGGCATGTAGCCAAACAGTTCCGATTCGATCAGGTGCTCCGGCAGTGCGGCGCAATTGACTGCAACGAACGGTGCTGCGCAGCGCTGGCTACGCTGGTGCAATGCCCGCGCCACCACTTCCTTGCCAGTACCAGTTTCTCCCTGCAGTAATAGGGGGATATCGCCATCCAGCAGGCGTACGCTGCGATCAATCTCGGCTTCCAGCTCGGCAGAGAAAACCGGTTCAGGCAATCGGATTGAGCACGTGCGCTGATTGCGCGGAACGCGCGAGGAGATGCCGTTATGGCTTAGCGCATCGCGTTTGGCATGCAGCATTTCGCCGCTCTGGCAGCGCATGCTGGTCAGACTGCCCGGGCGTGGCAGGGCCGAAACGAACAATTCGTCGTAGCGACGACGGCCGAGCTCTTCCCAGTTGACCCCGAGCAGGCGTAGCGCATGCCGATTGGCGGCCACCAACCGGTGCGCCTCGAATACCAGCATGCCCTCGCGCGCCGTGCCGAGCAGGTCGGGGTCGGGCTGGATACGCACGATGTCGGCACCGTCGAAACGATGTTCGAACAGACGATGTTCAATCTGTTCGACCGCCAGTTGCACCATGCCCAAGGCGTGCAGGTGATGCATCGACGCTTCGCCTGACAGATCAAGTACACCGACAACTTCGCCGAGCGGGTCGAAGATCGGCGAGGCTGAGCAGCTGAGCACGCGGTGCGGCGCGTAGTAATGCTCGCCGCCGCGTACTTCGGCCTCGCGGCGCTCGAACAGCGCCATGCCGATGGCATTGGTACCGGTCACCGATTCGCCCCAGGGTGAGCCGGCACACAGTGACACCCGGGCCGCCTTGTCGAGAAAGCTAGCGTTGCCCAGCGCATCAAGGATGAAGCCGTCGGGGGCGGTGAGTATCACGATGCTGCCGGCCTGATTGGCGCTGGCGTACAGAGCCTGCAATTCCGGCCGGCACAGCCGGCGCAGGACTTCATGTTGTTCCTGCATCTGATTCAGCGCATGCCGCTCTACCGGCGCCACTTCAGGACAGCTATCCGCCATCTGGCCCTGCTGTCGGCAGCGGCGCCATGAGGCGAGGATGTTGTCGGGAACCAGGCCGCGCGGTGCAGTACCGCTGTCGAAAAAGCGGCGGCGTGCATTGCTGATGGATTCGGTCATGCCTGATTGGCGCATGGGATACCTCGTGTGTCGCATTCTGCGACACCTACTCCAAAGGGTGTCTTGATACAGAACACATTAGACGGCGCAGCGCAACCATGCCTTCGAATCGCGGATGCTGCGTTGCCACAAATGAAAAGCATTCCCTTTTCATTGCCTGACATGACGGCTTCATGCGCCGCAACAATCGCGACGCGAAAAAGCTTCTGGCACGACATCTGCTCTGACTTCGATACCTTTCCACCGACGCGGAGTACGCACCCATGACCAAGCTCGAACAGCAACATCTCGCCGTGCAGGTTCCCTTCAAGCAGCGCTACGGCAATTTCATCGGCGGCCGTTGGATCGAACCGATCAACGGCAAATACTTCGAGAACGTCACACCGATCACCGGTCATCCGTTCTGCGAGATTCCGCGTTCGGACAAGGATGATATCGAGGCCGCGCTCGACGCGGCCCACGCGGCCCGCGAGGCGTGGGGAAAGACTTCGGCCACGGCGCGCGCGCGCATCCTCAACCTGATCGCCGATCGGATGGAACAGAACCTCGATCTGCTCGCCCACGCGGAGACTTGGGACAACGGCAAGCCGATCCGGGAGACCGCCAATGCCGACGTGCCGCTGGCCATCGACCATTTCCGCTACTTCGCCGGTTGCATCCGCGCGCAGGAAGGTTCGCTGGGCGAGATCGATGACGACATGGTGTCGTATCAGTTCCACGAGCCGCTGGGCGTTGTCGGCCAGATCATCCCGTGGAATTTTCCCTTGCTGATGGCATGCTGGAAGTTGGCGCCGGCACTGGCGGCAGGCAATTGCGTGGTGCTGAAGCCGGCCGAACAGACGCCGGTCAGCATTCTGGTCTGGGCCGAGCTTATCGGCGACCTGCTTCCACCGGGCGTGTTGAACATCGTCAATGGCTTCGGTCTGGAGGCGGGCAAACCGCTGGCTTCCAGCCCGCGCATCGCCAAGATTGCTTTCACTGGCGAGACCACCACCGGCCGACTCATCAGCCAATACGCAAGCCAGAATCTGATCCCGGCCACGCTGGAGCTTGGCGGCAAGTCGCCCAATATCTTTTTCGCCGACGTGGCCGACGCCGACGACGATTTCTTCGACAAGGCGATCGAGGGTTTCGTGATGTTCGCCTTCAATCAGGGCGAAGTCTGCACTTGCCCCAGTCGTGCGCTGATCCAGGAGTCGATCTATGACAAGTTCATGGAGCGCGCGCTGAAGCGTGTCGCCGCGATCAAGCAGGGCAATCCACTGGACCCCTCGACCATGCTTGGTGCACAGGCGTCGAGCGAACAGCTGGAGAAAATCATCTCCTATTTCGACATCGGCAAGCAGGAAGGCGCCAAGGTACTGATCGGTGGCGAGCGCAACTCGCTCGAGGGCGAATTCAAGAACGGCTATTACGTGAAGCCGACGGTATTTTTCGGCCACAACAAGATGCGCGTGTTCCAAGAGGAGATCTTCGGCCCGGTGGTGTCCGTCACCACCTTCAAGACCGACGAGGAAGCGCTGGAAATCGCCAACGATACGTTGTACGGACTCGGCGCCGGCGTGTGGACGCGCAACGGTACGCGGGCATATCGCTTTGGTCGCGGCATTCAAGCCGGTCGAGTCTGGACCAACTGCTACCACGCGTATCCGGCGCACGCCACGTTCGGCGGCTACAAGCAGTCGGGCATCGGTCGCGAGAACCACAAGATGATGCTCGACCACTACCAGCAGACCAAGAACCTGCTGGTCAGTTACTCACCGAAAAAGCTGGGCTTTTTCTGATCGGCCAACACGCACGGCCGGGGTGATTCGTTGCCTTGCGCCGTGCGACCGGGCTGGCCGCGGGAAGGTTGTCGCTACCGGATTTGCCGGCACCGGCAAAACAGCAAAGGCCTGATCCACACGACGCGCATTCGTGGCGCGATCAGTCGCTCGGGGGGGGAATCGCCCGTTCGGAAGAAGCAAGACATTCACGCCACAACGGTGGCAACGCAGGGGTCGCGCCACAATTCAACCATGGGGAGCAGGGTATGAAAACATCAGCAACCGACAGGACGGCAGGCAAGCATCGCCTGTCCAGTCTCAAGTCACTTTCCAGCGGCGTGGCCGTGCTGGGTCTGGCCATGTGTCCACTGGCAGCCAACGCCACTTCATTCAGTGGCGACGACTGGACGGTGGACATCGGCGGTTTCGCCAATGCCTACTACACCACGGTGAGCTGCAATGGCGATGCCGTCGGCGGTACCGCCCTGGCGGGCCGCGCGCTGGGTTGCGGCGGGCAGCAGAACCGCACCACGATCGGCAACGGACTGTTGCCGGATGCGCTGACCACCAAATTCAGTACCCAACAGCAAGGCATCGATATCACGGCGCAGGTCAGTCTGATGGCCGCCGTTGCCACCTCCGATGCCCTGTCGGCGAACAGCGGTGTCGATGTGCGACAAGCATTCTTTACTCTTGGCACGCCCGATTTCGGCACGGTCAAGCTGGGCCGCGACTACGGCGTGTTCGGCTCCAACGCGACTCTCTCCGACATGACCCTCATCGGGGTCGGCGCGCCGGTCCAGGCCACCCAGCGCGGTCGTGTGTCGCTGGGTCACATCGGTGCCGGCTATACCTATCTCGGCAACTACGGTCAGATCGTCTACACCACGCCGGGCACCACTGGTTTAAGCTTCACCGGTGGCGTATTCAGCCCAGTCAACAACACTGGTATCTACGACTCACGCTCGGCGCCGCAAGTGCAGTTGCAGGTGTCGTATACCGATGGTGGCTTCAAGGGCTGGATCGGCGCGAAATCGCAACGGTTCTATGCGCCGACCGGTTCCGGCGTGCAGCCCGACAGCTTCACCATGACTGCCGCCGAGATCGGCGCCTCTTACAAAATTGGTCGTTTCGGCCTGCTGGGCAATGTCCAAAGCGGCCACGGTATCGGCATCCTGACCGACGGTGACCAGGGCAATGCCAAGGCCACCAACTACCTGCTGCAGGGCACCTTCCAGCTTACCGACAAGCTCAAGCTGGGCCTCAACGGCGGCATCAGCCGCAACCAGGACGACCTCGCCAGCACGGCGAACTTCAAGTCCAACAGCAACGTGACCGCCGGCGTGTACTACGCGCTGACCAAGAGCGTGACGCTGAGCTTCGAGCTCAGCCAGACCCGCTCGAAAGACTTTGCCGGCAACACCGCGCGCATGAATGGTGCGTCGATTGGCGGCTTTGTCTTCTTCTGATTTGCCTGACCGAACCACAGGAGATTCACATGAAAAATCTGAATAATTTTCGTATCAGCGGACTGTTCGCGGCGATGTTTGTGTTGAGTGGTGCTGCGTTTGCCGCCGACAGCGCGGCGACTGCGGCCGACTACAAGCCGGTGACGAATGCCCGGCTCGTGAATGCGGCGAGCGACAACGGCTGGCTGATGTACCGGCGTGATTACGCCAGCACCGGCTATGCCCCGTTCGAGAACATCAATACCGACAACGTGACCAAGCTCAAGCAGGTCTGGGACTACAAGACCGCGTTCGAGCAGGGGCATGAGTCGCCGGCGATCGTCAATGGAGATTACCTGTTCATCACCACGCCGAAGAATGAGCTGGTGGCATTCCAGGCCAGCACCGGCAAGCAGTTGTGGAAATACCAGCACGATCTGTCCCAGGCCGGCCTGAAGACCGTGTGTTGCGATGTCGTCAATCGCGGCGTGGCGTTGTACGGCGACAACGTCTACATGGCCACGCTGGACAACTACGTGGTGGCGCTGAACGCCAAGACCGGCAAGGTGGTCTGGAAGAAGCAGCTGATACCGGCCGACGTGGGCTACGCGATGACCCTGGCGCCGCTGGTGGTCAAGGGCAAGGTGATCGTCGGCGAGTCCGGTGGCGAGTACGGAGCGCGCGGCTTCATCGAAGCGTTGGACGCGGAAACCGGCAAGCAGGCCTGGAAGACCTACACCGTTCCCGCACCCGATGAACCCGGTGGCAAGACCTGGCCCAAGGGCGCGTACAAGACCGGCGGCGGTGGTGCGTGGTTGACCGGCACCTATGACGCGCAGACCGACACGCTGTTCTGGGGCGTCGGCAATCCGGGCCCGTGGCTGGCCACGTTGCGTCCGGGCGACAACCTGTACACCGACTCGGTGATCGCCATGAATCCGGCCACCGGCAAGATCAAATGGCACTTTCAATACACTCCCAACGACACCTGGGACTATGACGGCACCAACGAAACCGTACTGACCGACATCGACTACAAGGGCAAGTCGTACAAGGCACTGGTCAGCGCCAGCCGCAACGGCTGGTTCTATGCGATCGACCGGACCAATGGCAAATTGATCTACATGGAGAAATTCGCCACGGCGACCTCCGTGAACGGCTCGAAGGACGGCAAAGTCACCACCGATCCGGCGATGCGCCCGACCGTCGACAAGGAAGTGTTCACCTGTCCCAGCTTCCTCGGCGGCAAGAACTGGTGGCCGATCTCGGTTGACCCGAAGACGCGTCTTGCCTACGTGCCGACCATGCATACCTGCATGACGATCAAGGGCACTACAGTCAGCTACAAGGCCGGACTGCCTTTCCTGGGTGAGAGCTTCAAGGTCGTGGCCGATCCGGCATTCAAGGGGCAGTGGGGCGAAGTACAGGCGATCGACGTCAACACTGGCAAGCAGGCGTGGAGTCATCCCTCGGCGTTGCCGTGGAATAGCGGCATGCTCAGCACGGCCGGTGGCCTGGTGTTCTCCGGCAGCGCGGACGGCCACCTGTATGCGTTCGATGCCAAGAGCGGCAAGGTGCTGTGGAAGAGCCCGCAGATGAGTTCGGGTGTCATCGGCGTGCCAAATACGTGGAAGGTGGACGGCAAGCAATACGTGTCGGTCTACGCCGGCTGGGGCGGCGCCACGCCGATCTGGGGCGGCGACATGGCCAAGGATCCTGCAGTGCGGAACATACCGCTGGGCGGTCATTTTTACGTGTTCTCGCTGTAACCGGAGTGCTGGCATGAAGACATATCGTTTCCCTTCCAGGTCCCATCTGTGCCGCATCGGAATGGCCGCCGTACTTATGTACGGCGGCACCGCCGTCGCGGGCGAGCTGTCGGTTTGCATCGACAAAAGCAGCCCTACCGCGTCCATGGACCACCACCTCGCACAGGCCGTGGCCACCCACGAAGGCAACTCCCTGCGCGTTCATGAGTTTGATGGCAGCGGCGGCGACGAGGGCTTTGACCTGAAGGAGTTCAACAAGCTCGCCAAAGACAGTTGCACGTTGGTGCTGGGCTTTCCGATCGATGCCGACGAACATGCCGTACCGTCCGGCCTGCAGGCTACCGAGGCGTACGGTCACACCGGCTTCGTGCTGGTGACGCCGAAGGACAGCAAGGCCACCACGCTCGACCAGTTGCCGAAAAAGACCAGTGTGGCGGTGACCTACCAGACCACGCCGAACCTGTACTTCGCAGATCATCCCGGCCTGCAGGCGGACGTCCATCTGACCAACGACGATTCGATCAAGGCGTTGCAGACACATGCAGCAGGTGCGGCGATGCTGTGGCAACCAACGGTGGTGAATTATCTGTCCAGCCACCACCAGGCGGGTGGTTTCAGTTACCACCCATTGCACGAACCGCATGCGCAATTCGACCTGGTGGCGCTGTACAACAGCAGTCACGCAACTGCGGCGGCAGCATTCGGCCGAGCAATCGTGGCGATGACCGCTTCGGGCGAGCTGGCGCGGCTGCTCACGCCCTATGCCGAGGCGGGAAGGGCGCAGGCCTCGCAGCGCGGTGCGTCAGCATCGGTGCAGCTTTCTCACAAGGTTCAGTCGCTCGATAACGGTCGCGCAACCGCATCGAAGCAGGACGATGCGAGCCACCCTCCGGCGTTGTTTACCGAGACCCAGGCGGCGAGCGGCAAGCAGAAGTTCGAGGATCACTGCGCGTTCTGTCACGGGTCAACCCTGGCCGGTCGCGCCGGACCCGCACTCAAGGGACCGCACTTTGCTCCGGCCAAGGCTGACTTCCATGTCGGTGACATCTTCGGCATCGTTTCGAAAAACATGCCAGCTACCGAACCGGGCAGCCTGGCGCACGAGGATTATGTGGAGATCATGGCCTTTATCCTCCAGCAGAACGGCTACCCGGCCGGCAGCGATGCACTGACTTTCGAGGAGGCGACGGAGTCCAGGGTGCGGTTGATCTACCACGGCGAATGAATCGGCACCGCCGGCAGGCGAAGCTGATGTCGCGCACCAGCCATGCGCCCGTTGGCGCAGGATTTTCCAGAGTCTACGGGAGTGCCACGTGAATCAGCCAGGACGGTCACCGCCGCGACAGCGCGCGGCAATCCGCGGGCTTCATCTTCATCCGCTTGTCCTGGTTCATGCGGGGTGTGCGCTGCAACCAGTCATGGCGAAAGAAGCGGATTTTACCGCTACGGCTGCCGTGACCAATCTGCAGGCTGTAGAGGTCGATGCCAGTCGACTGGATCTTGCGCCGTTTGATGTTCCTGCCGCACTCAGCGGCACGGTGATCGTCAACGACGGCAATGCCCGCTATTTCGGACCCGGACCGGACCGCCGCCTCGTGCTAGGGGCTCGGTTGACGTTTCAGCTTGCCACAATGCAGGAGAACAAGATGTCGGATACCACGGTTGCAGTTGCCAAAGTGCTCGCCACGCCGGCTGCTGAGGAGTTGATCGAACGATTGCGCACACGCCACGGACCGCTGCTGTTCCACCAGTCTGGCGGCTGCTGCGATGGCTCCTCGCCAATGTGCTTTGCGCAGGACGATTTCATCGTGGGCGATCGCGACGTCAAGCTCGGGGAGATCGCCGGCGTAGCGTTCTACATGAATCCCGCGCAATACGAATACTGGAAGCACACGCAATTGATCATCGACGTGGTCGAAGGGCGTGGCGGCATGTTTTCGCTGGAAAACGGCGAAGGTGTCCGCTTTCTCACTCGTTCGCGGCTGTTCACCGACGACGAGATCAAGCAGCTGACTCGCGAAGGACGCTTCTGAGCAAGGCGCCTGATCAGCGGCGCCGGGCTATCGGGATGTTGGGATGTTGGCTTGTCCCTCATGGCAACATCGTGCCGTCAACATCACGCCATGAACGGTCGCCACTACCATGCAATGCAGTGACGGTTGCCGAGCATCAAACGAACTGGCGACCACCCCGGATCTTCCCGGCAACACTGAAGAATGGAAAGGAATGTGCTTGATGGCAGCTCACAAGAAATCGCGGCGCTTTCGCGGACTCGGCCCACTATCGATCGCACTGGCGCTGATCGTCGCGAGCAGCTCCGTATTCGCACAAGAAAGCAGCCGCGAGACCAACCCCCAGAACGTCACCGAACTTGACCTGATCAGGGTGGTCGGCGTGACACCTGTCACCGGCACCGACATTGATCCCGGCAAGCTGCCGTATTACGTGCAGTCGACCAACGACGACCAGATGGATCGCGCGCAAGTACTCGACCTTACCGACTTCACCAACCGTCGTTTTGTCGGTGTAACGACGAACGGCGCGCAGAACAACCCGCTGCAGGCGGATGTCCAGTTCCGCGGGTTCACCGCGACGCCGCTGCTTGGTGGCTCCGAGGGCATGTCGGTCTACCTCGATGGGGTGCGCGTCAATGAAGTGTTTGGCGATACGGTCAATTGGGACCTGATCCCGACTGGCGCCATTGAGCGAATGAGCCTGCTTGCCGGCGCCAACCCGGTGTTCGGCCTGAACACGCTTGGGGGTGCGATCTCGATCCAGACCAAGACGGGCTTCAGCGACCCAGGTACGCGCCTCTCCTTCTACGGTGGATCATTCGGGCGCACCAACGCCACCTTCGAGACCGCCGGCAACTCCGGCCGCTGGGGCTGGTACCTGATGGGCAATCGCTTCGACGAGGACGGTTGGCGCGACCAGTCACCCTCAAACGCTCGCAACTTTTACGGCACCCTGTCCTGGCGTAGCGAAGCCGCTACGTTCGACTTGCACCTTGGCCACGCGAAAACCGACCTGGTCGGTAACGGCAGCGCGCCGGTCGAGCTGCTCGCCGAACGCTGGAGAGGCATCTTCACGGCGCCGGACAACACCAGCAACGATATGGGTCTCATCAGCGGCCAGGGAACCGTTGATATCAACGACGCCACGAAGCTCTCGTTCACCGTGTTCCACCGCAAAGTCAAAACGCTGTCGTACAACGGCGATGCCAGCGATTTCGACGAGTGCGACGACGACGATGACATCCTTTGTGACGAGGACCACGACGACGCACCGATCATCGACCAGAACGGCAATACTGTTTCCTCCGACTTCGACGCGATCAACAATATCGGCCACCGGAACCAGACGAGCGACGGTGGTACCGTGCAGCTCGCATTCAACCAGCCACTCGGCCCTTTGGAGAACCAGTTTGTGGCGGGCCTGGATTACATGAACGGCCGCCTCGACTACAACTCGGCCCTGGAAATGGCAGTCCTGCAGCCAAACCGGGTGACGTCGTCCGATTCAGGCATCCTGATTCCGGCAGGCGCACTGAGCGTCAATAGCCACACGCGCACGATCAGCCTGTACCTCACCGATACCTTGTCGATCACCGACCGCCTCGCACTGACGGTGTCGGCGCGAGGCAACCGGACACGCACCACGATCAACGATCCGACCGGTATCAATCCCGCGCTGGACGGCAAGCACCGTTTTTCGCGCGTCAATCCGGCGGCCGGACTCACCTGGCAATGGACTGACGCGGTGAACGTTTACGGCGGCTACAGCGAATCCACGCGCGCACCCACGTCGGTCGAACTAACCTGCGCGGACGAGGATGCCCCCTGCAAGCTGCCCAACCAGTTTCTGTCCGATCCGCCGTTAAGACAGGTCGTCGCCAAGAGCTGGGAAGCGGGCTTGCGCGGCAGGTTCGCCGGCGGCAACAACCTTGGCCACTGGCATGTGGGTCTGTTTCGCACTATCAACACCGATGACATCCTGTTTCAGGCCACCGGTGGAACGAAGTCCAACGAGGGCTTCTTTGCCAATGTCGGGGACACGCGTCGGCAGGGCCTCGAGGCCAGCATCGCCGGCACCGCATGGGACCGGCGTCTGCACTGGTACGCAAACTACAGTTGGCTTGATGCGACCTATCGGACCAGCTTCTTCGAGAAGAGCGCCAACCACCCTGACGCCGATGAAGATGATGAGATATTCGTGCGCAAGGGTGACCGCATTCCCAGCCTGGTGCGCAACAGCTTCAAACTTGGCGCCGATTTTTCGATTACACCGAAGTTGACCATGGGTGGCGAAATCATCGCGAACTCCGGCCAGTACCTGCGCAGTGACGAAGCCAATCTGCTCGCGCAGACCGGCGGATATGTGGTGGTGAACCTGCGAGCCAATTACGACGTGACTGCACACTTCAGTTTATTCGCACGTATCGACAATCTGTTCGACCGCCACTACGTCACGTTCGGAACACTTGGTGAACCCGACGAAATCATGCCGGAATTTGACGACCCGCGCTTCTATGGCCCGGGCGAGATTCGCGGTGTTTGGGTTGGCTTCAAGGTTTCGCTATAGCTTCGTTTCCATTGGACGGGTAACAATAATGCTTGATCAATTTGAAAATCCCGATAGGCGCTTGATGAACGGCGCGGCCAGGGGCCTTGCTCCACGCGCATTCATTTGGCGCAGTCTCTCGGAAGCGTTGGTGCTTGTCTCGTTGGTCCTGCCTGCGGCTCATGCGGAGGATGTGCAGACCAATACCGCACGGACAACATCGTCTACGACGACGCTACCCGTGGTCGTGGTGACCGCGACCCGCATTCCACAGCCCGACCTCGACGTGCCCGCCGCTGTTGGCGTCGTCACGCAAGACAAGATCGCCGATGGCGCTCCGGCATCCGCACTTTCCCAGTCACTTGCGCGGATACCCGGGATTGTCGCGCAGAATCGCCAGAGCTACGCGCAGGATTCGCAGATTTCCATTCGTGGTTTTGGTTCACGCGCCTCCTTTGGCGTGCGCGGCATCCGCCTGCTGGTGGACGGCATTCCGGTGTCCGGGCCGGACGGGCAGGGCCAGACCGATCCCTTCGACCTTGCTACCGCGGAGCATATCGAGGTGTTGCGCGGGCCGTTTTCGGCCCTGTACGGCAATGCCGCCGGGGGCGTGATCCAGATATTCACCAAGGACGGCCCGGAGCAGCCGACGGTCGGGGCTTCCACGCTATTCGGCAGCTATGGCACCCGCATCCAGCGGCTGGATGCGGGTGGCACGGTCGGCAACTTCAACTATGTCGTGGATGGCACGCATTTCGAAACCGACGGTTTTCGTCAACACAGCAAGGCCGAGCGCGACAATCTGCGCGCAAAGTTCCGCTACGACATCAGCAAGGACGCTTCGCTGACGCTGCTGCTCAACGGCGAGAACCAGCCCTTCGCCGAGGATCCTTCGAGCCTGACCAAGCAACAGGCACGGGAAGACCCAAGCTTCGCGGTGCCAGGCGTGTTCAAGTTCGGCGCGGGTGAAAGCCATCGTGACCGCCAGCTTGGCGCTGTATACGAACAGCAAATCGGCCAGAGCGATCATCTGCATGTGATGGGCTACGGTGGTTCCCGGCGCGTGGTCCAGTTCCTTCCTTTCCGCGGCGATTCCACCAATGGCGGCGGCGCGGTGGTCGACCTGAAAAACAGGTCCAGGGGCGGCGGTGTCCGCTGGGTGCACAGTTTTCCGCTCACCTCGACATCGCTCGACCTGATTACGGGTATCGAGTACGACCACCTGCGCGAGCTGCGCAAGGGCTGGGTCAATGATGCAGGCGTGGAAGGGGAGCTGCGTCGCAACGAGAGGGATTTTTCCAGTCAGGCCGGGGAATACGCCCAGCTCGAATGGAAGCCCGATCGTTGGGTCATCGTCGCTGGCCTGCGTCATTCGAACGTCAAGTTCGGAAGCGACGATCACTACATAACGCCCGAAGATCCCGACGACAGTGGCAGGCGGAATTTTTCGAGTACCAATCCGGTTGCAGGCGTGCTCTACAAAATCAATCCGCATCTGAACGTCTACGCGAATTACGGCCAGGGCTTCGAAACCCCGACGCTCTCCGAGTTCGCCTATCGGCCCGACGGTCGGGCCGGCTTTAATCAAGCCTTGCAGCCAAGCAAGAGTCGCGACTATGAGACAGGGCTAAAGGGGAGCTGGGCTGCGACAAAATTCGACTTGGCACTTTTCAACATATCGACCACAAACGATATTGTCGTTGGCGCATCCAATGACGGTCGCGACAGTTTCACCAATGCCGGAAGCACGAAGCGACACGGGCTGGAACTGAGCATTCAGCAGGCCTTTTCCGGCGGCTTCAGTGGTTACCTGGCCTATAGTTACCTGCACGCGACTTTCGATGGCGGAGCGCTCGACGGCCATCGAATGCCAGGCGTGCCGCGCCAGATGGTGTACGGCGAGTGGGACTGGCAGTACCGCCCGCTTGGATTTTCCACCTCGCTAAGCGCGCAGTGGCGTGATCGCGTTTATGTCGACAACAAAAACACGGACTTCGCCGGTAGCTACGTCGTGGTCGATTATCATCTGGCGTTCAGGCAAAACGCGGGCGGCTGGCAGGTCAGCGAGTTTGCAGGTATCAACAACCTTTTCGATCGCAACTACGTCGGTGCCGTTGTCGTCAACTCCGGCAACGGTCGCTTCTTCCAGTCCGCACCGGGCCGCAATTTCATGCTCGGCTTGAGTGCAAGTTACAAATTCTGATTTGCCCGATTACATACGATGTTCGCGGATGTCGCGACGGAGCGGGCATCCCTGCATGGAGGCTCTTTCGCGTTTGGCGTGGTTGATCTTCACGCCGCAACCTGTCGAATCGCTTGCGTCCATGGGTTCTTCGGCAGGTGTTGGAGGTTGGAGCACATCAGGTAGCTGACGATGGTCATGCGATGGTCGGTGGCGTAGTCTCTGGCGCGAGCCTTGGCCGCCTGGATGCGCCATTGATCCCTTTGTGCAGAAACATTTTCTGATGGGCCTGACCATTATTTATGCTTCTAGACAACAGAGGACCATGCCATGCCGAAATACGTGATCGAACGTGATATTCCTGGTGCCGGGAAGTTGTCGCCCCAGGAACTAAAGGCCATTTCGCAGAAGTCTTGCGGTGTACTGAGCAATATCGGGCCACAGATTCAATGGCTCCAAAGCTACGTGACCGGCGACAAGATCTATTGCGTATACATCGCTCCGGATGAGGAAATGGTTCGGAAACACGCCGAGGAAGGGGGCTTTCCTGCGAATCGTGTGTCCGAAGTTGCCTCAATCATTGATCCAACAACGGCTGAGTAGCACCATCCGGCGGCGCCGCTGACAACGGCAGCCCCCTTTTTAATGCCGACAGCCGGCGCGATCCGGGAGCGGGCAGGATCAAACGCGCCTATCTTTATTTGTGTAGCGAAGTACCGACTCCCAGTCGTATTACGATCAGGCTAACTCAAGGACCGCACACAGCGCGGCATCGATGGCTGTCGCAGGTTGCCTGAATCACTCCCATCCAGTCCAGCAGGAGAAAATCCATGTCCAGCACCTATCCGGTCGACCCCGAGTTTGCAGCGTCTGCGCGCACCAACCACGACGACTACACACACATGTATGCCGAATCCGTGAGAGATCCGCAGGCATTCTGGGCAGGTATCGCCAAGCGCCTGGACTGGACCAGACCGCCGACGAAGATCAAGAACGTCTCGTTCGATCCGAAGGACCTGCACATCCGCTGGTACGAGGACGGCGAGCTCAACGTGAGCGCGAATTGCCTCGACCGCCAGCTGGAGAAGCGCGGCGACAAGGTGGCGATCATCTTCGAGGGCGACGATCCGGCCAACTCGCGCCGGATCACCTATCGCGAGCTGCACGCCGAAGTGTGCAGGTTCTCCAACACGCTGAAGCACCTGGGCGTGGTCAAGGGCGATCGCGTGGCCATCTATCTGCCGATGATTCCCGAGGCCGCGGTCGCCATGCTGGCCTGCGCTCGGCTCGGCGCGATCCACTCGGTGGTGTTCGGCGGTTTCTCGCCCGATTCGCTGGCCGGCCGCATCGCCGACTCGCAGGCCAAGGTGGTGATCACCGCCGACGAGGGCTTGCGCGCAAGCAAGCACATTCCGCTGAAGGTCAACGTGGATGCCGCGCTGGAGCGGCCGAACACGAACAGCGTGGAAACCGTGATCGTGGTGCGTCACACCGGCGCCGCAGTGAACATGCAGTCGCCGCGCGACCGCTATTATCACACGCTGATGGAAGGCCAGTCGGCCGATTGCCCGGCCACCCCGGTCGAGGCCGAACATCCGCTGTTCGTGCTGTACACCTCCGGTTCCACCGGCAAGCCGAAAGGGGTGCAACACAGCACCGGCGGCTACCTGGTGTTCATCAGCTACACCCACGAGCAGGTGTTCGACCTGCGCGAGGACGACGTCTACTGGTGCACCGCCGACGTGGGCTGGGTCACCGGCCACAGCTACGTGGTGTACGGCCCGCTCTGCAACGGCGCCACCACGGTGATGTTCGAGGGCGTGCCCAACTATCCCGATTACAGCCGTTTCTGGCAGGTGGTCGACAAGCACCAGGTCAGCATCTTCTACACCGCGCCCACCGCGATCCGCGCGCTGATGCGCGAAGGCGAGGAGCCGGTGAAACGCACCTCCCGCGCCAGCCTGCGACTGCTCGGCTCGGTCGGCGAACCGATCAATCCGGAAGCCTGGGAGTGGTATCACCGCGTGGTCGGCGAGGAGCGCTGCCCGATCGTGGACACGTGGTGGCAGACCGAAACCGGCGGCATCATGATTTCGCCGTTGCCCGGCGCCATCGGTACCAAGCCCGGTTCGGCCACGCTGCCGTTCTTCGGCATCAAGCCGGCGATCGTCGACGCCGACGGCGCGGTGCAGGAGGGCGTCGCCGAGGGCAACCTGTTGATCACCGATTCCTGGCCCGGCCAGGTACGCACGATCTACGGCGACCACAAGCGTTTCATCGAAACCTATTTCAGCGCCTACCCCGGCAACTACTTCACCGGCGATGGCGCCCGTCGCGACGAGGACGGCTATTACTGGATCACCGGTCGCGTGGATGACGTGATCAACGTCTCCGGTCACCGCCTGGGCACGGCCGAGGTGGAAAGCGCCCTGGTGGCGCACCCCAAGGTCGCCGAAGCTGCGGTGGTCGGCTGCCCGCACGACATCAAGGGGCAAGGCATCTACGCCTACGTCACCCTGGTCGCCGGCGAGACCGGCAGCGACGAGCTGCGCAAGGAGCTGATCGCCTGGGTGCGCAAGGAGATCGGCCCGATTGCCACGCCGGACTACCTGCAATGGGCGCCCGGCCTGCCGAAGACCCGCTCGGGCAAGATCATGCGCCGCATCCTGCGCAAGATCGGCGAGAACCGCCCCGACCAGCTCGGCGACATCACCACGCTGGCTGACCCGGGCGTGGTACAGAACCTGGTCGACGAACGTTTGATCAAATAATCTGGATCGGATCGTCCGGCCATGGATTCGGCCATATATACGTCCATTTGATTTTGCTTGCTTATTTTTGTTGCAACGCACTATAGTCGAGACTCCCCCCTTGTTTCGGGAGCCCAGACCATGGACCAGCCACGCGCGCAGGGTTTGTACGACCCAAGGCACGAGCACGACGCCTGCGGCGTGGGCTTCGTGGCGCATATCAAGGGGCGCAAGAGTCACCAGATCATCGAACAGGGGCTGCTGATCCTGCGCAACCTCGATCATCGTGGCGCGGTTGGTGCCGACCCGCTGATGGGCGACGGCGCCGGCATCCTGATCCAGCTCCCCGACCAGCTCTACCGCGAGGAAATGGCGCTGCAGGGCATCCAGCTGCCGCCGCCGGGCGAATACGGCGTGGGCATGATCTTCCTGCCCAAGGAGCACGCCTCGCGCCGCGCGTGCGAACAGGAGCTGGAACGTACCGTGCGCGCCGAAGGCCAGGTGGTGCTGGGCTGGCGCGACGTGCGCGTGGACAGCGACATGCCGATGTCGCCCGCGGTGAAGGCGCGCGAGCCGGTGATTCGCCAGCTGTTCATCGGCCGCGGCGCGGACATCATGGTGCCCGATTCGCTGGAGCGTAAGCTCTACGTGATCCGCAAGACTTCCAGCCACGCGATCCGCGCGCTGAACCTCAAGCACGGCCGCGAATACTTCGTGCCTTCGATGTCCACCCGCACCGTGGTCTACAAGGGCCTGCTGCTGGCCGACCAGGTCGGCACCTACTATCCGGACCTCACCGACCCGCGTGCGGTGTCGGCGCTGGCGCTGGTGCACCAGCGCTTCTCCACCAATACCTTCCCGGCGTGGGAGCTGGCGCATCCGTATCGCATGGTCGCGCACAACGGCGAGATCAACACGGTCAAGGGCAACGTCAACTGGTTGAACGCGCGCACCGGCGCGATCTCCTCGCCGGTGCTCGGCGACGACCTGGCCAAGCTGTGGCCACTGATCTATCCCGGCCAGTCCGACACCGCCTCGTTCGACAACTGTCTCGAACTGCTGACGATGGCCGGCTACCCGCTGTCGCACGCGATGATGATGATGATTCCCGAGGCGTGGGAACGTCACACCCTGATGGACGACAACCGCCGCGCGTTTTACGAATACCACGCGGCCATGATGGAGCCCTGGGACGGTCCGGCCGCGATCGCGTTCACCGACGGTCGCCAGGTGGGCGCCACACTGGATCGCAATGGCCTGCGTCCGGCGCGCTACATCATCACCGACGACGACCTGGTGATCCTCGCCTCCGAGGCCGGCGTGCTCGCCGTGCCCGAGCCGCGCATCGTGAAGAAGTGGCGGCTGCAGCCCGGCCGCATGCTGCTGATCGACATGGAAGCGGGGCGCATCATCGACGACAAGGAGGTGAAGGACCAGCTGGCCAATGCGCGGCCGTACAAGCAGTGGATCGAGCACATCCGCATCCGCCTGGACGACCTGCCGGTCGGCCACGTCGAGCCGCCCGCGGGCGAGCAGCTGGTGCAACGCCAGCGCATGTTCGGCTACACGCTGGAAGACCTCAAATTCCAGCTGCTGCCGATGGCGCACGACGGCCAGGAGGCGATCGGCTCGATGGGCAACGACGCGGCGCTGGCGGTGCTGTCCGAGCAGAACAAGTCGCTGTACCAGTACTTCCGCCAGCTGTTCGCCCAGGTCACCAACCCGGCGATCGACCCGATCCGCGAGCAGCTGGTGATGTCGCTGGTCTCCTTCATCGGGCCGAAACCCAACCTGCTGGACATCAACAACGTCAACCCGCCGCTGCGACTGGAAGTCGCCCAGCCGATCCTCGACTTCGCCGACATGGCGAAGATCCGCAAGATCGGCCGCTACTCCAAGGGCAAGTTCCGCAGCTTCGAGCTGGACATCACCTATCCGGCGGCGTGGGGCAAGCAGGGCATCGAGGCGCGGCTGGCCTCGCTGTGTGCACAGGCCATCGACGCGATCGGCCAGGGCCACAACATCCTGATCGTGTCGGATCGCCACGCGGGCCGCGAGCGCGTGGCGATCCCGGCGCTGCTGGCCACCTCGGCGGTCCACCAGCACCTGGTCAACCGCGGCCTGCGCACCAGCGCCGGCCTGGTGGTGGAGACCGGCTCGGCGCGCGAGGTGCACCACTTCGCCCTGCTCGCCGGCTACGGCGCCGAGGCGATCCACCCGTACCTGGCGATGGAGACGCTGGCCCGCCACGTCGCCGTCAGCGGCGCGATCACCGCGGAACAGGCGATCGCGCACTACATCAAGGCGATCGGCAAGGGCCTGCAGAAGGTGCTGTCCAAGATGGGCATCTCCACCTACATGTCCTACACCGGCGCGCAGATTTTCGAAGCGGTGGGGCTGAACAGCGAACTGGTGGAAACGTACTTCAGCGGCACCGCCAGCACGATCGAGGGCATCGGCCTGTTCGAGCTGGCCGCCGAGGCGCTGCGCCAGCACGAGGCGGCGTGGGCCGACGACGCAGGTCAGGCACTCGATGGCGGCGGCGAATACGCCTGGCGAGCCGATGGCGAAGCCCATCTGTGGACGCCCGATTCCATCGCCAAGCTGCAGCACGCCACCCGCGCCAACAGTGCGACGACCTATGCGGAATATGCGCGGCTGATCAACGACCAGACGCGCCGCCAGCTGACCTTGCGCGGGCTGTTCGAATTCCGCATCGATCCGGCGGCCGCGATCGCGCTGGACGAGGTGGAGCCGGCGGCGGAGATCGTCAAGCGCTTCGCCACCGGCGCGATGTCGCTGGGTTCGATTTCCACCGAGGCGCACGCCACGCTGGCGGTGGCGATGAACCGCATCGGCGGCAAGTCCAACACCGGCGAAGGCGGCGAAGACGAGGCGCGCTACCGCGACGAGGCGCGCGGCATCGCCATCGGCGAGGGCGCAACGCTGGGCAGCATCCTCGGCGCCGATCGCATCGAGAGCGACCTCGCCCTCGAACCCGGCGATTCACTGCGCTCGCGCATCAAGCAGGTGGCCTCGGGCCGCTTCGGCGTCACCGCGGCGTACCTGGTCTCGGCCGACCAGATCCAGATCAAGATCTCGCAAGGCGCCAAGCCGGGCGAGGGTGGCCAGTTGCCGGGCCACAAGGTGTCCGACTACATCGCGCAACTTCGCTTCTCGGTGCCCGGCGTGGGCCTGATCTCGCCGCCACCGCACCACGACATCTACTCGATCGAGGACCTGGCCCAGCTGATCCACGACCTCAAGAGCTGCAACCCGCAGGCGTCGATCTCGGTGAAGCTGGTGTCCGAGGTCGGCGTGGGCACGGTCGCGGCGGGCGTGGCCAAGTGCAAGGCCGACCACGTGGTGATCGCCGGCCACGACGGTGGTACCGGCGCCTCGCCGTGGTCATCCATCAAGCACGCCGGCACGCCGTGGGAACTGGGCCTGGCCGAGACCCAGCAGACGCTGGTGCTGAACCGACTGCGCGGGCGCATCCGGGTGCAGGCGGACGGCCAGATGAAGACCGGCCGCGACGTGGTGGTCGCCGCCCTGCTCGGCGCCGACGAGTTCGGTTTCGCCACCGCGCCGCTGGTGGTGGAAGGCTGCATCATGATGCGCAAATGCCACTTGAACACCTGTCCGGTCGGCGTGGCCACGCAGGACCCGGTGCTGCGCCGCAAGTTCGCCGGCAAGCCCGAGCACGTGGTGAACTTCTTCTTCTTCGTGGCGGAGGAAGCGCGCGCGATCATGGCGCAGCTCGGCATCCGCCGCTTCGATGAACTGGTCGGGCGCGCGGACCTGCTCGACGTGCGCCAAGGCATCGCGCACTGGAAGGCGCGCGGGCTCGACTTCAGCCGCGTGTTCCACCGCCCGGCGGTGTCCGCCGACGTGGCCTGGCGCCACGTCGACGAGCAGGACCACGGCCTCGCGCGCGCGCTGGACCACGCGCTGATCGACAAGGCGCGCGCCGCGCTGGAGCAGGGCGAGCGCTGCAGCTTCATCGTGGCGATCCGCAATACGGATCGTTCGGTCGGCGCGATGCTGTCGGGCGCGCTGGCGCGGCGGCACGGTCACGCCGGCCTGCCGGAGGACAGCATCCACGTGCAACTCGATGGCGTGGCCGGGCAGAGTTTCGGCGCGTTCCTGGCGCGCGGCATCACCTTCGACCTGGTCGGCGAGGCGAACGACTACGTGGGCAAGGGGCTGTCCGGCGGCCGCATCATCGTGCGTTCGCCGAACGATTTCCACGGCTTCGGGCCCGAACACATCATCGCCGGCAACACGGTGCTGTACGGCGCCACCGGCGGCGAGGCGTTCTTCAACGGCGTCGCCGGCGAGCGCTTCGCCGTGCGCAACTCCGGTGCCACCGCGGTGGTGGAAGGCGTCGGCGACCACGGCTGCGAATACATGACCGGCGGCACCGTGGTGGTGCTGGGCGAAACCGGGCGCAACTTCGCCGCCGGCATGTCCGGTGGCGTGGCCTATCTGTACGACCCGGACGTGCAGTTCCAGGCGCGCTGCAATCTCGCGATGGTGGCGCTCGAGCCGCTGCTCTCCACGGTCGAGCAGGAACTGCGCGTGCCGCGCGAACTCTGGCACGCGCCGGTGCGCGGAGCCCCCGGCGAGACCGACGAGGCGATCCTGCGGCGTCTGCTGGAAAGCCATTTCCGCGCCACCGGCAGCTTCCGCGCCAAGGCGATCCTGCACGACTGGATCAACGCGCGCACGCACTTCGTCAAGGTGATGCCGCACGAGTACCGGCGCGCACTGGGCGAAGCCGGCCGGGCAGCGACAGCGCCCGGCACACGAGCCATCACGGCCTGAGCGGCCCGGGGAGACAACGATCATGGGCAAGGTCACCGGCTTTCTCGACTACCCGCGCGTGCCGGAACCCGGCGAGGCGCCCAACCTGCGCAAGCGCCACTGGCGCGAGTTCACCCCGCAGCTGGACGACGCCGGCGCGGCGATCCAGGCCGCGCGCTGCATGGATTGCGGCATCCCGTTCTGCCACCAGGGCTGCCCGGTCAACAACGTGATCCCGGACTTCAACGACCTGGTCTATCGGCAGGACTGGCAGCGCGCGATCGAGGTGCTGCATTCGACCAACAACTTCCCCGAGTTCACCGGCCGCATCTGCCCGGCCCCGTGCGAGGCGGCGTGCACGCTGAACATCAACAGCGATGCGGTGGGCATCAAGTCGATCGAGCACAAGATCATCGACAAGGCATGGGAGGAAGGCTGGGTGCGCCCGCAGCCACCCGCGCGGCGCACGGGCTGGAGCGTGGCCGTGGTAGGTTCCGGCCCGGCCGGCCTGGCCGCGGCACAGCAGCTCGCGCGTGCGGGCCACGCGGTCACCGTGTTCGAGAAGAACGACCGCATCGGCGGGCTCCTGCGCTACGGCATCCCCGATTTCAAGTTGCAGAAGGAGCATATCGACCGCCGTCTCGATCAGATGCGCGTCGAGGGCGTGCAGTTTCGCCCTGGCGTGTATGTCGGCAACGCCGCCGACGCGAAGGACGGGCAGCTCGCGCTGACGCCGGAGCAGTTGCAGCAGGACTTCGACGCGGTGGTGCTGGCCGGCGGCGCCGAGACCCCGCGCGACCTGCCGCTGCCCGGGCGCGAACTGGACGGCGTGCACTTCGCGATGGACTTCCTGCCGCTGCAGAACCGCGTACTGGCCGGCGACGCGCTGGCGTCGCAGATCCTTGCCACCGACAAGCAGGTGGTGGTGATCGGCGGCGGCGACACCGGCTCGGACTGCGTGGGCACTTCCAACCGCCAGGGCGCCGCGGCGATCACCCAGTTCGAACTGCTGCCGCAGCCGCCGGCGCAGGAGAACAAGCCGCTGACCTGGCCGTACTGGCCGATTCGGCTGCGCACCTCCAGTTCGCACGAGGAGGGTTGCCGGCGCGACTGGGCGGTGGCCACCAAACGTTTCAACGACGACGGCAAGGGCCGCGTGCGCAGCCTGACCGCGGTGCGGCTGCAATGGCACGAGGGCCGCATGAGCGAGGTGCCGGACAGCGAGTTCGAGATCGAGGCGGACCTGGTCCTGCTGGCGATGGGTTTCGTGTCGCCGACGCAAGCCGTGCTCGATGCCTTCGGCGTGGACAAGGACGCGCGCGGCAATGCGGCGGCGAAGGTCGACGGCGGCGCCGCCTACCGCACCAGCGTCGACAAGGTGTTCGCCGCCGGCGACATGCGCCGTGGCCAGTCGCTGGTGGTGTGGGCGATCCGGGAAGGCCGCCAGTGCGCGCAGGCGGTGGACGAGTTCCTGATGGGCACGTCGCGCCTGCCGCGTTGACACAAGCGCCGTCGCGTCGCTTGTACCGCGACGCGACGGGCCGCACCATGAGCGGGATGACCGACACGCTCCCGCCCCTTCCCGCCGCCGCTGCCGCGCAACTGGACGACCAGACGGTGCACGTCTGGCATCTGGGCTACCGCCGCGCAGCCGGTCGTCTGCCGTTGTTGCGGATACTGGCCGCATATCTCGGCGTCGACGCCGGCGAGCTGCAGCTCACGCAGGACGCGCACGGACGGCCGCGGCTCGATCCGCGCCACGGCACGGCACTGGATTTCAACTGGTCGCACAGCGGTGACCATGCGCTGGTGGCGATCGCCCGTGGCATCGCGCCGGGCGTCGACGGCGAGCGCCGGCGAGCCCGACCGCGTGCGCTGGCGCTGGCCCGGCGCTTCTTCGACGCGGCAGAGACGGCGGCGCTGGCGGCGTTGCCCGTGGACGCGCGCGACGACGCGTTCCTGACGCTGTGGACGGCCAAGGAAGCGCTGCTCAAGGCGCATGGACGCGGCATCGGCTACGGACTGCAGCGGCTGCGCGTGGCGGCGCCGCCGCAACCATTGCAGCTGCTGCGCTTCGACGGCGAAGATGTCGGCGCCTGGCAACTGCAGCGGCTCGACCTCGCGCCGGAACTGGTCGCCGCGCTGGCCTGGCGCGGGTCGCCGCGCAAGGTGCGCGCGGCGACGCTGCTTGCCGACATCGAATGATCGGTGCACTGTCACCCGTCGGCATGGCGTGCTGCCGGGCCAGCCAGCCGATTCTTCCCGCCCCGGAGTGGTTTCCGCGATGACCCTGCTCAGCGTCAACCTCAACAAGATCGCTGTCCTGCGCAACTCGCGCGGCGGCCGCAGCCCCGACATCTGCCATGCCGCGCAGACCTGCATCGAGGCCGGTTGCGGCGGCATCACCGTGCATCCGCGCCCGGACCAGCGCCATGTGCGGCCCGATGACGTCCGTGCGCTGGCCGCGATGCTGCGCGGGCGGGTCGAGTACAACATCGAGGGCAACCCGTTCGCGGGTCCGCGCGGCGATTACCCCGGCTTGATCGAACTCGCGCGCCTGGTCCGCCCGACCCAGGTAACCCTGGTGCCGGACAGCGACGGCCAGATCACCTCGGACCATGGCTTCAACCTGCGCCAGGACACCACCCGCCTGAGGCCGCTGGTCGATGAGCTGAATGCATTGGGCTGCCGGGTCAGCCTGTTCGTCGACGCGGGCAGCGGCGATTTCGAGCTGGCCGCGGCCATCGGCGTACAGCGCATCGAGATCTACACCGGCCCGTATGCGGAGGCCTTCGCCGATGGCGACCCTGCGGCGGCGCTGGCGGCATGTGCCGACACCGCCCGCCGCGCCCAGCAGGCCGGCCTGGCGGTCAACGCCGGACATGATCTCAGCCAGGCCAACCTCGGCACCTTCAAGGCCGCGATCCCCGGCCTCGCCGAGGTCTCGATCGGCCACGCCCTGATCGGCGAGGCCCTGTACGAAGGACTGGCCACCACCGTGCGCCACTACCTGCAGATCCTGCGCTGAGCAGTGGCGGACGTGCCCGGCAAGCGCTTCCCGCAAGCGACCCGTCGCTCAAGCGGGCACCTCCCGGGGTACGGCGCGGTGCCGAGCTCTGAAAACAAAGGCCCCGCCGAAGCGGGGCTCTTGCCTGGATCGTTTTGCGCCGAGCTCAGCGTGCTTCGTTGAAGCCGATCTTCACCAGGTTGTAGCTCTTGGCGTCGGCCAGCACCCGCGCCACATACTCGTAGGCCACGTGGTCATCGGCGGCGATCTGGATCTCCGGCTGGTTCGGCAGCGACTGCTGGCCGATCACCGCCAGCTGCGCCTTCAGGCCCAGCTCGTCGACCGGCGTGCCATTCCAGTAGAACGCGCCACTCTGATCGATCTTCAGATTGATCGGGCTGGGCGGATTGGAGGGCGGGATCACATCCTTGTTCGGCTGCGGCAGATCGACCTCGATCTTGTGCGCCAGGATCGGCGCCGTGATCATGAAGATGATCAGCAGCACGAGCAACACGTCGACCAACGGCGTGACGTTGATCTCCGCCATCGCACCGCCGCTGCTTTTGGTTGAAATCGCCATCTCGAATTATCCCTTCGGTGCGTCGGTGGTCATGAAGGCGACATGCACCATGCCCGAACCCTTCGCATCGCTGATGATCTTCTTCACCACCATGAACTGCACTTCGCGATCGGCACGGATCTGCAGCTGGGGCTGCGGCGTGAGCTGCGCTTCCACCAGCAGCTTGGCGCGCAGTTCCGCATCGGTCACCGGCTGATCGTTGAGGTACAGACTGCCATCGACCTTGATCGCCAGGTCGATCGGCGGCGTCTTCGGATCAGGCGTCTTGGCATTCGGGTTGGCGATGGGCAAATCGATCGTGACCGAGTGCGACATCAGGGGAGCCGTGATCATGAAGATGATCAGCAGCACCAACATCACGTCGACCAGCGGCGTGACGTTGATCTCCGACATCGGGCCCGTGGAATCACCACCTAGGCTTACGGCCATGGGTCAATCCCTCACTTCGTGCTTTCGATGCGCGAACCGGTTGCAAAGAAGTCATGCAGGTCGTTCGCGAACTCGTCGAAGCGGGCGTAGACCACGCGGTTCGAGCGGTTGAAGAAGTTGTACGCGAACAGCGCCGGGATGGCCGCGAACAGACCGAAGGCGGTCATGATCAGCGCCTCACCCACCGGACCGGCCACCGCGTTCATCGAGGCGTTGCCGGTGGCGGCGATGCCGATCAGGGCGTGGTAGATGCCCCACACGGTACCGAGCAGACCGACGAACGGCGCGGCCGAGCCCACCGTGGCGAGCAGGGTCATGCCGCCTTCCAGACGCATGCTCTCGCGAGCCACGGCCTGGCGCAGGGCGCGGTCGATGAACTCCGAGCGGCTCAGCGATTCCGCCAGGCGACCGGCGGTGCCGGTAGTGCTCTGCTGGTGGTGCGCCATCGCCGAAGCGGCTTCCAGCGCGATCTTGGAGAACGGCTCGCTCTTGGGCTGCGCTTCCAGCTCACGGATGGCGTCCTGGGTCGAGCCATTGCCCCAGAAACCGTCGATGACCTTGTCCGCCCGTGCCTTCACGGTGGCATTGCGAATGCCGTTGGCGATGATGAAGTACCAAGACAGGAACGACATCGCGACCAGGGTCACGAAGACCACCCAGCCGAGCCAGTCGAAGTTCTGCATCAGGTTCTCGAAGCCCATCTGTTTCATGGCTTCGGCGTTGGTGTTGCCGGTTGCAGCAGGAGTCTGAAGGAACATAACGCTACCCTAGAAAAGTCAAGCGTGAACTGTGACCGTAATCGATTGTCGCCCGATTACGGCGGGTTGAAGTGGTTATCTCTAGCCACTGAGATTGAAGTTGATGGGGACACGAGCATAGCCCTCCACTTTCTTGCCGGCCTTCACCTCTGGATTGAACTTCCAGTGGCGCATGACCCAGTCCTTGGCCGCCCGATCCAGCTCGCGATAGCCGCTGGATTTTTCCACCTCGACGGACTTTGGCGATCCGTCCAGGCCAACCAGGATCAGCAAGGTCACCGTACCCTCGTGGCGCTGACGGGCAGCCATCGGCGGATACGGCGGACTCGGACGGGTGCCGTAGCTCAGGTCCGAACCGGCCGCGATATCCGGTGGCGGCGCCGGCGGCGCGGGTGGCGCCGGTGGCGGCGCCTGCACGGCATTGGCGGAAACCTCGGTCACCGGCGGCGGTGGGGTCGGCGGCGGCGGGGTCGGCGGCGGATTGACCTGCTGGATGATCTTCGGCGGCGGCTGCTTCGGCGGCTCCGGCGGCGGCGGCGGCGGTGGCGGCGGCGGCGGCGGCGGCTCGATGAAGCTGACCTGGACGATCTTTTCCTTTTCCTTGTGGTTCTGATTGGGCGGCGCCATCGGCGCCACGATCAGCAGGAAGGCAAATGCGTGCAGCCCGATGGCCACTGCCAATGCCCAGGTCCGCTTCCAACTAAAACGCCCGGTTTCTTCGTTACTAGAGGCCATCTGTCACTATCTGGAAGCTGATCAATCGGGGGATCGCATCGCCGCAGTGACCTGTCGGGAGCCGTCTGGTTGGACCTGACGGAACCCGCCACGGGTTTGCTGAAACAATGCGCAGTGAAAGGTTTTCAACGTTACAACACGCCATGGCTTTTGTATAGCGCTGGCGGGGCGTGAAATGGACGTCCACCTTCGCCAGCGCCATACCGGATGGCTACTTGCCTGCAGCTCCCAGTTTCTTGAGCAATTCGTTGGCCCGGTCAGCGCTTTCCGGTTCCTGCGCGGCCTTCTTCAATGCGGCGACGCGCGCAGCCTTGTTGTTCAGGCCCCGCTCGCACTCGGCCAGCACCAGGTAGGCGTTGCCCATGTGCTTCACGCCCTTGCTGATGGCCTGGTTGACCATCGTCTTGGCCTTGGCGTAATGGTTGTTGGTCAGTTCGATGTTGGCGATCTGCAGCGCGGGCTCGCCGTCGGTGGCCAGCGGCAGCGCCTTCTGCAACGCCTGCGTGGCCGCCGGGATGTCGCCGGCCACGTAGTCGGCCTTGCCCAGCAGCACGTAGTTCTCCGCGCTGGGCTGCATGATCTGCTTGCTCATGCCTTCCTTGATGACGGCGATCGCCTTGTCCGCCATCGGCTTGGGTTCGTCGCTGGACAGCGCCTGGTTGTAGTACAGCGAAGCCAGCAGCACGTAGTCCGCTTCGTTGCCGAGCAGGCCCTTGGCACGGGCATCTTCCATGACCTTGATCGCCTCGGGGTATTTCCCCGCCTGCTGGAGCGCCTGGATGGCGGCCTCGACGACCTTCGGGTCATCCGGATGCGCGGCGAGGTTGTCCTGCGCCATCTGCACCAGCTGGTCGTTCTGCCCGCTGGCGGCATAGCTTGCCATCAGGATCTGGTCCCACTGCGGCTCGGGCTTGTCGGTCAGCGATTTGGCCTTCTTTACGGCCGCGATGGCTTCCGGGTACTTCTCCAGACGATACAGGTCGTTGCTTTCGACGGCATACGATTCGGCAGTTTCCTTCTTGCCCTCGGCTCGCCACTTCTTGAGGGTGTCCAGCGAGGCCTGGTACTGCCCGTCGGCTTGCTGCGCGACAGCCATCATGTACTGCATGGCGAAGTAGTCGTCGTTTGGCAGCACGCCGTTGTCCAGGGCGCGTTGCAGCAGGCCGATCGCGGCCTTGAAATCCTGCGCGTTGTACTTGAGCACGGCCAGCCCGCGCAGCGCCATGGCCTGGGCGTACTTGCTCTTGCTGTCGTCGAGCAGCTTCTGCAGGGTCGCCTCGGCCGTGGCGGCATCGCCCTTGTTGAGGGCATCGAAACCTTCCTGCAGCTGCTTCTGGTCCTGCGTCTTGGTGAGGTCGAGCTTCGGCGCGGTGCGCGTACTGTCGGGGTACTCGCTCGTCTGCTTGGACTTGTCGTCGTGCTGCTTCCGGGCCCATGCCGGGCTGGCGAGCAGACCAAGCAGCAAGGCCGCGGTGGCCAGCAGAGTGAAGCTTCGAAGCTGTTTCATGGGGTTCCTCATCGCAAGGCCGGTACGTGTCGACGCAAACAGGCGGGTCTTGCAGCGTAACCCTATCCGGGCCCGGATAACAAGTTGCGCTGCGGCATAAAAGATCTTTTCAGATCAACAGGTTAGACACAAACAAAGTGTCGCCGAAGGCCGCGCCCCCAGCCTTGCTCAGCGGCGGTCGGCGATCACCGGCTGCCGGCGCCTGCCACGTCACGGCAGGCGCCGGTGGTGCCTCGTCAGATATCCAGGTTGGCAACCTTGAGCGCGTTGGCCTCGATGAAATCACGCCGCGGCTCGACCGCCTCGCCCATCAACATGGAGAACATCTGGTCGGCGACGATCGCATCCTCGATGCCGACCTGCAGCATGCGGCGGGTTTCCGGGTTGACCGTGGTATCCCACAGCTGCTCCGGGTTCATTTCGCCCAGGCCCTTGAAGCGCTGGATGCTGCGCCCCTTCTTGGCCTCCTCCAGCAACCAGTTGCGGGCGTCGACGAAGCGGAGGATGCCGCGCGAAGCATTGCCCCGGCGCACCACTGCATCGGGCTGGACCAGGCCGGCGATCTGCTGGCTGATCGCCAGGATCGGACGGAACTCGGCGCTGCCGAAGAACGGCTGCGGCAGGAACCAGGTGTGGCTGAGCCCATGCTGCTCGCGGATCACCTCGATGGCCGCCGGCTGCGCCGCGCCGGCGGCGGCGGCGTGTGCCGGTCGCAGGCGCAACGTGTAATGCGGCTTGCCCAGCCCGCTCGCGCTGAGCTTGAGCGTCACGGCGTCCAGCCATCCCTGCATGGCCTCGGCATCGGCCCACAGCGCCGGCACCAGCGGCGGATGCTCCAGCATCGCGGTGAGCACCGCGGGGTCGAAACGATGTGCCAGTCGGGCGATCTGGTCCAGCGCGCTCTGGTAGCCGCGCAGCAGCTTTTCCAGCGCCTCGCCGGTGATGGGCGGCGCCTCGGGGCTGTACTCCAGCGCAGCGTTGTCCACCGCGCTGGAGATCAGGTAGTCGTTCAGCGCAGTGTCGTCCTTGATGTACAGCTCCTGCTTGCCCTGCTTCACCTTGTACAGCGGGGGCAGGCCGATGTAGATGTGGCCGCGCTCGATCAGCTCGGGCATCTGGCGGTAGAAGAAGGTCAGCAGCAGGGTGCGGATGTGCGAGCCGTCGACGTCGGCATCGGTCATCAGGATGATGCGGTGATAGCGCAGCTTGTCGGGGTTGTACTCGTCCTTGCCGATGCCGGTACCGAGCGCGGTGATCAGGGTGCCTACCTCGGCCGAGGCGAGCATGCGGTCGAAGCGTGCCTTCTCGACGTTGAGGATCTTGCCCTTGAGCGGCAGCACCGCCTGGGTCCTGCGATTGCGGCCCTGCTTGGCCGAACCGCCGGCGGAATCACCCTCGACCAGGAACAGCTCGCACAGCGCCGGATCCTTCTCCTGGCAGTCGGCCAGCTTGCCGGGCAGGCCGGCGATGTCCAGCGCGCCCTTGCGCCGGGTCATCTCGCGCGCCTTGCGGGCGGCTTCCCGGGCACGGGCGGCGTCGACCACCTTGGAGGCGATCGCCTTGGCTTCGTTCGGGTGCTCCAGCAGGAATTCGCCGAGCTTCTCGTTGACGACCTGCTCCACCACCGTCTTGACCTCGGAGGAGACCAGCTTGTCCTTGGTCTGCGAGGAGAACTTCGGGTCGGGCACCTTGACCGACAGTACCGCGATCATGCCCTCGCGCATGTCGTCGCCGGACAGGGCGACCTTGGCGTTCTTGGCCAGGCCTTCCTTCTCGATGTAGTTCTGCAGCGAGCGGGTCAGCGCGGCGCGGAAGCCGGTGAGGTGGGTGCCGCCGTCGCGCTGCGGGATGTTGTTGGTGAAGCAGAACATCGTCTCGTTGTACGAGTCGGTCCACTGCATCGCCACCTCCACCACGATGCCGTCCTGCTCCGCGGTCAGGCTGATCACGTTCGGGTGCAGCGGGGTCTTCATCTGGGACAGGTGCTGCACGAAGGAGCGGATGCCGCCCTCGTACGCAAACGTGTCCGAGCGCCCTTCCCCGCGCTCGTCTTTCAGCTCGATGGTGACGCCGGAGTTGAGGAAGGCCAGCTCGCGCAGGCGCTTGGCGAGGATCTCGTAGTGGAAGTCGATGTTGCTGGTGAAGGTGGCCGGGCTGGGCAGAAAACGAACGGCAGTGCCGCGCTTGTCCGACGGGCCGACCTCCTTCAGCGGGAACAGCGGCTCGCCGAGCGAGTATTCCTGCAGGTATTCATGGCCGTCGCGGTGGATGGTCAGCCACAGGTGATCGCTGAGCGCGTTCACCACAGAAACGCCCACGCCGTGCAGGCCGCCGGAGACCTTGTAGGAGTTGGCGTCGAACTTGCCGCCGGCATGCAGCACCGTCATCACCACCTCGGCGGTGGAGCGGTGCTCCTCCGGGTGCATGTCGACCGGGATGCCACGACCGTTGTCGGCGACGCTGACCGAACCATCCTCGTGGATCATGACCACGACCCTGTCGCAGTAGCCGGCCAGGGCTTCGTCGATCGAGTTGTCGACGACCTCAAACACCATGTGGTGCAGGCCGGTGCCGTCATCGGTATCGCCGATGTACATGCCGGGGCGCTTGCGCACCGCCTCGAGGCCCTTGAGTACCTTGATGTTGCTCGAATCGTAGTGGGATTCGTTGAGGGGTTCGTTCATGCGAAGGTCGTTTCCTGGCGCCAGCGACCCGGCCCGACGCGGCGCCGTGATCGGCCGGGCAAGGGTTATGCAACCTGCGAAAGGTGCAACCCTTCGATTATAGCAGGCGCGCTATCTGGCCTTGTTCCACGTGGAACACGCGAGCGGAGGTCGCCTGCAATGCCGGCGGCAATTCGGTGCCGGTCAGCAGCACCTGGGCGTGGACGTCCTGCAGTTCGGCCACCACAGCCGCCTGGTGCGACTGGTCCAGCTCGGAGGCAAGGTCGTCCAGGCACACCACCGGCCAGTCGCCATGTTCCTGTGCATACAGGGTAGCTTGCGCCAATACGCAGGCCAGCGCAGCGAGCTTCTCCTGGCCGCGCGACAGGTGCTCGCGCAGCGGGGCCCGTTCGAAAGAAAGCGTCCAATCGGCGCGGTGTGGACCCAGGCTGGTGTGCCCCCGCGCCTGATCCCGGCCGCGCTGCGTCGCCAATTGATCGGCAAGCGGCAGCTCGTCCGACCAGCCACGGCGGTAGCGCAGTTCCATCGCGCCCAACTCCGGCAGCAAGGCCGCCATGCTGACTTCGAGGCAAGGTCGCAAGCGGTCCAGGTAAGCGCGGCGCTGCAGGTCGATGCGTTCTGCGGCCTGCGAAAGCTCCCGTTCCCACGGTTCGCACAGGTCATCCGACGGCGTCACTCCCGCGCGCAGCAAGCTGTTGCGCTGCTTCAGCGCGCGCTGGCAGCGACGCCACAGCGCCAGGAAATCCTGTTCCACGTGGAACACGCCCCAATCGAGATAGCGCCGACGCTCCTCGGCCGGGCCGGCGATCAGCGCATGTGAGCCAGGCTCGAAGCAGACCACCGCGCAGGCCTGCACCAGCTCGCCGATCGACGCGGCCTCGCCGTTGATACGCGCCTCCCAGCGCGCGCCCGAACGCCCCAGCCCCAAGCGTTCGACATCAGACTCATCGCGGTGGCGCACCTCGGCAAACAAGGCCAGTTGCGCCATGCCCCGCTGCACCAGCGCCTCGCGCGCGCCGGAACGAAACGAGCGTGCGTGCGAAAGCAGAAAAGCGGCCTCCAGCACGCTGGTCTTGCCGGCACCGTTGTCGCCGATGAACACGTTGATTGCCGGGTCCAGCGCCAGGCTGACATCGGTCAGGCAGCGCAAGCCGCAGATACGCAACTGTTCCAGCCTCATGCGGACCGACACCCCAGACGACAACGCCGGGGCTCCCTGCGGAGACCCCGGCGCTGCTGGTGACGACGCCTGATCGCAACGACCACGAGAGCCGCGTCAGAGCCGCAGCGGCATGATCACATGGCGCGCCTGCTCGTTGTCGTGCTCCTGCACCAGGCAACTGGACTGCGCATCGCGCAGGCTCAAGCGCGCCTTGTCGCCGCGCAGGGCCGCGAGGGCATCGAGCAGGTAACCCACGTTGAAGCCCACCGCCAGGTCGGAGACATGGGTGTCGGCCTCGACCTCCTCCACGGCTTCTTCCTGCTCCGGGTTGTGCGCCACGATGCGCAGCTTGCCCGGCGACAGCTCCAGCCGCACGCCGCGATACTTCTCGTTCGACAGGATCGCCGCGCGCTGCAGCGCCCCGCGGAGTACCTCGCGGTCCAGCGTGGCGGTCTTGTCCGCACCCAGCGGAATCACCGCCTCGTAATCCGGGAAACGACCGTCGATCAGCTTCGACGTGAAGGTGACATTGCCCCGGCGCACGCGCAGATGGTTGCGGCCGAACTCCAGCTCCACCTCGCCGTCACCGCCTTCCAGCAGGCCGATCAGCTCGTTGACGCCCTTGCGCGGGATGATGATCTGGCGGCGGGTGCTCACCGAGCTCTGCAGCTCGGTCTGCTTCATCGCCAGGCGATGGCCGTCGGTGGCCACGCAGCGCAGGCTGTGTTCCTGCAGGTCCAGCAGCATGCCGTTGAGGTAGTAGCGCACGTCCTGGTTGGCCATGGCGAACGCCGTGCGCTCCATCAGGTCGCGCAGCACCTCCTCCGGCAGGTTGACCTTCTCGACCACCTCGATCTGATCCACCGTGGGAAATTCGCTGGCCGGCAGCGTCGTCAGCGTGAACCGGCTGCGTCCGGCGTGCAGTGCCACGCGGTCACCGTTCAACTTCAGCTCGATATGGGCGCCGTCGGGCAATGCGCGCACGATGTCGAACAGCTTTCGGGCCGGGATGGTGATCTCGCCGTCTGCGAGCTTCTCCGCCTCGGTGACCGCGATCATCTCGACTTCCAGGTCGGTACCGGTAAGCGAGACCTGACCGTCCGCCACCTTGAACAGCAAGTTGGCCAGTACCGGCAGCGTCTGGCGCCGTTCGACCACACCCACTACCTGTTGCAGCGGCTTGAGCAGAGCTTCACGTTGGATGCTGAATTGCATGGTGGGCTTCCCTTTACCTGCTGTTCTTTCTTTTGAAAAGAAGTGTAGTGGCTGTTGTTGTACTTGTGGAGAACCGGTCTTTGTCGTTTTTTGTCCGCAAAATCAACTTGTTACGATCTATTTTCTGTGTGCAGTGCAGGCCGGCCAGGCAGTGCATGACTTGTGGATAACCTGGCAGGTCCATTCATCCACCCATTATCCACAGCTTGGCCCCAACTTGCCCCGCATTCTCGCGCATTCCCGGCGCGCAGGCCCGCCCACGCGCGCGTCAACCGGTGAGCGTGCGGATCAACTGTTCCCAGTCCTGGCGCATGCGCACGTCGGTTTCGAGGAACTTGCGGATCGTCTTGCAGGCGTGCATCACCGTGGTGTGGTCGCGCCCGCCGAACGCCTCGCCGATCTCGGGCAGGCTGTGCTCGGTCAGTTCCTTGGACAAGGTCATCGCGATCTGCCGCGGCCGCGCCAGCGAGCGCACGCGCCGCTTGGAGAGCAGGTCCTGCAGGCGCACGTTGAAGTATTCGGCGGTGATCTTCTGGATGTTGGCGATGGTGACCGCCTGGGCGTGCGTGGCCAGCAGGTCGCGCAGGGTCTCCTCGGCAAAATCGGTGGTGATCGGCCGCCCGTAGAAGTTGGCACGCGCCGCCAGAGTGTTGAGCGCGCCTTCCAGGTCGCGCACGTTGGAGCGGATGCGCTTGGCCAGCAGCATCGCCACGCTCTCGTCCATGGCCACGCTCTTGTCGTGTGCCTTGGACAGCAAGATTGCCGCGCGCGTCTCGAAATCCGGCGGTTCGATCGCCACGCTCAGGCCCCAGCCCAGGCGCGACTTCAGGCGCGGCTCCAGCTTGTCCACTTCCTTGGGATAACGGTCGCAGGTGAGGATGATCTGCTGCTTGGACTCGAACAACGCGTTGAAGGTGTGGAAGAATTCCTCCTGCGTGGTGTCCTTGCCCGCGAAGAACTGGATGTCGTCGATCAGCAGCGCGTCGACCGAACGGAAGCGGCGCTTGAACTCGTCCATGCTCTTGGCGCGCAAGGCCTCGATCATCGAGCCGACGAACTGCTCCGAGTTCAGGCACATCACCTTGCAACCCGGGTTGCGCTCCAGCATCAGGTTGCCGGCGGCGTGCATCAGGTGGGTCTTGCCCAGGCCGGTGCCGCCATACAGCAGCAGCGGGTTGTACGCGCGCCCCGGGTTGGTGGCCACCTGCATCGCGGCGGCCTTGCCGAGCTGGTTGGACTTGCCCTCGACGAAGGTTTCGAAGGTGTAATGCGGGTCGAGATTGTGGTGGAACGCCTGCGTCGCCGCCGCAGGGGCGGGCCGGGTGGGCGTGGCTGCCGCCGATTTGGCCGGCTCCGCCCGACGTACACTGGAACCCACCTCCAGCCGCACCGGCATGGCGCGGCCAGCCAGCTGCCCCAGTACCTGCTCGATTTGCGCCAGGTAGCGCTGGCGCACCGTGTCCAGCGTGTAGGAATTGGGGGCGAACAGCTGCAAGCCGTCGGCATCGTCACGCGCCTGCAGCGGCATCAGCCAGGTGTGCAGGTCTTCGGCGCTCAGATCGCCTTCCAGACGCTCAAGGCAGCGCCGCCACAGATCACTCATGAATTCGATCAACCACGACTTGGGGCGCTTGCGCGCAGGGTGATGGGCTAGTCTAGCAGCAGCCCCCGCGGTGCCGGACCGGCGCCGTCGCCGCGTCGCGCAAGGCGCGAGCTGGCGCGATTTGACAGCCGCGGCCCCGACCGGACATACTCTCCAACCTTTTACTCACATTCCCTTCGGAGCAACCCATGAAGCGGACCTTCCAGCCCAGCAAGCTCAAGCGCGCCCGTACCCACGGTTTTCGCGCACGCATGGCCACCGCCGACGGCCGCAAGGTGATCAACGCCCGTCGCGCCAAGGGCCGCAAGCGCCTGATCCCGTAATCGGGCGCGGCGTGATGTCCAGCGCCGGTCTGCCGCGCGAGGCGCGGCTGCGTCGGCCCGGTGAATTCGCCGCCTTGCGAAACAGCAGCGGACGCGCAGGCGGCCGCTGTTTTCATTTGCGCTATCGCGACAACGAGCTGGGCGGCGCGCGGCTGGGCCTGGCCATTTCCAAGCGGGTGTCCAAGCGCGCAGTGGAGCGCAACCGGATCAAGCGTCTGGTGCGCGAGTCGTTCCGGCGCGTGCGCCACCGCCTCCCCGCGATCGACCTGATGGTGATGGCGCGCGAACAGGCCGCCGGCGTGCCCGGGCCGGAGTTGCTGGGCGAGCTGGAAGCCCTGTGGCAAAAGCTGCCGGCCCGCGCGGCTGACCCGGCCGAACCATTGAAGCGAATCGACGGTCCCCCCACAATCGAGCGCTGACCTTTTTCCAAGCTTCCGCGGCGAGACCCTCGAGTCGTGGCGTTACCCGGATCTGCTACGCGATGAATCAAACGCGCAACTTCCTCCTGTTTGCCCTGCTGGCCGTGGCCTATTTGCTGTTCATGGCCTGGGAAAACGACCACGCACCCAAGCCGGCGCCGACCCCTGCAGCCACCGCCAGCCAGGCCGTCCCGACGTCGGCGGACGGCAGCGTTCCCGCCGCGATGGCGGTCGCGTCGAGCGCCGCGCCTTCGAGCACGGCGGCAACCGTCGCTACCCATGAGCCATCGGCACCCGCGAGCGCGCAGCTGATCACGGTCGACACCGACGTCCTGCACCTCACGATCGATACCCGCGGCGGCAGCCTGGTGCACGCCGAACTGCTGGCCTACCCGCAGCAGGCGCCGACCCACAAGAACCCCACCCCGCCGCCCGTCGTGCTGCTGGACAACAGCCCCACGCATTACTTCGTGGCGCAGAACGGCCTGGTCAGCAGCAGCGACACCGCGCCGGCCGACCAGCCCAACCATCTGGCGCTGTTCCACAGCGAGAAGACCAGCTACACCCTGGCGCCGGGCCAGGACGAACTCCAGGTCGCGCTGACCTGGCGCGACGCCGCCGGCCTGGCGGTCACCAAGACCTACACCTTCAAACGCGGCAGCTACGTGGTGGGCCTGAGCCAGCGCATCGACAACGGCGGCAACACGCCGTGGCAGGGCAACGCCTACCAGCAACTGCAGCGGATCGCGCCGCCCAAACCGTCCAGCTGGTTCAGCCATTACACCGATCCCGAGCAGCGCAGCTTCATCGGTGCGGCCTGGTACACCGGCGAGAAGTTCGAGAAGCTCGGCTTCAAGGATTTCGGCGAGAAGAAAGACGCGCTCGACAGCGAGATCAAGGGCGGCTGGGCGGCGATGCTGCGCCTGTACTTCGTCACCGCGTGGATTCCGCCGGCCAGCCAGACCAACCACTACGTCACCCAGACCATCGATCCGGACAGCGCCCACCCGCGCTACCTGATCCGCACGATGAGCCCGACGCTGAACGTGGCCGCCGGGCAGAGCCTGACCACCGAAGCGCGGTTGTACGTGGGCCCGAACCGGCAGGGCACGCTCGATGCGATCGCTCCCGGGCTCGACCTCACCATCGACTACGGCATGTTCAAGGCCATCGCCGTGCCGATGCACTGGATCCTGTCGCAGTTCCACGCGATCACCAGGAACTGGGGCGTGGCGATCATCCTGCTGGTGCTGCTGATCAAGGGCCTGACCTGGAAGCTCACCGCGATGCAGTACCGCTCCAGCGCGCGCATGCGCAAGCTGACGCCGCGACTGCAGGCGCTGAAGGAGCGTTACGGCGACGACCGCCAGAAGATGCAGCAGGCCACCATGGAGCTGTACAAGAAGGAGAAGGTCAACCCGATGGGCGGCTGCCTGCCGGTGCTGATCACGCTGCCGGTGTTCTACGGCCTGTTCTTCGTGCTCGAGTACAGCCTGGAGCTGCGCCACGCGCCGTTCCTGTGGATTCCCGACCTCAGCGCGCCCGATCCGTGGTACATCCTGCCGATCATCTACGCCATCGTGATGCTCGGCACGCAGTGGCTGAACCCCGTCGCCGCGGGCATGGACCCGACCCAGGCGAAGATGATGAAGGTGATGCCGTTGCTGTTCACCGTGATGTTCGCCTTCTTCCCCGCCGGCCTGTGCCTGTACTACGCGGTCAACGGCCTGGTCGGGCTGGGCCAGCAGTGGTGGGTGACCCACCACATCGATCGCGAAGGCGAACCCAAGGCCAAGGCGGCCTGACCCATCGCCGAATGGACGACACACAGCCGCGACGGTTGCCCCGCCGCGGCTGTTTCGTTTCTGGTTGCTGACGTCGCGGACCCTTCGACTCCGCCGCTGCGCGGCTACGCTCAGGGAGATCGTCTTTACTCCCCAAACCGTTCGTCCTGAGCGTAGTCGCGCAGCGGCGAAGTCGAAGGACATCGCACCCCCCGTTCAAACCCGAAACCGCCCTGTAAAGTTCGTCCCATGACCACCGAGACCACCGAGACCACCGACACCATCGCCGCCATCGCCAGCGCCCCCGGCGCGGCCGGCGTCGGCGTGTTGCGCGTCTCCGGTCCCGCCGCGCCAGCCATCGCGCAAACCCTGCTCGGCCGCGCACCGCAACCTCGCCATGCCCACTTCGCCGCGTTTCGCGATGGCGCCGGCGAACTGATCGACCGCGGATTGCTGCTCTACTTTCCCGCCCCCGCCTCCTACACCGGCGAACCTGTGCTGGAGCTGCAGGGCCATGGCAGCGCCGTGCTGCTGGACGCATTGCTGCGCCGCTGCTGCGAACTTGGCGCGCGACTGGCGCGCCCAGGCGAGTTCACCGAACGCGCATTCCTCAACGGCAAGCTCGACCTGGCCCAGGCCGAAGCCGTCGCCGACCTGATCGCTGCCCGCTCGCAGGCCGGTGCGCGGGCAGCGCTGCAATCGATGGAAGGCGTGTTCTCGCGCAAGGTCGGCGCGCTGCTGCAAGCGCTGATCGCGCTGCGCGTGCACGTCGAGGCGGCGATTGATTTCCCCGAAGAGGAAATCGACTTCCTCGCCGACCCCGCCATCACCGCGCAACTCGCCAAGCTGCGCCGCGAACTGGCCGACCTGCTGCGTGAAGCGCAACGCGGCGTGCGCCTCAACGACGGACTCAAGGTGGCCATCATCGGCCGCCCCAACGCCGGCAAATCCAGCCTGCTCAACGCGCTGGCCGGCAGCGACCGTGCCATCGTCACCCCGATCGCCGGCACCACCCGCGACGTGCTGCGCGAAAGCCTGAGCCTCGACGGCATCGTGCTGGAACTGGCCGACACCGCCGGCCTGCGCGATACGGAAGACGAAGTCGAACGCGAAGGCGTGCGCCGCGCCCACGGCGAACTGCAACGCGCCGACGTTGCCCTGCTGGTCACCGCCGCCGCGCACGCCGGCGCCGACCTCGCCTTCTTCGCCGCGTTGCCGTCCCAGGTAGAGCGCATCGTGCTGGTCAACAAGATCGACCGCGACGGCCTCGCCGCGCATGACGAATGGCGCGAAAGCGTCTACTGGCTATGGGCCTCTGCCAGAACCGGCGACGGCCTCGATCTCCTGCGCGACCACCTCAAGCACGTCGCCGGCGCCGGCAGCGGCGAAGGCGCCTTCAGCGCCAGACGCCGCCACGTGCTCGCCCTCCAGTCCGTGCGTGACCATCTCGATCGCACCGCCGCCATCCTTGCCACCACCCGCGCCGGCGAACTCGCTGCCGAGGAATTGCGCCAGGCCCAGCACGCGCTGGGCGAAATCACCGGCCACTACAGCAGCGACGACCTGCTCGGCGCGATCTTCAGTTCGTTCTGCATCGGCAAATAGCCCGTCGGCGCCGCTACGCGAGGAACCTGTCCAGCTCGCGCCCGGTGGGCATGCCGCCCTGCGCGCCCAGCTTCGTCACCGACAGCGCGGCGGCCGCGCAGGCCTTGCGTACCGCTGCGGCCAGGCCTTCTTTCAGGAATACCGCCAGCGTCGCGTTGAAGGTGTCTCCGGCGCCGGTGCTGTCGACCACGTCGACCTTGAAGCCGGGCTGGTGCAGCGGTTCGCCCTGTTCGCGATACCAGGCGCCTTCGCCGCCGCGGGTGAGCACGACCGGGCATGGGGCGCGTTGCATCAGCGCCTTGAAGTCTTCGGTGGGATCGGCGCCGAGCAGGATCGCCAGCTCGTGCTGGTTCGGGGTGACGTAGCGGGCGAGTTTGAGCCAGTCGGTGGGCAGTTTTTGCGCGGGGGCAGGATTGAGGATCACCGGCACCCCGAGGCGGTGGCCCAGGCGCACGGTGGCTTCGACGGTTTCCAGCGGGATTTCCATCTGCACCAGCACGGCGTCGGCCCGTTCGAGCAGCGAACGCGCGGCTTCGACGTGGGCGGGCGTGACGCGAGTGTTGGCGGCGGGCACCACGATGATCTGGTTCTCGCCGCCGGCGACGGTGATCGAGGCGGTGCCGCTGGCGCTGTCGTCGAGGCGCGCGACGTGGGTCAGGTCGACGTGTTCGGCGGCGAGGCCGGCGTGCAGCTGGTCGCCGAAGGCGTCGCGGCCGAGCGCGCCGACCAGGGCGACCTCGGCGCCCAGCCGCGCGGCAGCAACCGCCTGGTTGGCGCCCTTGCCGCCGGGCACGGTAAGGAAGCGTTTGCCGAGGATGGTCTCGCCGGGGCCGACGAAGCGCGGCGCCTGGGTGACCAGGTCCATGTTGATGCTGCCGACGACGACGATGCGGCTCATGCGTGCTCCACGGCGGACGGGCTTTCAGGATGAATCCGAAAGCTTACCCGTTGGCGCGACGAGTTGGGTGCGACCGCGACCCCGTAGATACCGTCTTGCCGTCCGTCAGGCAAGCGCGATGCTGGGGTCGAAATTCTTACCTGAGCGGATAACCCCCCAAGCGAGGTGGAGCAGCTTGCGCATGGCGGCACCCAGCGCCAGTTTGCGTGGCTTGCCGCGAGCGACCAGTCGATCGAACAAGGCGCGCACGGCGACGTTGTGGCGGATCGCCGTCATCGCCGGCATGTAGAGCTTGGCGCGCAACAAGGCGTGACCGAGCTTGGACAGGCGGCTTTGACCGACCCACTTGCCCGACTCGCGGATGGCGGGATTCATGCCGGCGAAGGCATCGAGCTTGCGCGGGTCGTCGAACCGGCGCAGGTCGCCCGCACAGCCCAACATGAAGGCCGCCGTCAGCTCGCCAATCCCCGGAATGGAGGTCAGCAGGCCGGCATCGCGGCGTAAGTCCGGATCCGAGTCGATGTGGTTGTCGATTTCCTTCTTCAGCTCTGCGATCTGGGCGTCCAATGTCTCCATCACGTCGGCGATGGAGCCGCGCACCGCCTGATCGCTGACGTCCAGTCGGTTGCGTTCCATCTGGCGCATGCCCTCCAGATCGTTCAGCCGGTGGATCAGGGCGCGCAGTTTGCGCTGGGCGGGCGTGGGCGGCACCCACGGCCGCAAGGTGGTGCCTACCTGCAACTGCGCCATCGCAAAGCGGGCGATCAGCTTGGCATCGGCATGATCGGTCTTGGTCCTCGACAACTCGCTCTTGGCATAGGCGGCGACCTGGGCCGGGTTGGCCACGTAAACGGTCACGCCGCGCTCGACCAGGAAAGTGGCCAATGCTTCGTGATACACGCCCGTCGCTTCCATGCACACCGCCGCTCCCGGCACGTGGCGATCCAGCCAGTCGCTCAGCAAGGTGAAGCCGGCGGGCGTGTTCGGCAACTTCGCTTTGGTGCGGTACTTGCCCTTCGGTTCCAGCGGCGCGGCCACGTCAAAGGTTGCCTTGGCCACGTCGATGCCAACCATGGATTCTGTCATCAGCCAATCCTCGTTCGGTTCAGGTGTCCGACCATCGAAGATCCGCCAAGCCGATCCTTACACGTGCAGGCTCACGCCAGGGGCGGGCCTAAGATACCGTTGCAGCTTGCGGCAGATAAAACGGAACGGGGGCGCGAATCTACGGCGCAGGCGCGAAGCCAGAGGAGCCCGACGGCGTCTCCCCGTTCCCACCGATGATCAGTCGGCGATTCTCCCCCAACCTCCGAGGAGAATCGACACATAAGGAGCCCGCCCGCGGGCGATGCTCTTAATGCTTTTGCGATTCCCGATTCCCGGCCAAAAAGGCATCGCCCGCAAGCGGGCTCCTACGGGAGGAGGGGTTCAGGGCGAGGGCGCGCGACCGAGGCCGCTGGCGTCGCCGGGCAGCAGGGCCGGGGCGGGGCCGGCCACAGCCAGCAGGGATTGGGCGTAGCTGTCTTCCATGCTGATGGTGGAGACCTCGTCCCAGCTGAAGAACGAGACCTCGCGCATCCACTCCGCGTCCGGGCTGAGTTCCTGCATGTAGAAGCCGTCGTCCTCGACGCTGACCAGCCGGCCGATGTAGCAGACCTCGGACTCGTCCTCGCTGTCCACGTGCACGCCGATCACCGGTGCCTGGGCGCCGGCGGCCTGGACTACCTCGCGGATGCTGTCCAGCGGGAAGCCGCGCGGCATCCGCGGCAGGATGTGCTTGAGCGCCAGCGCCTTCTCGAAGAAGGCATGGTGCTTGTCGGGTGCTTCGAGCTCGGAGATGTCGCGGTGCCGCATCACGTACATGCCGTCGTAGGTGATGCCGTCGCCGACCACCCAGAGCAGGAAGAACTCCCGCCCCACCCCGCCCACGTAACCGCAGAAGCTGCCGTGTTCGAGGTCTTCACGCCACAACCGGATCAGCGTCTGTTTCTGTTGCGCCTCGCGCAACTGGGCGCGCTGGCCGGTGTTTTTCAGTTCGATAACGTTGTTCACGGTGTCCATTTTAGCAGATCGGGGTGATCTGCCGGCTTTACAGGATGTAGCGGCTGAGATCCTCGTCACGAACCAGGTTGGCGAGGGAGTTGTCTACATGTTGGGCGTCGATCTTGTATTTTTCGCCGGACTTATCCGCAGCTTCGAAGGAGATTTTTTCCAGCAGACGCTCCATCACGGTGTGCAGCCGGCGGGCGCCGATGTTCTCGGTGCGCTCGTTCACCTGGAACGCCACCTCGGCCAGGCGGTCGATGCCGGAGTCGGCGAACTCGATGGTGACGCCCTCGGTGCCGAGCAGTGCCACGTACTGCTTGGTCAGCGCGTTGTTCGGCTCGCGCAGGATCCGCTTGAAGTCGTCCACGCTGAGCGCGGAGAGCTCGACCCGGATCGGCAGGCGGCCCTGCAGCTCGGGGATCAGGTCCGAGGGCTTGGCCAGCGAGAACGCGCCGGAGGCGATGAACAGCATGTGGTCGGTCTTGATCGGGCCGTACTTGGTCGAGACGGTGGAGCCTTCCACCAGCGGCAGCAGGTCGCGCTGGACGCCCTCGCGGCTGACCCCGGCGTGGCCGTGGTCGCTGCGCTGGGCCACCTTGTCGATCTCGTCGATGAAGACGATGCCGTTTTGCTCGGCGTTCTCCATCGCCTGGGCGCGGATCTCCTCGTCGTTGAGCAGCTTGCCGGCCTCCTCGTCGATCAGCAGCGGGCGGGCCGCCTTGATCGCGAGCTTGCGGGTCTGGGTCTTGGCGCCGCCCAGGTTCTGGAACATCTGGCGCAGTTGCGCGCCCATCTCCTCCATGCCCGGTGGCGACATGATCTCCACGCCCACGTTCATGGCGAAATCCAGCTCGATCTCGCGCTCGTCCAGCGCGCCCTCGCGCAGCTGTTTGCGCAGCTTCTGGCGGGTGTCGCTGTCGATGGCGGGAGCGGCCGGTGCGTCGTGGCTCCAGTCGGTCGGCGGGGACTGCCGGCGCGGCAGCAGCGCATCGAGGATGCGATCCTCGGCGCGGTCCTCGGCCTGTGAACGCACGCGTTTGATCGCCTGCTCGCGGGTCAGCTTGTAGGCGCCGTCGGCCAGGTCGCGGATGATCGACTCGACGTCCTTGCCGACGTAGCCCACCTCGGTGAACTTGGTCGCCTCGACCTTCACGAACGGCGCGTTCGCCAGCGTCGCCAGCCGCCGCGCGATCTCGGTCTTGCCCACGCCGGTGGGCCCGATCATCAGGATGTTCTTCGGGGTGATCTCGTTGCGCATCTCCACCGGCAACTGCATGCGTCGCCAGCGGCTGCGCAGCGCTACCGCCACCGCACGCTTGGCGTCGTGCTGGCCGATGATGTAGCGGTCGAGTTCGTTGACGATTTCGCGGGGGGTGAGTTCGGACATGGGCTGGCTTCGCAGGGAATAGGGAATGGGGAATAGGGAATGGGAAGAGCGTGGGCTTGCGGGAATGTCGGGCTTGTCTATTCCCTATTCCCCATTCCCCATTCCCAGCTCCTCGATCGACACGTTGTGGTTCGTGTAGATGCAGATGTCGCCGGCGATCTTCAGCGCCTTCTCGACGATGGTGCGGGCGTCCAGGTCGGTGTTTTCCAGCAGGGCCATCGCGGCGGACTGGGCGAACGGGCCGCCAGAGCCGATCGCGATCAGCCCGTGCTCGGGTTCCACCACGTCGCCGTTGCCGGAGATCAGCAGCGAGGTTTCCTTGTCGGCTACCGCCAGCATCGCCTCCAGTCGGCCGAAGCGGCGGTCGGTGCGCCATTCCTTGGCCATTTCCACCGCGGCGCGGGTGAGGTTGTTGTTGTGCTTCTCGAGCTTCTGCTCGAACAGTTCGAACAGGGTGAAGGCGTCGGCAGTGGCGCCGGCGAAACCGGCCACCACCTCGCCCGTCTTGCCGAGCCGGCGCACCTTGCGCGCGTTGCCCTTCATCACCGTGTTGCCCAGCGTGACCTGGCCGTCGCTGCCGATCACGACGCGGCCGTCGCGGCGCACGCAGACGATGGTGGTGGCGTGGAAGGATTCCATATGAAGCTCCATGGGTTGAGCGCACGACATGGGGGTGGTCGGGCAAGGCTTCAACACGCCGCCGGCAGGAGCGCACCCCGTGCGCGACCGCTCTTCGTCAGGTGACGGCAAGAGCATCGCGCACAGGGTGCGCTCCTACGGCTTCCTTTTGGCCCGCGGATGCGCCGCGTCGTACACCTTGGACAGATGCTGGAAATCCAGGTGGGTGTAGATCTGGGTGGTGGCGATGTCGGCGTGGCCGAGCAGCTCCTGCACCGCGCGCAGGTCGCCGGAGGATTCCAGCATGTGGCTGGCGAAGGTGTGCCTGAGCAGATGCGGATGGATGTGTTTCGGGATGCCCTGCTGCAGCGCGAGGGTGTTCATGCGCAACTGAATCGTGCGTGGATGGATCGGCGCGCCGCCGCGGCCGCGGAATACCGGGCCGTCCGGCGGCATGCCCTGCTCGGCGCCGAGCGCACGAAGCGCGGCCACGGCGTGGCGGCCGACCGGCACGATGCGCGTCTTGCTGCCCTTGCCCAGCACGCGCACCTCGCCGTCGTCGAGCTTGAGGTCGAGCCAGCGCAGGCCGCACAGCTCGGACAGGCGCAGGCCGCTGGAGTAGAACAGCTCCAGCATCGCGCGGTCGCGCACGGCGAGCTTGCCGCCGCTGTCGGTCTCCACCAGCGCGGTGGCCTCGTCCACGTCGAGCACCTGCGGCAGCTTGCGGCGCACCTTGGGGCCGCGCACGCCGAGCAGCGGATCGTGGCTCAGCGTGCCCTCGCGACCGAGCTGGCGGAACAGGCTGCGGCAGGAAGAGAGCAGGCGCTGCAGGCTCTTCGGCGCCAGCCCCGCGCGATGTTCGCCGGCGATGAACGCGCGCATGCGCGCGCCGTCGAGTGCTTCGAAGGTGCCTACCTGACCTGCCGCCATGAAGCGCAGCAGCTTGTCCAGGTCGCGCCGATAGCCGGCGACGGTGTGCGGCGAGGCGTGGCGTTCGCCGGCGAGGCGGGCCAGCCAGGCATCGACTTGGCCGGCCGGGGTCACTACCGGCTCAGGAGACATCCCGCGAGCGCGCCAGCGCGGCGGTGATGGTGGCGGAGATCATCCTCAGGAACAGCGTGCCCATGCCCGGCTGGAAGCGGTTCGGGTCGGCGCTGCCGATGGCCAGCATGCCGGCGTCGCCCAGCGGGATCAACGCCACCGACTGCAGTCCGGTCGCGTGCTCGCCGAACAGCCGCGCCAGCTTGTCGGCCGACAGGCGGCCGGAGCTGGGCTCGCCCTTGTGCAGGAAATCGGCGAACTCGGGCAGCGCCGCCGCGCCGCCGGCGATCTGCTGCAGCCAGTCGGCGCGCGGCAGCTTGGGTTCGGCCCCGAACAGCAGCAGGCTCACGCGCTCGGTGTGGAAATCCGCGCTGAGCCGTGCGATCACCGTGCGTGCAGTGACCTCCATCGTGCTGGCGCGCAGCAGCGCCACGGTCAGGCCGTGCACGCGCTCCATCAGCTTCTCGTTCTCGGCGGCGATCTCGACCAGTTCGGCCAGCCGCCGCTCCAGCTCGGCGTTCTTGTCGCGCAAGCTCTGCATCTGGTAGACCGCCAGCGAGGCCACCGCGCCGCCGCTCTCGCGCGGCGGCATGGTCAGCTTGGCGGCAAGCTCGGGGTACTCGCTGAGGAATTCCGGGTGCCGCTTCAGGTAGGCGGCGACCACGCGGGCCTGGGTGGCGTCGTCGAGCAGGGTAGCGGTCATGCGCGGAGATCCTGGAGCGGGGCGGGCGGGGCTTGCCTGCCGCAGTGTGCGATGGACGCGCGCGGGCTTCAACCGGCCGGCGGCGGTTCGACGCGGGGAAGCGCCCATTCGCCCTCGAAAACGAAGGCCGCCGGGCCGGTCATCCAGAGCGCATGGCCGGCGCCGGCCCAGTCGATGCGCAGGCTGCCGCCGGGCAGCGCCACCGCGACGCGCTCATCCACTTCGCCGCGCCGGTGCAGCACCGCCATCGCGGCGCAGGCCCCGGTGCCGCAGGCGCGGGTCCAGCCGGCGCCGCGCTCGTGCACGCGCAGGCGCAGGTGGCTGCGGTCCAGCCGCTGCACGAAGCCGGTGTTGGCGCCTTCGGCGAAGCGCGGATGCCGGGTCAGCAGCGGGCCGAGCCGTTCCAGCGCGGGATCGGCCAGGTCATCGACCGTCACTACCGCATGCGGATTGCCCATCGAGACGGCGCCGATGTCCAGCGTGTCGCCGCCGACCTCGATCGGGTAATGCGCGGCCGTCGCCGCGGCCGCGAACGGAATCCGCGCCGGTTCGAAGATCGGCTCGCCCATGTCTACGGTGACTTGGTCGGGTGCGAGCACGCGCACCGTCACCGGGCCGGACGGACTCTCGATGCGCACCGCCTGGTCCAGCGCCAGCGCGCCGGCACGATGCAACCACGCCGCCACGCAGCGCACGCCGTTGCCGCACTGGCCTGACGGCGAGCCGTCGGTGTTCCAGATGCCGTAGTAGAACGCGCACGACGGATCGCGCGCCGGCTCCACGCTGAGCAGCTGGTCGAAGCCCACGCCGGTGTGGCGATCACCCAGCGCGCGGATCTGCACCGCGTCGAGCGCGAACGCCTGCCGCCGGCAGTCCAGCACGACGAAGTCGTTGCCGCTGCCGTGCATCTTGGAAAAGCGCAGTGGCGCCGGCGCCATCTCAGTGCTCGCCGGAAGCATCCGCGGCCACGCTGGCCGGCATCGCCGGTGCCGGTGCGCTGGTGGCCGGTGTCGGCGGCGGCGCGGTTCGTGCCGGCGGCAGCACCAGCGGTCCCTTGTTGCCGCAGCCGGCAAGCAGGGCGACGACGAGGGCGAGCGGCAGCAACAACAGGGATCGGCGCATGGCGGGGTTCCTCAGCAAGTGGCCAGTATAGCGAGGCACCCGCGGTGCGCCGGCTATCATGGGGCGGCGGCGCGTGCCGCGCGACGACGAGGGTGGATGCGATGGACTGGAGCGCCTTGCTGCGCATGCCGATGACGGTGCTGCTGGTGCTGGCCGCGGTGTTCGCGCTGGTCACCCTCGCGCAGCTGGTGATGCTGCGCCGGCACCTGCAGGCGCGTCGTCGCGCAGCGGCCAGCTGGCGGGCGCTGCTGTGCGTGGCGGCGTTTGCGCTCACACTGTTGCTGGCCGGCACCGGCGCCGCGCTGCGTGGCTACCACCTGCTGGGCGAGGAGGCGTCGGTGGTCGAGATCGACGCGCGCATCCTGTCGCCGCAGCGCTGGGCGCTCAACCTGACCTGGCCCGACGGCAGCACGCGCGAGGTCGAACTGGCCGGCGATGCCTGGCGCGTCGAGGCGGTCGTGCTGAAGTGGAAGCTGCCCGCGCTGCTGGCCGGCGTGCCACCGCTGTACCGGCTCGATCGGCTCTCCGGCCGCTACGACGATCCCGCGCAGGAAATGACCGCGCCGCGCACGGTGATCAGTTTCGAGCCGGCCGGTGCGTTCGACCTGGTCAAGCTGGGCAAGACGCACCCTGCGTGGCTGCCGGAACTCGACACGGTCTACGGCAGCGGCGCGTTTCTGCCGCTGGTCGACGGCGGCCACTACACGGTGAACCTGATGCGCACCGGCGCGCTGGTGGCGCGGGCGGACGACGCCACTGAGCAGCGCATCCGCCACCCGCTGGGCGGCTGACGCGCGACGCGATCAATCCAGCGCCTGCTCGTAGCGCCAGGCGTCGGTGCCGTCCTCGTAGTAACGCCGATACGCGCCGAAACGGCGGAAGCCAGCGCGCTCGTACAGGCGGATCGCCGCGGCGTTGTCCGGACGCACCTCCAGCCGCAGCCGGTCGCAACCGCGCCGTCGCGCGGCGGCCGCGGCCGCCTGCAGCAGCGCCGCGCCGATGCCCAGGCCGCGCGATTCGGGTCGCGTCGCCAGCGAATACACGCGCGCCACCCGGCTGCGCTTGCGGAAAAACAGCACCGCGCTGCCGAAGAAATCGTGGCGGCCGCCGCTGGCTACCAGCACTTGCGCCGAATCGCTGTCCAGGTGGCGGCGGTATTGCGCCCGGCTCAGGCGGTCGCCGTCGAACGCGTTTTGTTCCAGCGTCACCAGGTCGTCGAGATCGGAAAGATCCGCGCGGCGCACGCGCGCCGGTGCGGTGACGGGCAAAGACGGCATCGAGGGTGGTATCCGTGGCATCAGGCAGGGCAATCCCGCGGACTCTAGCAGGCGCTGCACAGGCTGGCGCGGGCGGGCATTTACGTCTCCTTCAGTGCCATCCCTTGTGTCGTCGCGGCGCTGTGCCAGACTGCGCACTTTGCGCCGCCGCCCGCCCCGGGCGCGACCGGCCGCGCATGCCACTTGGGATCGAGAGGTGTCATGGCCCGCCTGGTCGTCGTTGTCGAGAAAGCCTCCGACTGGAGCTCGTATTACCCCTCCGTTGATGTGATGAGCGCAATGGATTATCTGCGCACGCCGGTCGGTGCCGACGACGAACGCACCCACGTGATCAACCTGTGCCGCAGCTACAAGTACCTGGGCACCGGCTACTACGTGTCGTTGCTGGCCGAGGCGCGCGGGCACAAGGTGATGCCGTCGGTGCGCACGGTGAACGACCTGCGCCGGCGCTCGCTGTACGGCCTGGACATCGACGACCTCAACCAGAAGCTCACCCACTTCCTGCCTGCCGGCGGGCGCGACACCACCGACTTCGGCATCCTGGTGTACTTCGGCGAGACCGCCTACCCGGCGCTGCAGGACCTGGCCCGGCAGGTGTTCGAGATGTTCCCCTGCCCGCTGCTGCGCATCGAGTTCGAGCGCGACCGCGTGTGGCAGGTCAGCTCGATCAAGCCGGTCGGCCTGCATTCGCTGGACGACGCGCAGGAGGACGCCTTCGCCGAGGAACTGGACCGCTTCTCGCGCAAGCTGTGGCGCAAGCCGCGCGCGCGCAAGCAGTTCCGCTACGACCTGGCCATGCTGGTCGACCCGGCCGAGCAGATGCCGCCGTCGAACAAGCGCGCGCTGAAGGCATTCATCGGCGCCGGCAAGGAGCTGGGCATCGAGGTCGACCCGATCGGCAAGAACGACTACCAGCGGCTGGCCGAGTACGACGGCCTGTTCATCCGCGAAACCACCGCCAGCGACAACCACACCTACCGCTTCGCCCACCGCGCCGAGAAGGAAGGCATGGTGGTGGTCGACGACCCCAGCTCGATCCTGCGTTGCACCAACAAGATCTACCTCAACGACCTGATGGTCTCGCGCAAACTGGCGGTGCCGCGCACGGAGATCCTCTATCGCGACGACAGCAAGGGCATGAAGGAAGTCGTCGAGCGGCTCGGGTTCCCGCTGGTGCTGAAGATCCCGGACGGCTCGTTCTCGCGCGGCGTGGTCAAGGTCGAGGACGAGCAAGAGCTGGCGCACGCGGCCAGTGGCCTGTTCCAGCACAGCGCATTGCTGCTGGCGCAGGAATACGTCTACACCGAGTTCGACTGGCGCATCGGCGTGTTCAACCGCGAGGCGATCTACGCCTGCAAGTACTACATGTCGCGCGGCCACTGGCAGATCTACAACCACGGCGCCACCGGCACGGCAAAGTCCGGCGGGTTCGAGACCATCGCGTTGAAGGACGCCCCGGTGGCCGTGGTCAAGCTGGCGCTGAAGGCGACCCAGCCGGTCGGCGACGGACTCTACGGCGTCGACCTCAAGCAGGTCGGCAACCGCCCGGTGGTGATCGAGGTGAACGACAACCCCTCGATCGACGCCGGCGTGGAAGATGCCTATCTCGGCGACGAACTGTACCTGCGCGTGATGCGCGAATTCCTGCGCCGGATGGAACGCAAGCGCCAGGGCGGCGCCGTCTGAGCCATCAGCGCCAGGCCGCGCCGTGAACGGTGTGGACGACACGCAGACGCCGCCGCGCCAGCCAGCGGCGCGGCAGCCCCGGTTCCAGCGCCAGCAGCACCAGCAAGGGCGCGACCAGCAGCCAGAACGCGGGCGTCCAGCCCAGGAGCGCGGTGTGCGCCGGCACCAGGGTGCTCAGCAGCAAGACGCCACCTCCGAGCAGCCAGGTGCTGGCAGCGGTAAACAGGCGTGGATGATGCGGTGAAAGCGGGCTCGACGTGCGCATGGGGCATCTCCCGTGAAAGTGCCGCCAGCGTGCCTGCCGCTCATCTCACCGCCTGCGACCATGCACGCTGAGGGGTGGCTTGTAGACTGGCAGCCAGTACTCCTCAGGGAACCCCCATGCAGCCCGCCCAGTTCGCCGTGTTCGGTCACCCGATCAGCCACAGCCTGTCGCCGGCGATCCACCAGGCGTTCGCGCAGCAGTGCGGCATCGAGCTGGCATACCGCGCGATCGACGTGCCGCCGGCCGACTTCGCCGATGCGGTGCGGCGCTTCTTCGCCGATGGCGGCCGCGGCGCCAACGTCACCTTGCCGCACAAGGCGGCCGCGTTCGCGCTGGCCGACCAGCACAGCGTGGCAGCCACGCGGGCCGGCACGGCCAACGTGCTGACCCGGCTGGAGGACGGCCGTCTGGCGGCGCACAACACCGACGGCGACGGCATGGTGCGCGATCTGGCCGAACGCCACGAGATCGACCTGCGCGGCCATGACACCTTGCTGCTCGGTGCCGGCGGCGCAGCGCGCGGGGTGGCCTGGCCGCTGCTCGATGCCGGCGTGCGATCGCTGACCATCGTCAATCGTTCGCCGGCGGCGGCCGACGCGCTGGCCGACGCCATTGGCGAGCCGGCGCGGGTGCGTACCCGCTACTGGGACGACCTGGCCACCATCGGCAGTTTCGACCTGATCGTCAACGCCACCTCGGCTGGCGTGCTCGGCGCGGCGCTGCAACTGCCGTTTGCCCTGCTCGGCAGCCGCGCAGTGTGCTACGACCTGTCCTACGGCCAGGCCGCCGCCGGTTTCATCGGCTGGGCCCGCGCGGCCGGCGCGCGCTACGCCTGCGACGGCCTGGGCATGCTGGTGGAAACCGCGGCCGACGCCTTCGCGCTGTGGCATGGCCAGCGACCGGACACCGAGCCGGTGTACCAAACCTTGCGCCGGCAAACGGCCTGAGCGCACCGGTCGCCGCCGCGCCACACGACTGAAACAATGCGCGGGCAGGATGGCGCGACCCGCCGGGAGCGCGCCGATGACGACGACTCCAGCGCGCGGCCATCGTTTGCGCAGCAGGTGTCATGTCCCGCTTTCTTTCCACCGTATCGCACCGATACGCGCTTGCCGTCGTCTTGCTGCTGGTGTTGGGCGGAGCCGCTGCGACCTTCCGGCGGGGCCCGGTGGCGGCACCTTCGCCCACTGGAACGACCGCTGTCGAAGCGGCCGGGACACCGCTCGACGATGCGCAGAGCGACCGCGCCATCCTGCTCGGGCTGGCGCGCGACGCCATGCGCGACGGCCGCCTGATCGCGCCGGCCGGCAGCAACGCGTTCGAGTTCTACCTCAGCGTACTGCAGCTGGAGCCGCACGACCGCACCGCGCACGAGGCGTTGCGGGAATCCTTCGGCCGCGCCTCGGAGGAGATCGAGCGCACCATCAACCGCAACGAACTGGAGGAGGCGCGCCGCGAAATCGATCTGCTGCGCGAATTCGACAGCAACAACTTCACGCTGTCCCTGCTCGGCGGCAAACTGTCCGCCGCGCGCAACATCCTGACCCGGCAGCACGAGGCCGAAGCCGAGCGCATCCGCCAGGCGAACGCCATGCGCGGCGCGGCGATGTGAGGCCGGCTCAGCGCAGCAGCGGCCCGGCCTTCCGCAGCAGCGCCGCGACCAGTTCCGCCTGCATGAAGGCGTAGCGGTCGGGAATGTCCAGGCAGACGATCTTCTTGCCCTTGAGCCGGGCGCGATGGCGCGCCTGCAGGCGCCGGCGATGGCTGCTCTCCATCACCACGATCCATTCGGCCCGGTCCAGCTGGTCCGTGCTCAGCACCACGTCGGCGTCGTCGGCGAGGCCGGCCGAATCCACCTCGAGGTTCGGCCATGCGCCGAACACCCGCTCGGCAGTCGGGCTGCGCCGGCGGTTGCGGCTGCACAGGAACAGCACGCGACGGATGCCCATCAGGCCTCCGCCAGGTAGACGTCCTTCAGCCGAACGTAATGCCCGGCCGAATAGTGCAACTGCTCGATCTCGCGCTCGCCCAGCACGCGCACGCATTTCGCCGGGTTGCCCAGCCACAGCTCGCCCTCGCCGACCACCTTGCCCGGCGGGATCAGCGCGCCGGCGCCGACGAAGCCGTGGCGCATCACCACCGCGCCGTCGAGCACGCTGGCGTGCATGCCGATCAGGCAGTAGTCGCCGATCGTGCAGGCGTGCACCACCGCACCATGGCCGATGGTGACGCCCTCGCCGATCAGGCACGGGTAGCCCGGGCCGTACGGGCCGGCGTGGGCCACGTGCACGACCGCGCCGTCCTGGATGCTGGTCTTGGCGCCGACGCGGATGGCGTTGACATCGCCGCGCAGCACCGTGCCGGGCCAGATCGAGACGTCGTCGCCGAGCACCACGTCGCCGATCACCGTGGCGGCGGGGTCGACGTAGACGCGTTGGCCGAGCGTGGGCGCGATGCCCTTGAAGCTGCGCAGGGAATTCATCGGCGCATTCTAGCGGCGCGCGGTGCCTCGTCACGCTGCCGCGCTTGATTTCGCCCGGCGCGATCGCCACGCTGGCGGCTCAAAGGAGACCGCATGAGCCCCGACAATCCGCTGCTGGCCGACGACACCCTGCCGGCGTTTTCGCAGATTCGCCCCGAGCACGTCCAACCGGCGATCGACGCGATCCTGGCCGACTACCGCGCCGCCATCGACGCGCTGGTCGCCCCCGGCGCGCCGCGCGACTTCAACCACGTGATGCTGACCCAGGAACGGCTGGAGCAGCGCCTGGCGCGGGCCTGGGCACCGGTGTCGCACCTGCAGGCGGTGGCCGACAGCGAAGCGCTGCGCGCGGTCTACGGCCCGGCCGAGGAAAAACTCACCGAGCACGCGATCGAGCTGGGCCAGAACCGCGCGCTGTACGCGGCGGTGCAGACGCTGGCCGATGCGGCGGATTTCGCCGCCTTGCCGCGGCCGGAGCGCGCGCTGGTCGAACATGCCCTGCGCGACTTCAGGCTGTCCGGCGTGGCGCTGGCCGAGCCGGCGCGTTCGCGCTTCCGCGAGATCGGGGTGGAGCTGTCGCGGCTCTCCACCGAGTTCTCCCACGCGGTGCTCGATGCCAGCGAGGCATGGCACGAACACGTCACCGACGAGCGCGACCTCGCCGGCATCCCTGCCTCCGGCCTCGCCGTGCTGCGCCAGTATGCGCAGGATCAGGATCTGGACGGCTACCTGGTCACGCTCAAGCAGCCCAGCGTGCAGGCCGTGCTGAACTACGCCGACCACCGCGGCCTGCGCGAGCGGGTGTACTGGGCCTACCAGACCCGCGCTTCGGACCAGGGTCCGGATGCGGGCAAGTTCGACAACAGCGAGCGCATCGAGAAGATCATGGCCCTGCGCCACGAAGCTGCGCGCCTGCTCGGCTTCGCCAATGCGGCGGAGGAGTCGCTGGCCACCAAGATGGCCGCCTCGCCGGCCGAGGTGCTGGAGTTCCTGCACGACCTGGCCGCCCGCGCCAAGCCCGTCGCGCAGCGCGAACTGGCCACCCTTCGCGAGTTCGCCCGCGCCGAACTGAAGCTCGACACGCTCGAACCGTGGGATGTCGCCTACGCGTCGGAGAAACTGCGCCAGCGCGAGTACGCACTGGACGAGGAGCAGCTCAAGCCGTACTTCCCGCTGCCGGCGGTGATCGACGGCCTGTTCGGCCTCGCCGGAAAACTCTACGGCATCACTCTCGCCGCCCGCGACGACGTCGACGTGTGGCACCCGCAGGTGCGCTACTACGACGTGCGCGATGCCGCCGGCAAGGTGTTCGCCGGCGCCTACGTCGATCTCTACGCGCGCAACGGCAAGCGCGGCGGCGCCTGGATGGACGTCTGCCGCGCCCGCTTCGACGACGGCGGCCAGGAGCAACGGCCGGTGGCCTTCCTCACCTGCAACTTCGCCCCGCCCACCGAGGGCAAGCCGGCACTGCTCACCCATGACGACGTGCTGACCCTGTTCCACGAGTTCGGCCACGGCCTGCACCATTTGCTCACCGGCATCGCGCTGCCCTCGATCGGCGGCATCGACGGCGTGGAATGGGACGCGGTGGAACTGCCCAGCCAGTTCATGGAGAACTTCGGCTGGAATCGCCAGGCGCTGGACCTGTTCGCGCGCCACTGGCAGACCGGCGAGCGGCTGCCGGACGAGCTGTTCGAGCGCATGCTGGCCGCGCGGCATTTCCACGCCGGCCTGTTCCTGGTGCGCCAGCTGGAGTTCGCGTTGTTCGATTTTCTGCTGCACCTGGAGTACGAGCCGTCCCGCGGCGCCCGCGCGCTGGCGGTGCTGGAGCAGGTGCGCAAGCAGGTGGCGGTGCTGCATCCGCCGGCATGGCAGCGCTTTCCGCACGGCTTCAGCCACATCTTCGCCGGCGGCTACGCGGCCGGTTACTACAGCTACCTGTGGGCCGAACTGCTCAGCGCCGACGCGTTCGGTGCGTTCGAGGAGCAGGCGGGGGAAAGCGGCAGCGTGATCGACCGCGCCACCGGCGAGCGCTTCCGCCGCGAGTTCCTCGCCGTCGGCGCCAGCCGCCCGGCGCTGGAGAGCTTCATCGCCTTCCGCGGCCGCAAACCCGAGCCGGAGGCGCTGCTGCGCAGCTACGGTTTGGCGTGAAGGGCCGGGAATGGGGAATAGGGAATAGGGAATCGCAAAAGCGGTCGGTCGCGAAGCGTTGCCGCTCTTCCTATTCCCTATTCCCCATTCCCTATTCCCCGCCCCCAAGGCAAAAAAAAGCCCGCCGAAGCGGGCTTTCCTTCAGGAGCTGAGTCTGTGCGACTCAGGCAGCCTGGACTTCCTCGGCCTGCAGGCCCTTCTGGCCCTTGGTGACGATGAACGTGACGCGCTGACCTTCCTGCAGGGACTTGAAGCCCGTGCCCTGGATCGCGCGGAAATGCACGAACAGGTCATCACCGCTTTCCGGCGTGATGAAGCCAAAACCCTTGGCGTCGTTGAACCACTTGACTGTACCGCTCTGACGATCCGACATGTAACGTTACCTTTGAAGCATGGATGATTTGCGGCTCGGAGCGATTGCACTTGACCGCAAGATGGGCAAGTGAACCGGGTGCTCCGGACGGCTTGCCCGCGCAGCATACACTGGAAATCGCGATTTCGGTGGCTTTCCTGCACCGAAGTATTGCGATCGGCGCGAACCGTTCAGCCGGCCCGCCGGGCCGATCGGGGCAATCCTTTACAATATCCCGATGAAAATCGCCTCCTGGAACGTCAACTCGCTGAAGGTGCGCCTGCCGCATCTGGGCCAGTGGCTGGCCGACGCACAGCCGGACATCGTGGCGCTGCAGGAAACCAAGCTGGAGGACGCGAAGTTCCCGGTCGACGAGCTGGCCGCTGCCGGCTACCGGGCCGTGTATTCGGGCCAGAAGACCTACAACGGCGTGGCGATCCTGGCCCGTGAGGCGCCGGTCGACGTGATTACCGACATCCCCGGCCTGGACGACCCGCAGCGGCGCATCCTCGCCGCGACCATCGGCCCGCTGCGCGTGGTCGACCTGTACGTGGTCAACGGCAAGGCGGTCGGCGACGAGAAATACGCCTACAAGCTGGACTGGATGGCCAGGGTGCGCGAGTTCCTGGCGCGTGAGCACGAGCGCCACCCGAACCTGGTGGTGCTGGGCGATTTCAACATCTGCCCCGACGATCGCGACGTCTACGACCCGGTGGCCTGGGGCGAGGACATCCTGTGCTCGCCGCCCGAGCGCGAGGCACTCAAGGCGATCACCGACCTGGGCCTGCACGACAGCTTCCGGCTGTTCGAGTCCGCGCCCGGGCACTACAGCTGGTGGGATTACCGGCAGGCGGCGTTTCGCCGCAACATGGGCCTGCGCATCGACCTGATCCTGATCGGCGACGCCCTGAAACCGGCCGCCATGGCGGCGGGGATCGACCGGGAACCGCGGCGCTGGGAGCGCCCGTCCGACCATACCCCGGTAACGCTGGAACTGGACATCTGACCGAAATGACTGCAAAGAACGAATGGCCGAGCTCGCTGGACGACCACGAACTGGACGAACTGGACCGCTACCTGCGCGCGCATACCGGCGAGGGCGACCTGCTGCTCGATGGGGTGCACGGCCTGCTCTCGGCGCTGGCCGTCGGCCCGCTGCTGGTGCTGCCCGAGGAATGGCTGCGCGAGGTGCTGCACGAGCCGTTCGAGGATGAGGACGAAGGCAATCGCGTGCTGGCCCTGCTGGCCAAGCTCAACGATTCGATCAGCGCCGAGCTCGACGTGGATGCCTACGAGCCGATCCTGGGCGAAGTCGAATCCGAGGCCGGTCCGATGCTGTCGGCCGCCGGCTGGTGCGAGGGCTTCAGCCGCGGCATCGACCTGCGCGCCGCCCTGTGGGAAGGCCGCCTGGCTGAAGATCCCCAGCTGATGGAGCTGCTCGGCCCGGTGATGGCGCTGGCGGTGGACGAAGGCATCCTGCGTGCCGAGGCCGAGTTCGAAAAGCTCAGCGACGACGAATACGACGACTGCCTGGGCCAGGTGCCGGCGGTGCTGCAAGCCGTGAACCAGTACTGGCAGGCCAACCCCGCCACCGAGGCGGAAGTGGAAGCGATGGTGCGCCAGCACCAGCCAGCCAGCGATAGCGAGGCCGCACCGCCGCGCCAGCGCAGCGGTCACTGGGTGCATTGAGGGCCGGGATTCGGGAATCGGGATTCAGGATTCGGAGTAAACCCATCGCCCGCGAGCGGGCTCCTGCTGCATTTGGCGAGGTCATTCGTGACGGAACTCGGCTTGTACACCCCGCTCGACACGTTGAAACCGGTTGCCGCCGACATCTGGATCGTCGACGGCCCGGTGGTGGCGATGGCGGCGCTCGGCATGCGCATGCCGTTTCCCACCCGCATGACGGTGGTGCGGTTGCCCGACGGCGGGCTGTGGTGCCACTCGCCGATCGCGCCCGACGCGGCGCTGTTCGAGGCGATCGATGCGCTCGGGCCGGTGCGCCATCTGGTGTCGCCCAACCTGCTTCATTACGCCCATATCGCCGCGTGGAAGCAGCGCTACCCCCACGCCACGGCGTGGGCTTCGCCCGGGGTGCGCCAGCGTGCGGCCAGCCAGCGCATCGACGTGCATTTCGACGCCGATCTGGACGACGCGCCGCCCCCGGACTGGGCCGGCAGCATCAAGCAGATGTGCTTCCGCGGCAGCCGCGTGATGCAGGAATTCGTGTTCCTGCATGACGCCAGCGGTACGCTGATCCTCACCGACCTGATCGAGAATTTCGAACTCGACAGGCTGCACGGCCCGATGCGCTGGCTGGCACGGCTGGGTGGCGTCCTGGACCCCGACGGCAAGGCGCCATGGGACATGCGCCTGACCTATCTGGGTCGCAAACGCCAGGCACGCGCTTGTCTGGCGCGGATGCTGGCGTGGCAGCCGCGGCGCGTGGTGCTGGCGCACGGGCGCTGGTTTCCGGACAACGCCATGGCCGAGTTGCGCCGGGCCTTTCGTTGGCTCGACTGAGCCGGTGTCGCGCCAGCGAAACGATCCGTTCCGGTGACACCGCTTGGATCGGCGCACGAATCGGACCATCTTGGCGGGCATGTCTTACCAGCCGGAGAACCCCATGAGCGATCGCACCATCACCCGCCGCATCCGCGGCACCGACACCTCCGACGGCGCCGGCGTGAAGCTCAAGCGCATCATCGGCCAGCCCGGGCTGGACATGCTCGACCCGTTCCTGTTGCTGGACGAATTCCGCTCCGACAGCGCCGATGACTACATCGCCGGCTTCCCCGAACACCCGCATCGCGGCTTCGAGACGGTCACCTACATGCTCGCCGGCCACATGCGGCACGGCGACAACCATGGCAACCGCGGCGACCTCACGCCGGGCAGCGTGCAGTGGATGACCGCCGGCCGCGGCATCCTGCACTCGGAAATGCCGCAGCAGGAAAACGGCCTGATGTGGGGCTTCCAGCTGTGGGTGAATTTGCCGGCGAAGGACAAGATGACGGCGCCGCGCTACCAGGACATCGCCCCGGAGCGGATTCCGGTGGTGCATCCGGCCGACGGCGTCGAGGTCAAGGTGATCGCGGGCGAGCTGGCCGGCGCCACCGGACCGGTCGAAGGCATCGCCACCGCGCCGGTGTATCTCGACGTCAGCCTGCAGCCCGGTGCGCGGTTCGCGCTGGCGTTGCCCGTCGGCCACCACGGTTTCGCCTACGTGTTCGAGGGCGAATCGGCGCTGGTCGGTGGCGAACGGCTGCAACGCAGCGAGCTGGGCGTGCTGTCCGATGGCGAACAATTGCAGCTGGCCGGCGGCGACAAACCCTCGCGCCTGCTGGTCGTCGCCGGCAAGCCGCTGAACGAACCGGTGGCTCGCTACGGTCCGTTCGTGATGAACACCCAGGCGCAGATCCACGAGGCGATCACGGATTTCCGGGCGGGCCGGTTCTAATCAGATAAAGCGCTCCTTGCATTCGCCCCCTCTCCCAGAGGGAGCGAACGCAAGGAGCGCGTCACTCCATTAAAGCGGGCGCTCTCACCCCTTCACGCTCCCCAGCAACAACCCCTGCAGGTAATGCCGCTGCAGCGCCAGGAACAGCACCAGCACCGGCAGCACGGTGACGACCGAGCCGGCCATCATCAGTTCGGTGTCCTCGCTGTGTTCGCGCACCAGCGAGGCCAGCGCCAGTGGCAGGGTGTAGTGCTCCTGGCCGGTCAGCACGATCAGCGGCCACATGAAATCGTTCCAGGCGGCGAGGAAGGTGAACACGGTCAGCGTCACCATCACCGGCTTGAGCAGCGGCAGCATGATCTGCACGAAGATGCGCCACTCGCCGGCGCCGTCGATGCGCGCCGCTTCCAGCAACTCGTCCGGCACGCTGCGGGCGAACTCGCGCACCAGGTAGATGCCGAACAGCGTGGCCATGCCCGGCACGATCGCGCCGGCGTAGCTGTTGACCAGGCCGGCATATTTCAGCAGCAGGAACAGCGGCAGCATCGCCACCTGGGCGGGGATCAGCAGCGCGCCGATCAGCGCGCGGAACAGGCGCTCGCGCCCGGCGAAGCGCAGCTTGGCGAAGGCGTAGCCGGCCATCAGGTTGCATACCAGCGCCAGCGCGGCGATCGCGCCGGAGATCGCCAGGCTGTTGAGCAGGTAGCGGCCCATGCCGGCACGGGCGAACAGCGCACGGTAGTTGTCCAGCGTGGGTTGCGCGGGCAGCAGCGGCGGCGGCAGCGAGCTGGCGCTGCCGGCCGGCATCAGCGAGGCCGACAGCATCCACAGCAGCGGCAGCACGGCCACCGCGGCGCAGCCGAACAAGGCGCCGTTGACCAGCCACCGGGCGAGGCGCGGGTTCATGCCGCCGCCCCGCGTCGCGCCAGTCGCAACAGCAGCATGGTCACCGCCAGGATGATGCCGAACAAGGCGAAGGCGACGGCCGAGGCCACGCCGAAGTTCCACCACTTGAAGCCGTCGTCGTACATCAGGTAGAGCACGCTCGTGGTGCTTTGCAGCGGCCCGCCTTCGGTCATCACGTAGGGCTCGGCGAACAGCTGGAAATAGCCGGCCACGGTGAGCACCATCACCAGCACCATGGTCGGCCGCAGCATCGGCAGGGTGATGTGGCGGAACTGCCGCCAGCGCGAGGCGCCGTCGATGCGCGCCGCCTCGTACAGCTCCGGCGGGACCGCCTGCAGGCCGGCCAGCAGGATGATCATGTTGTAGCCGAAGTTCTTCCACACCGCGAAGGCGATGATCGTGGGCATCGCCCAGTGCGGGTCGCCCAGCCAGTCCACCGGGTTCAGTCCCAGCATCGCCAGCGCATGGTTCACCAGGCCGTACTTGGTGTTGAACAGGTAGCGCCAGATCACCGCCACCGCCACCACGGTGGTCACCACCGGGGCGAACAGCACGGTGCGATGGAACGCCTTCATCCGCGCCAGCGGCGAGTTGAGCAGCAGCGCGGTGCCCAGCGAGGCGCCGATCGACAGCGGCACGCCGACAACCACGAAGTAGAACGTGTTGCCCAGCGCGGTCCAGAACAGCGGCCGCTGCAGCAACTCCCCATAGTTGTGCAGGCCGACGAAGCGCAGGTTGCGGATGTCGGCCAGCGCGTACAGGTCGTAATCGGTGAGGCTCAGGCCCAGCGCGCCCAGCACCGGCACGAAGAAGAACACGCCCAGCACCAGCAGCGCCGGGGTGAGGAACAGCCAGGCGGTGCGCGCGCGGCTCATCGCGTGCGCCCGGCGCGGTCGAGCATCCAGCGCCGCTTGGCCAGGATCGCGTCGGTGCGGCGGTCGATCTCGGCGGCGGCCTGGTCCACGGTGAGCTCGCCGTGGGCCGCGCGCGCGGCGACCAGCTGCATCTCGGTGACGATGCGCTCCCATTCCGGCACCGGCGGGGTCGGCTTGACCCGTTCCAGCTGCTCGTGGAATGCCTGTACCGCGGGATCGCCACGCAGCGCGTCGCCCCGCCACGCCGAACGGCGCGGCGGCATGTCGCCCAGCAACGCGTAGAACTGCTGCTGCACCTCGGGGCGCGACAGGTATTCGATCAGCAACCAGGCCTGCGCCTTGCGCGGCGAGTGGCGAAAGATGACCAGGCTGGAGCCGCTGGCGATGCCGGCTCCCGGGCCGTGCAGGCCAGGCAGCGGCGCGGTCGCCCATTCGTCCTGCCGGGACGCCGGGAGGCGTTGGCGGAACTCGCCGATGTTCCACGGCCCGGAGAAGTAGAACGCGTACACGCCGCGGCCGACCTCGGCCCATGGGTTGGGCACTTCGGTGTTGGCCAGCAGCGGCGCTTCGTGTCGCTTGAACCGCTCCACGTAGAACGCCAGCGCGCGCTTGAAGCCGGCGCTTTCGAAATTGCCGTAGCGGCCGCCGTCGCGCAGCAGCGGCTCGTCCTGCTGCAGGGCCAGCGACAGCAGCTGCTCGAACTCGTTGGTCGGCAGCAGGATCGCGTAGTGATCGGGCGCGGCCTGCGCCTGCAGCGCGGCCAGCTGCCGCGACCAGGCAGCCCAGTCGCGCGGCGGCGCGTCGAAGCCGGCGGCGGCGAGCAGGTCCTTGCGGTAGAACAGCAGCCGCGTGTCGACATACCAGGGGATGCCGACCAGGGTGCCGTCGATGCGGTTGGTGGCCCAGGTGCCGGGAAAGTAATCCGCCGGCTGCACCACGCGCGAACGTTCGACGTACGGCTGCAGCGGTTCGAGCGCATCCAGCGCGCACATCTCGGCGAGCCAGGTGTTGCCCAACTGGGCCACGTCCGGCGTGGTGTCGCCGGCGATCGCGGTGAGCAGCTTCTGGTGCGCCGCCTTCCACGGCAGTTGCTGCACGTCGACGCGGATGTCCGGGTGTTCGCGCTCGAACGCCGGCATCAGCTGCGCCACTGCCTCGCTCTCGCGGCCCATCGCCCAGAAGGTCAGTGTGTGGCGATCATCGTGATCGCCCCGGCAGGCAGCGATGCCGACCAGCAACAGCGCCGGCGCCAGCAGTCGCCAGCGCCGCCGGCTCACGGTGTGGCCGCCGCCCGTGACAGCCAGCCGCCGCGGAAGCCGGCCTGCTGCAGGCCCTTGCGCACATACGGGTTGCGCTTCATCACTTTCCACACCAGGCCGCTGCGCCAGTTCTCCAGCATCAGCAGGATCGGGCCCTGGTCGATGCCCAGGTACTCGGTGTCGACCCAGCCGAAGCCGGGAATCACCAGGCCGGTGCGCAGCGGCGCGTCGGGATCGCGCAGGGTCAGGTTGAACGCGTCGCGGAAGCCGTACTTCGCGTAGATGTATTTGCCGTAGCGCTGTTTCATGTGCAGGAACTCCGGCACCACCAGGTCCGGCGCGAAGGCGATCGAGCCCAGCGCTGCCGTGGGCGCGATGGTACCGTCATCGACCACGTGGCGCAGGCCCACGCCGCGCGCGGAGTAGCCGAAGTAGCGCCGCTCGCGCCCGTCCGTGACGATGCCGAAGTGGCCCGGGCCGTTGCTGGCCGTCAGCCCCCACAGGTTCTCGCCGTAGCCGGTCCAGCCCGCCGGATTGGCGATCGCGTAGTTGCGTTGCGACAGCACCGCATGGCGGCCGTTTTCGAAATAATCCGAATCGTGCTGGCGCATGAAGTCGTCACGGATGCCGCGGAAGTCGATCCACGCGGCGCTGTACTGGTGGCCGAACAGCGGCCCGAAGGTCAGGAAGGTTTCGCCGTAGAGCGTGCCCCAGTAGCGCGGGTTGGTGCGCGTCCACGCGTGCCACGCCGCGGGCTGCAGCGGATGGGTGGGCGAGCCCAGCGCCAGGATGTAGAGCAGGTTCGCCTCGCTGTAGCCCTCCCAGTCGTGCGGGATGAACTCGCCGCCGGGGGTCCAGCCCATGCTGACCAGCGGCGGGCGTGCCTGCATCCACGGCCAGTCGACGCGCTTGTAGAGCATGTCGGCGAGCGCGCGAATCTCTTTTTCCTGCGGCGTGTCGCGGTCGTAGTACGACTGCGCGAACAGCACGCCACCGAGCAGCAAGGTGGTGTCGATGCTGGACAGCTCGACGCCGCGACCGTGGCGCAAGCCGGTCTGCATGTCGAGGAAGTGGTAGTAGAAGCCGCGGTAGCCGGTGGCGTCATCCTCGCTGGCGTTCTGCGGCGAGTCGGCGAAGAAGCGCAAGGTCACCAGGGTTCGCTTGACCGCCTGGTCGCGGTTGATCCAGCCCCGTTCGGCGCCGATGCCGTAGGCCGTCAGGCCGAAACCCACCGCCGCGATGCTGGAGAACGACTGCCCCGGCCAGTGGTCCGGTGCCAGCCCGTTGACCGGATTGGTGGTGTCCCAAAAGAACTGGAAGGTGCGGTGTTCCAGCTCGTCCAGTTGCGCCTGCTGGTCGGCAGGGAGGGCGGTGAAGGCCAGCGGCGCGTGGCGCGTGGCCTCGGTGGTGATGTCCTGCGCTGCGGCTGGTGCCCATGCACCCAGGCCGGTGAGCGCGAATGCCAGCAGCAATGGGGCGAGGAAGGAGCGGAAGCGCAGAAGACTCATCGAGCGGAATATCCGTGGCGACGAATGAAGGATGTGGTTCTTGTGTTGATGGTGCAAACCCGGGTCACGCAGCTCCAGCGGTGCAGTAGCGATCGATGAAGGCCTGTTGCATCGGCATCGAATCGACGCAGCTGGCGACAACCTGGCCGACACCGGCAATGAACTTGCGCAGGTCCCGCTCGGGCATCTGGTCAACCAGGGGGTGATAGCCCCGCGGGATGATGCCTTGGCCGATCATCACCTGTACCCAGCTGACCAGAGCAAACATTTCCTCGGCATTGCGGAAGAAGCGGCCGCTGTCGCGAAACAGGGCGATGTTCTCGCGCAGTTGATCCGGAATCGACATCGTGCGGCACTGGCGCCAGAACGGCGTGTCGTCCCGCCGGGTGGCGTGGTAGTGCAGAATGAGAAAGTCACGGATGCGCTCGTACTCGAAAACGGCTTGCGCGTTGTAGCGATTGATCACCACCTCGCTGAAATCGCGCTGCGGAAAAAGATTGAGCAGGCGCGCGATACCGGACTGGATCATGTAGATGCTGGTCGATTCCAGCGGTTCCAGGAACCCGCTGGACAGTCCCAGCGCCACCACGTTCCTGTTCCAGAACTTCTTGCGCACGCCGGTGGTAAAGCGCAACGGGCGCGGCTCGCCGACCGCAGGTGCGTCGAGATGGGCGAGCAAGGTTGCCGCTGCTTCGTCGTCGCTGACATGGCCGCTTGAATACACGTAACCGTTGCCGGTGCGATGCTGCAACGGAATCCGCCACTGCCAGCCGGCATCGCGCGCGGTGGAGCGCGTGTAGGACGTGGGTGGTCCCACCTTCTCGCAAGCCACCGCAACTGCACGGTCGCACGGCAGCCAGTGCGTGAAGTCCAGATAACCCGTATGCAGCGCCTGCTCGATCAGCAGGCCACGAAAGCCGGAGCAGTCGATGAACAATTCGCCATCGATCCGCTCGCCGCTTTCCAGGACGACGGCCTCGACAAAGCCGTCATGCGCACGCAGCAGGGTCTGGGAGATCTTGCCCTCGGTACGACGCACGCCGCGCCGCTCGGCGTAGCCCCGCAGGTACCTGGCGTAGCGGCCAGCATCAAAGTGGTAGGCATAGGCGATGTCCGCCAGCGGCGAGCCGGCCGGTACATCGGTGGCCGAAGGCATGAACTTGCCAAGCGGCGCGGCCACCGTGTTCAGCGAGTAGGCGCCGATGTCCTCGGCGATACCCAGCTGATTCGCCTTGATCCAGAACTGATGAAACGGCAGCAGGCTGACATCGTGGCCGATCGTGCCGAAGCCGTGGATATACGTGTCGCCGATGCGGCCCCAGTCGTTGAACTGGATGCCGAGCTTGAACGTGCCCTGCACCTGCCTGATGAACTCGATCTCGTCGATTTCCAGGAGATTGTTGAAGAGCTTCAGGTGCGGCACCGTCGCCTCGCCGACGCCGACCGTGCCGATTTCTTCCGATTCGATCAGCCGGATTGCATAGTCCGGCCCGAGTACCTTCGCAAACGCCGCTGCAGCCATCCAGCCCGCGGTGCCACCGCCGACAATCACGATATTGCGGATGCGTGGATCAGTCATGGAAAACCCGCTCGTGCAAGGGAGTGCTTCGGCGTGAAGAACAAAGCCCGCGAAACGCGGGCTTTGCATGAGACCGCTCCGGTGCCGTCCACCGGCTCGAAGCTCCGCCCTAGAAGCTGATGCCGGCCGTGGCCCTCAGGGTGCGCGTGTAACCGGTGATGTCGCCGGTGGGGTTGTAGAACACCTGCGGGTTGTAGACGCCGCCGCTGCCGTAGTTCGTCATGTAGCCCACGGTATTCCTGAAGTTGAACACATTGATCAGGTCGATGCGCACATAGCCACTGACGTTGTCGTAGATCTTGAAGTTCTTCGTGGCCTGCAGGTCGAGGTCGCGATAGCCGAAGACCTTGCCGCCGATCAGGAAGCGGCCGTTGCCCGGTGGCGCGATGGCGACGACGCGACCGCCGGCGCCGTTGGTCACGCCGTTGTCCTGGTTCGTCGCCGGCGCACCATAAAAGGCCATGCCGACGTTGGGAACGGGTGTGGACAGGGTCAGCTTGCCGCCAAACACGAAGCCCCAGGGGCCATCGATGTTGCCGGTCACCACGAGCCGGTTCTTGGCCACGGCACCGCCGACAAACGGGTAATGGCCGACGGTCTCGAAGTCGAACGCGTACTGGTCGGTCGGGTCGTTGTTGTTGTGGTTCTGACTCGAATGGGTGTGGGTGTAGGCAATCGTCAGGCCCCAGTGCGATTCCTTGGTATAGGGCTTTTCCGCGGACAGCAGGACCTGGGTGGTGCGGGTTTCCAGGCCGTTGTTGCCGATGATGAAACTGCCGAAGCCGGGGATGCCGTTGCCCCACGGCTGACTGCCGTTCTGCCAGAAACTGCCGTCGGGATAGCGGTTGCCCAGCGTGTAGACCAGGCCGTCGTGGCTGCGGATGTTGGCGATCGCGGCGCTGGTGTTCCATTCGCCGATCGTGTTGCGCATGCCCAGGCTGATCTGGTCGGAGTAGGGCGTCTTGAGGTGGTTGTTGACCGCGTCCACCTCCTTGCCGGTGTTGGTTCCGGCCACCAGCGCCTGCAGGGTCGCGATGTCCATGTATGACGGATCAAAGGCGTAGCAGGTACCGACCCCTACCGTGCACGGATGGAGCGGGGTGTTGAACTGGATCGTCGGCTGCGACAGCACCGACTTGGTCTGCTCGACCTGGATCGCCTCGTACAGGTTGCGATCGTAGGAACGGCCGATGCCGCCGAAAATGACATGCGCTTCGTCCCCGTTGAGGTCGTAGGAGAAACCGAGACGGGGCTGGAAGTTGTTCTTCGGCGCCTTTCGATTGTTCCCGGTGCTGATGTAGTCGTTGATGTCCACGCCGCCCAGGGCCAGTGTCTGCGCGTAGGTCTGACCGGCGGGCGCACCCGTGTGGGGATCGGGGCTGTTGAGGGCGGCGACCACGTTGGCTGGCGTGACGTAGTTGAGATAGGAAGGCGTTTCCTCGTAATCCCAGCGCACGCCCAGGTTCAGGGTCAGCTTGTCGTTGATGGCCCAGTCATCCTGGATATAGGCGCCGAACTGCTTGTCGCGACTGGTCGCCACCGGACTTTGCCCCGGCGTGGGTGAGCCGAACTGCACTTCGTAGGGGGTCGCCTCGGTGCCGGCATCGGGCGTGACGGCGTAGCTGAACAAGGCATTCGTATCGCCGGCGTCCTGCGCCGTGAGTTTCACTTCCTTGTACTTCACCCCCATCTTGATGACGTGGTCGCCGTGCCACTCGAAATCATTGAAGGTCAGGTCGTCCTGCAGCGCCGGCCCTTTCTGGCCCTTGTTCTGCTGGGCCAGCGGGGAGTTGCCTGTCTGCAGGATCGTCTGGTTCTGGTTGATGTCCTGCGTGTACCGCGCACCGGCGCCGTGCATGGCGGGCGTGGGTGAGAAGAACGCGTCCTCGTACGTCACCTGCAGGCGGTTGAACCAGCTGTAGGCGCTGTGATCCCAGCGCAGGTCATAGCGTTTGTCGGTGTTGTTCGTGTTGATGGCCGCCGACGGCGTGGTGACGCCGCCGATGCCGGACACCTGGGTTTCGTCGCGATACTTGCCGCTGAGCTCGAAGCGATCGCGGTCGGTGGGCTCCCAGTCGATCTTGCCGAACCAGTCGTTTTCCTTGAACGGCAGGCTGGCCGGGCCGATCTGCGCGCTGGCGCTGGCGGGCAGCTGGCTTTCGTAGCCGCCGCCGATCAGGCCCGGAACCACCGTGGTCGGCGTGTCGAATTCCTTGCCCTCGTAGGCAATGAAGAAGTGCGCCTTGTCCTGGATGATCGGGCCGCCCAGATCGAAGCCGTAGTCCTTTTCGTGCGAATCGGTCTTCTTGTGGTTGGCTATTTCGGAAGGCGTCTTCGCGCGCATGGCGGTGTTGGTGAAGTCGCCGAAGACGTCGCCGTGGAAGGTGTTGGTGCCGGACTTGCTTTGCGCCACCACGGCGGCGCTCGAGACCTGGTCGAACTCGGCCTTGTAGTTCGAGGTGATGACCTTGTATTCGCCGATGGCCAGCTGCGGGAACGGGTTGCCCTGGCTGCCGGTCTGGCCGGTGACGCCGCCCTGCAACACGTAGTTCTTCTGGCCCACGCCGTCGATGTACACGTTGATCGCGCTGGTGGCCTGGGCGCCGGAACGCAGGCTGGTGTTGCCGTTCGCATCGCGCGTGAAGACCATGCCCGGCACGGCGTCGGCGAATTGCAGGAAGTTGCGCGAGGATTGGGGCGTGGCGTCGATCTGGCGCAGCGACACCGTGTTGCCGACCTCGGACGTCTTCACTTCCTGCAAGGCCGTTGCAGTCACCGTGACGGCGCCGAGGTTGGTCGCGTTGGCTGCGGCGGGTGCGCTGGTGCTGGTCGCGGCCGCGGCCGTCAGATTCAGGGTCGCGGTGGACGCCACGCTGAGCGTGACGGTCTGTGTCGTGCCCGGGCCGGCATCGACCGTATACGTGCCGGGTGGCAGGCCGACCAGCGCATAACTGCCTTCGCCGTTGGCCTTGGTCACGCGGGTCGAGCCCGTGGCGATATTCCTGGCGGTCACCAGGGCGTTCGGAGGCGCATGGCCGCGCAGGTTCGCGTCGGAACTCGCGGCCATCACGAACGATGGTGCGACGGCCAGAGACATGATCGACGCGCCGATCAATCCGGCCAGCAGGTTCTTCTTGAATTGCGTTGAGGTTTTCATCGCTCCCCTCCCCGGGCAGTTTGCTGAGACGTTCAGGAGTTCTTTTCTGGTTTGTTTCCGCCGCAGGTGTCGCGAACCACGATTTCAAAACCGAGCGTGTCGGCGGAAGGTGTTTCCTGCCCGGGGCGTTCGACGACGTCGGCCAGGCGCTCCAGCGCGAGACGGCCGAAGTCGGCAATGCGCACGCGCACCGTGGTCAGGGCCGGTGTCACGTAGCGGGTGATCGGGATATCGTCGAAGCCGGCCAGCGCGATGTCCTCCGGCACCTGCACGCCGGCGTCCTTGAACGCCGCCAGGCAGCCCACCGCCATCATGTCGTTGGCGGCGAACACGGCCGCCGGCCGCTTCGTCCGCGCCAGCAGCTGCTGGCCGGCGCGATAGCCCGATTCCTCGGTGAAGTCGCCATCCACCACGGTCAATGCCGCGCGCGGGGCGTATTTGGCCATCGCCTCGCGATAGCCGCGCTCGCGTTCGCTGGCGTCGAAGTTGCCGGGCGGCCCGGCGATCAGCGCCACGCTGCGATGGCCGGCCTGCAGCAGGTGCCGCACCATCGCCACCGCGCCGCCGTGGTTGTCGATGTTGATCACGTGGAACGCCGGCCCGCTCACCGCGCTGTTGAGCAGCACCACCGGCAGCGCCTTGGGCAGGTTGGCGCGCAGGAACGCCGTGTCGACCCGTTCGGACAGGATCAGCAGGCCGTCGACGCGACCCTGCATCGAGCGCACCGCCGCCGCCGCTTCGGTCGCGCCACCGTGCGAGCTGGATACCAGCAGGTGCAGGCCGCGCGCACGCGCCGCCAGGTCGATGCCGCGGATCAACTCGGAAAAGAACTCGCCGTACAGGTCGGGCAGCAGGGCGCCGACAGTGTGCGTGCGGCGGGTGATCAGCATGCGCGCCGCTGCATGCGGGATGTACTGCAGGCGCTCGGCGGCGGCGTGGATGCGCGCGCTGGTGGCCGCGGTGACGCCGCCGCCGCCATTGAGCGCGCGCGACACTGAAGCCACCGACACCCGGGCCTCGCGCGCCACGTCTTTGATGGTTGCTGCCGCCATGGGAATGTTTCCGCCGGGTTCGCCAACCCTTGGGTGGCGCCAACGTAAACGTTTTCATGCGGACTTGTAAAGGGCTTGTTGCGGCGACCTGTGCTGCATCGCAGCAGCGCGCAGGCGGCAGCCCGGCGGGAAATCCCGGCGAAACGCCAGAGCGGCCCGCTTGCCGATCCAGGCACTCCCTTGCTGCGCCACGGCAACGGTATGCGGCGCCGACGGGCCGGCGTGGCCGATCGGCCGCCCCCTCGAACGTGACGGACGCCACGCCCCCGCGCCTTGGCTGCGGATACCCCGTGTTTTGGCAAGTTCGATGCTTGATTCCCGGGGCAGGAGGAAAAGCGGGCCGCGCGCGACCGAACCGGAGTGAAAACTGACGCAGCGCGGCCGTTCGTGTCCTCCCGTGTCGTCGACAGCTTCACCGATCCGACGACGCGCTCTTGACTTGTTTTCGGCGTCTTGTTAAAGATTCATCCGCGCGTTAAACCGCGGTTAAGTCACACAGAGTCAATCGATTGTATCCTTCAGTTCCAGTATCAGACGAATAAACCAATCTCAAGTTACTGATTTTACGACCATGACCATGCTGTCCACCCTCATCGTTGCCTTGCTCGCCGTGCTGCTCGCCAGCGCCGTGCGGCGCGTGCCGGAGGGTCTGGTCTACAGCATCTACCGTCATGGCAAGCCGCGCCGGCTGCTGCCGGCCGGCACGCACCTGGTGCTGCCGCTGCTCGACCGGGTCGCGCACAAGATCAATCTGTCCGGCCAGACCCTGCAGCTGCAGGCGCCGCTGGGGCCGCGCGACGTGCGCGGCACGGTGTACTGGCAGGTGCTGGAGCCGGAACGCGCCGACGCCGTGTTCGAGCAGGTCGACCAGCTGATCCGCCATGGCGCGCAAGCCGCGCTGCGTGACGAACCCGCCACCGAGGCGGTCGATCGGCGCGATCTGGGCGCGCGGGTCAAGCAATCGTTGAATCACGTGCTGCGCGAGCGCGGCATGATGGTCACCCGGGTCGATCTCGACGCCGCCTGAGCATCGCATCGCGCCAGGCGCCCGCAGAGCGCCGCGCCGCAGGGGATTTGCTCCACTTCGAGCCCGCTTCGGCGGGCTTTCTTTTGCCCCGGCTGCTGGCGTTGCGGCGGGCTTGCCGGGATACTTGCCGACCGCTTTCCCACAGGACTGATGGCCGATGGCCGCGCGCGACGCCTTGCAGGCACAACTCGAACAGGGCATTGCCGCGCTGGGCCTGCAACTGCCTGCCGATGCGGTGCCGCGCCTGCTCGACTATCTCGCCCTGCTCGAACGCTGGAACGGCGCCTACAACCTCACCGCGGTGCGCGAACCGACCGAGATGGTGACCCGCCACCTGCTCGATTCGGTGGCGATCCTGCCGTTCGTGCAGGGCCACAGCCTGGCCGACCTCGGCACCGGCCCCGGCCTGCCCGGCATCGTGCTGGCGATCGCCGCGCCGGGCCGGCAGATCCTGCTGGTGGACTCCAACGGCAAGAAGGTGCGCTTCCTGCGCGAGGCGATCCGCAGCCTGAAACTGGAGGGCGTGCGCGCCGAACAGGCACGGGTGGAAGACGTCGCCGGCCAGTTCGACTGCATCACCGCGCGCGCCTTCGCCAGCCTTGCCGACATGCTGGCCTGGGGCGGCCACCTGCTGGCACCGCAAGGGACCTGGCTGGCGATGAAGGGGAAGCTGCCGGACGACGAGTTGGCGGGGATCCCGGACGGCTTCGTCGTGCGCGCCACGCACGAACTCCATGTGCCCGGCTTGCCCGCTGAACGCCACCTGCTGGTGCTCGGCCGCGGGTAGGGCGGGCAGTGCCCGCCGGTCTTTGTCCGAGATCGCGAGAGCGGCGGGCAGTGCCCGCCCTACGCCACCACGGTTGTTGTAGGAGCGCACCCTGTGCGCGATGCTCTTCGTCACGCTGCACAAAGGCATCGCGCACAGGGTGCGCTCCTACAGATCCAGCACCGCGCCGTTGCTCTCGATAATCTGCGCATACAGCCTGGCGCTGGCCTTGGCCGTGCGCTGCTGGGTGGCGAAGTCGACGTGGTAGAGGCCGAAGCGCTTGGCGTAGCCCAGCGACCACTCCAGGTTGTCCAGCAGCGACCAGGCGTAATAGCCCTGCACGTTCACCCCTGCGGCGATCGCGGCATGCAGCGCGCGCAAGTGCTTGCGCAGGTAGTCGCAGCGCAGCGGGTCGTCCACGGTGGCGCCTTCGGCGACCGGCGGGTCGTAGAAGGCGGAGCCGTTCTCGGTGATGTACAGCGGGATGTCGCCGTAGCGCTGCTTGAACCAGACCAGGGTGTCAGTCAGCCCCTGCGCGTAGACCTCCCAGCCCGTTTCGGTGTGGGTGCGGTTGGGTTGGCGCACCGACACCGCGCGCAGCGGATACGCGTCCGGGTCGTGCCGGACCACCGCGCGCGTGTAGTAGTTGATGCCGACGAAATCGACGCGCTGGCGGGTCAGCGCGAAATCCTCTGCCGGGAAATCCGGCCATGCGGCGCCGAAGATCTCCTTGAGCTGCTCCGGATAGCTGCCCAGCAGCGCGGGGTCGGCGAACTGCCGGTTCATGTAGGCGTGCGCGCGCGCGGTGGCGGCCATGTCTTCGGCGCCTTCGGAATACGGGTATTTCGGCTCGATGTTGAACACCACGCCGATCTCGTGCCTGCCGTGCGCGCGGTAGGCCTGGATGCCGGCGCCACTGGCGCGCATCAGGTTGTGCGCGGCGATCGGCGCCTCGTACTTGTTGCGGTGTCCGGGCGCCAGCGCGCCGTGCAGGTAGCCGCCGTCGGTGACCACCCAGGGTTCGTTGAGCGTGGACCAGCGCGGCACGCGGTCGTCCAGCGCCTTGAACATGACCTCGGCGTACTCGGCGAACCAGTGCGCGCTGTCGCGGTTGAGCCAGCCGCCGCGGTCGTCCAGCGCCGCCGGCAGGTCCCAGTGGAACAGCGTGGCGTTCGGCGCGATGCCGTGTTCCAGCAGCTCGTCGACCAGCCGCGAGTAGAAGTCCAGCCCCTTCGGATTGACCCGGCCGGTGCCCTCGGGAAGCACGCGCGCCCAGTTGATGCTGAAGCGGTAGCCATCGAGGCCCAGCGCCTTCATCAGCTGCACGTCTTGACGGTAACGGCGGTAGTGGTCGCAGGCGACGTCGCCGGTGTCGCCGTTGGCCATCATCCCGGGCGTATGCGCGAAGCGCTGCCAGATGCTGGGGCCGGCGCCGTCGGCCAGCGGCGAGCCTTCGATCTGGTAAGCGGAAGTGGCGGCGCCCCAATGGAAACCGTCGGGAAAAACGAATCGGGGTGCGGTCATGGGGTTCCCTGAGAGGTTGTGCTTTTTCAACCTCGAAGCCCGGCCATGGATGGCCGGACGCGGATCGGGCACGCAAGTGCCTGATTCGCGTGAGCGAGTCCGGGCGTGTACCGGACTCGCGATAGAAGAAAACCACAGGAAGTGGTTTTCTTCACAAGCTCTGAGGCCCGCGCTTTGATGTAAACGCTTACATGGGCAGAATAGCCCAATGCCCGCCGGCCTGCGAAGCGCCGGCGCCGCGGCCGAGCCGGCCACCGCTGTGGAGATGCCGATGGCCGAGGTTCAACTCGATCGCCTGCGCAAGGTCTACCCCGACGGCCACGTCGCGGTGGCCGGCGCCAGCTTCACCGTGGCCGACGGCGAATTGCTGGTGCTGGTCGGGCCGTCCGGCTGCGGCAAGACGACCTTGCTGCGCATGATCGCCGGGCTGGAACCGATCAGCGACGGCACGCTGCGCATCGGCGGCCGCGTGGTGAACGAGGTGGCGCCGAAGGACCGCGACATCGCGATGGTGTTCCAGAACTACGCGCTGTACCCGCACATGACGGTGGCCGAGAACCTGGGCTTCGGGCTGAAGCTGCGCGGCAGGCCGCGGGCCGAGATCGCGCAGAAGGTGGCGGTAGTGGCCGAGTCGCTGGGGTTGCAGTCGCGGCTGGCGGCGCGCCCGGCCGCCTTGTCCGGCGGCCAGCGCCAGCGGGTGGCGCTGGGCCGCGCGCTGGTGCGCGAGCCGCAGGTGTTCCTGCTCGACGAGCCGCTGTCCAACCTCGACGCGAGGCTGCGCCTGTCGATGCGGGTGGAGATCGCCCGGCTCCACCGCCAGCTCGGTGCCACCATGATCTACGTGACCCACGACCAGATCGAGGCGATGACCCTGGGCCAGCGCATCGTGGTGCTGGATGGCGGCGTGATCCAGCAGATCGACACGCCGATGGCGCTGTACGACCGGCCCGCCAACATGTTCGTGGCCGGCTTCCTCGGCAGCCCGGCGATGAACCTGCTCCGCGGCACGCTGCGCCGGCACGAGGGCTGGCGGCTGGCCTGCGCCGCGGGCGAGCTGGTGCTGGGCGACCTTCTGCCCGATCCCGCCTGGGCGGCCTGGTGCGATCGCGAGGTGGTGCTGGGCGTGCGCCCGGAACACCTGCAGCCGGACCCCGCCGGTGCGGCCTTGCAGGCGCGACTGGAGGTGGTCGAGCCGGTGGGCAACGAGGTCTTCCTGAACCTGCGCTTCGGCGACCAGGTGCTGGTGGCGCGGGTACCGCCACGCCCCCTGCCCGAGCCCGGCAGCCTGGTCGCGCTGGGCCTGTCGCACCCGTACCTGCACCTGTTCGATGGCGCCAGCGGCGCGCGGATCGGCGACTGAGCCCGGATCGCCCAGCAGCGTGATCCCCGCCGCCACCGGCGGCAGAGCGGTCCGGCCGGGGCAGGCAAGCCCGGGCGGCAATGCTAATCTAGCCGTCCTTCGCGAACGGAATGCCTTCGATCCATGGCCCGCATCATCGCTGTCGCCAACCAGAAGGGCGGCGTCGGCAAGACCACCACGGCCGTCAACCTGGCCGCTGCGCTTGCGGCGGCCAAGCGCAAGGTATTGCTGGTGGATCTCGATCCGCAGGGCAACGCCACCATGGCCTCGGGCATCGACAAGCGCCAGATCGGCCCGAGCGGCTGCGAGGTACTGCTGGAAGAGGTGGAGATCAGCGCGGCGATCGTGCCCACCGAGGCGCACTACGACGTGCTGCCGGGCAACGGCGACCTCACCGCCGCCGAGCTGAAACTGATGGACGCGCTGGCCCGCGAGCACCGCTTGAAGGACGTGCTGGCCAAGGTCGCGGACAAGTACCACACCATCCTGATCGACTGCCCGCCCTCGCTCAACCTGCTCACCCTCAACGCGCTGACCGCCGCCGACGGCGTGCTGATCCCGGTGCAGTGCGAGTACTTCGCGCTGGAGGGCCTGTCCAGCCTGCTCGACACGGTCAAGGCGGTGCGCCACCGGCTCAATCCGAAACTGGAGATCGAGGGCCTGCTGCGCACCATGTACGACGTGCGCAACAACCTCGGCAACGAGGTCTCCGCCCAGCTCACCCAGCACTTCGGCGACAAGGTGCTGCGCTCGATCATCCCACGCAACGTGCGCCTGGCCGAGGCGCCGAGCCACGGCCAGCCGATCCACCTGTACGACCGCAGCTCGCGTGGCGCGATCGCCTACATCGGCCTGGCCGGCGAGGTGATCCGGCGCGAACGCGGGCTGCCGCCGCGCGCCGAGCCGGCCGACGAGGCCGACTCCGCCGCGCATGGCGACCACAACGGCGTGCTGCTCAAGGCACCCGCCGCCAATCATCAGGACTGAGGCATGGCAGCAGCGAAAAAACGTGGATTGGGACGCGGGCTGGACGCCCTGCTCGGCGGCGACGGCGAAGGCACGCCGTCGGTACTGGCGCAGGAGGGTGAGCTGCGCACGCTGCCGATCCAGCAAATCCAGCCCGGCAAATACCAGCCGCGGCGCCACTGGAACGACGAGGCGCTGGACGAGCTGGCTGCCTCGATCAAGGCGCAGGGCCTGATCCAGCCGGTGGTGGTGCGCGAGATCGGCAAGCACCGCTACGAACTGATCGCCGGCGAACGCCGCTGGCGCGCCGCGCAGCGCGCGCAGCTGGGCGAGATCCCGGCGCTGATCAAGCAGGTGGCCGAGCAGGCCGTGCCGGCGATGGCGCTGATCGAGAACATCCAGCGCCAGGACCTCACCCCGCTGGAAGAAGCCGATGCGCTCAAGCGCCTGATCGAGGATTTCGAACTCACCCACCAGCAGGCCGCCGACGCGGTGGGGCGCTCGCGCGCCGCGGTGTCCAACCTGCTGCGGCTCACCGAGCTGCCCGAGGCGATCAAGAAACTGCTCGACGACGGCAAGCTGGAGATGGGCCACGCCCGCTGCCTGCTGACCCTGGACGAGTCCATCGCCGTGCCGCTGGCGCGCCAGGCCGTCACCCTCGGCTGGAGCGTGCGCGAGCTGGAGGAGGCCGCCCGCCGCGCGCAGACCGCGCCGAAGGGCAAGGCCCGCCACGCGCCCGCGCGCGATCCCAACATCAGCGCGCTGGAGCGCGAACTGGGCGAGCGCTTCGCCACCCGCGTCGAGCTGGCCCAGGGCAAGGGCGGCCGCGGCAAGCTGGTGATCCACTACCACAGCAACGACGAACTCGACGGCATCCTCGGCAAGATCCGCTGACCTTGGTGAAAGATGAAACGCTCCGGGCCGGTCTATCTGGCAGTGAGTTCCCGACAACGTCAATTCGAGGCGCTGACCCGCGCGCATGCCGGCGACCTGTACCGCTTCGCCTACTGGTTGTGCGGGCAGGATGCGCTGGCCCAGGATCTGGTGCAGGAGACCTTGTTGCGCGCGTGGAAAAGCCTCGACGCGCTGCGCGAGGCCGAGTCCGCCAAGCCGTGGCTGCTGACCATCCTGCGTCGCGAGAACGCGCGCCTGCATGAGCGCAAGACGCCGGATACCGTCGAGCTGGAAGACAACCTCGCCGAGGACGCCGCCTGGGCCAGCCCCGAGCGCCACGGCGATGCCGCCGAACTGCGTGAAGCCATGTCCCGATTGCCGCACAAGTACCGCGAACCGCTGCTGCTGCAGGTGCTGGGCGGCATGAGTTGCGACGAGATCGCCGCCGAGCTGGACCAACAGCCCGGCGCGGTGATGACCCAGTTGTTCCGCGCCCGGCAGAAGCTGAAATCCATCCTGCAGGGCGGCCGCCCGGAGGCGCAGCATGGATTGCCTTGAGTTCCGCCGCCGCCTCGGCGCCGAACCGCACTCGCGCGCTGCCGAACTGCTCGCCCATCGCGACAGCTGCCCCGCCTGCGCCGCCGCGTGGGAGCGCGCCCAGGCCTTCGAGCGCGAACTGCACGCCGCGCTCGAGGTGTCCGTGCCCGAAGGCCTCGCCGAGCGCGTGCTGCTGGCCCAGGCCACCGGCGAGCGCCACCGGCAGACCCGTCGCCGCCAGCTGGCGTTCGCGCTGGCCGCCTCGCTGCTGCTCGCGCTCGGCCTCGGCGGCTACGGCTGGAAGCGGATGGATGCGCGCTCGCTGCCTGCGCTCGCCGTCGCGCACATGCCCGACGAAATCCACTCGCTCGACCTCGTCCAGCCCATCGGTACGCCCGCCATCGCCGCCGGCTTCGCCGTGCGCGGCGTCAGCCTGCGCGGCCCCGCCCCCGTCGACGTCACCTACGTGCACGACTGCCCGGTCGGCCCCTACAAGACCGTGCACCTGGTCAGCCGCGTCGGCGGCACCCCGGTCGCCGTGCTCTACCTGCCGCACAAGCAAGTGGCCAAGGCCAGCGACTTCCAGCGTGACGGCTGGCATGGCCGCATCGTGCCGCTGCAACACGGCACCCTGGTGATGCTCACCGACCGTGGCGGCGCACGCCCGTTCGACGCGGTGGCACGCCACTGGCGGGTGGCGATCGATGGAGAGGGCAGCGCGCAGACTGCGCAGCGCCGCGCGGTCAACGAGGCGCCGGGCCGGTTGGCACCCTGAGTCTTCCAGGCACCTGATCACAAGGACTCGCGGCGACCGGCTGGCGTCCATGCCCTTTCGTCCGCGCTGACACGACGGGCAGGGGACTCCCCGTCACCGAAACAACCGGCTCATCACGGCGTCCCCCGAGATCCGCCCTGCCCCAAGCGCCACCAGGGCCAGCAGCATCAACCCCCAGGCCTTGTGGTCATTGAAGTCGCCGCCGATCAGTCCGTGCCAGAGGCCGTTCGGCCACAGTGCCGGGTAGGAGACCACCGCGACGATGTTGTAGACGAACAGCACGGCGGCGACCACGCGGGTGCCGAGGCCCAGCGCGAGGAACCACGGCAGCACCAGTTCGGTCCAGGTGGCGAGCGTGGCGGCCAGCGCAGGGGCGAGCAGGGGCACCTGGTATTCGTTGTCGAACAGGTAGGCCGTGCCGCTGGGGTCATCCCATTTCACCGTGCCGGCGCGCCAGAACGCGAGCGCCACGAACACGCGGAACAGCAGCAGGGCGAGCGGGGTGAGCACCGCGAGTTGCGCGGTGAGACGCGACCAGCGGGCGATGGCGACGGCGGTGTTCATGTGGACGATTCCCGGATGAGTGGATGACGGATCACGCGGCGAGCAGCGCGTGTTCGAGCAGGGGGCGCAGCAGGGTTTCGGGCGGCGCCTGCGGGTCGATCAGCTGTGCGGCGGCGAGCGCCAGGTCGAGCGATGACTCATGCCGCAGCGCGTCCACGAACGCGGCCTGCGCAGGTGCGATGGCGCGCATCGCGACCTGGCTGCCTTCGCGCCACAGCAAGACGGATTGCGGCACGGCGGGGTCGATGGCGTCGTGTTCCGGCGCCTGCGCGCAACGCCACAGGTCGAGCACCGCCCAGGCGCAGGACAGCGCGCGCACGCACGGCCGCAGCCGCGGCGGGTGGTCCGCGTCGGCCAGCGCAGCGACCAGGGCTGCGGCATCGGCGGGCGTGGCATCGGCGGCCAGCGCGACTTCCTGGCGCAGCCATTCCAGCCGCGCCACGTCACCCAGCCAGGGCCACGGCGCGGTTTCCGGCTGCGCGGCCACGAACGCGGCGAAGTCGGCGCCGTAATCCTGCAGGTTGCCGCTGCGGTTGCCGCGGAAAGCGGCGTGGCGGGTGGCGAGGCCGTCGAAGCAGTCCTCGCCGAGCAGGTGTTGCAGCGCGGGGAAACTGGTGGCCAGCGCGTCGACGTGGATCGCGAGGTTGGCGTTCCGATAGATGCGCAGGCGGGCGGCGGGCGCGATGCCGCGCGTGGCGATCCACGGTTCCAGCGAGGGCGCCACGCCGTCCACGATGGCGCCGGCGAACGCGTGCTGCAGCTCACGCAGCGAGGGCGGCGACGACATCGAGATGCTCCGTGGCGAGCCGCGCCTCGTCTTCCAGCACGGCGAAATCGGGCAAGTGCTGGTCCCATTCGATCAGGGTGGGTTTCGCGCCGAGGCGGGCCAGCGTGTAGCCGTACAGCGCCCACACGGCGGCATCGACGCGCTGGTCGTGCGAGTCGATCAGCAGTTCGCCGCCCAGCCCCTGCTTGCGGGTGAAGCCGGCCAGGTGCAGTTCGCCCACCGCGGCGGCGGGGATGCCGTCGATGAAGCGTTGCGCGTCGAAGCCGTGGTTGACGCTGTTGACGTAGACGTTGTTGACGTCCAGCAGCAGGCCGCAGCCGCTGCGCGCGGCGAGTGCGGCAAGGAACTCCCACTCGCTCAGCGTCGAGTGGCTGAAATGGATGTAGCTGGAGACGTTCTCCACCAGCACGCGGCGGCCCAGCGTTTCCTGCAACTGGCCCACGCGCGCCACCATCAGCTCCAGCGCTTCCTCGGTGTACGGCAGCGGCAGCAGGTCGTTGTAGTGGCGCCCGCCGATGGCGCCCCAGCACACGTGCTCGGATACCAGCGCGGGTTCGGCGCGTTGCACCAGCGCGCGCAGCGCGGCGAGGTGGGCGGGATCGAGCGGCTCGGCCGAACCCAGCGACAGGCCCACGCCGTGCAGGCTCACCGGGTAGTCGCGGCGCAGCGCGTCTAACGCGTCCCACAGCGCGCCGCCGGCGCAGAACAGATTCTCGCTGTGCAGCTCGAAGAACGGCACGGCGGGCCGGTGGTGCAGCACGTGCGCGACGTGCGCCGGCCGCAGCCCGATCCCGACACTCGTCGGGATCGGCTGCGCACGCACGGGGCGTGACGGGGGCACGGCTGTCAGCTCTTCTTCATCATGGCGTCGTGCGACATGGCGTCGTGGGCCTGCAGCGAACCGCCATCGAGCTTGGCGCACAGGCCGGCGGGTACCGCCACGAAGGCCTGCGGATCGCGCGCCTTGCTGTCCTGGCCCGCGCAGGAATGGCCCGGGGACTGGCAGTCGTTCTTCATCGCGGCGTTGACGCCGTAGCACTTCTGCGTGGCGCTGGCGGCCATCTTGTCGGCGGCGTGGGCGGTCGTGGCGGCGCCGAGCGCGCCGGCGGCGAGCAGGCTGAGCAAGGCGGAGCTGAGGATGGTCTGGGCTTGCATGGGTCTCTCCCGTGGATGCCGGACAATTCCGGCTGCGGTAGATGACCCGGTGGACGCGGATTTCATTACACCCGGTTTTCGTATCCGGTGCCGACGGTCCGTGCCGGCAGGCATTAAACTGCGCGTTCGCCGCCGTCCGCGGTGCCCGTTTCCGCTGAAAGGCCAGCCCCATGCCGCAACTTTCCGTCGTCGTCCCCGTGTTCAACGAGCGCGACAACATCCCGCCGCTGCTGGCCGAAATCGCGGCTGCCTTGCGTGGCACGGCCGACTACGAAGTGATCTACGTCGACGACGATTCGTCCGACGACAGTCGCGCCGTGCTCGAAGCGCAGAAGGCGCAGCATCCCGAGTTGCGCGTGCTGCATCACGTCACCCGCAGCGGCCAGAGCACGGCGGTGTGGAACGGCGTGCGCGCGGCGCGCGGCAGCTGGATCGCCACGCTGGACGGCGACGGCCAGAACGATCCGGCCGACATCCCGAAGCTGCTCGCCGCGCGCGACGCGGCGGCGGCCGAGGTGAAGCTGTTCGCCGGCTGGCGCACCACCCGCCGCGACAGTTTCAACAAGCGCATCTCCTCGAAGGTCGCCAACGCGGTGCGCTCGCGCATGCTGCGCGACGCCACGCCGGACACCGGCTGCGGCCTGAAGCTGTTCGAGCGCGAGGTGTTCCTGCGCCTGCCCTACTTCGACCACATGCACCGCTACCTGCCGGCGCTGGTCAAGCGCGCCGGCTTCCGGAGCACCAGCGTGCCGGTGGGCCATCGCCCGCGCACCGCCGGCGTGTCCAAGTACGGCATGCTGGACCGGCTGTGGGTCGGCCTGGCCGACCTGCGTGGCGTGGCGTGGCTGATGCGCCGGGGCAAGGTGACCGAAGTCGAGGAACTCTGACCTCGATCACGCGGTGTCGCCGCGGCGGTCGTATGCTTGTCCTGTTTCATTGCAGGAGAACGCCATGGCCCTCGCGATCAAGCGTGCGTACGAAGCGCCCGCCAGGGAGGATGGTTATCGCGTGCTGGTGGAGCGGCTGTGGCCGCGCGGCATGAAGAAGGAAGATGTGCCGCTGGACCAGTGGGCCAAGGAACTGGCGCCGACCACGGCGCTGCGCAAATGGTTCGGCCACGATCCGGCGCGCTGGGACGGCTTCCGCCACCGCTACGCCAGCGAACTCGACGAGCTGGCCGAATACTGGCAACCGCTGGCCGAGCGCTCCGCGCGGCACCCGGTCACCCTGATCTACAGCGCCCGCGACGAGGAGCACAACGGTGCCCTCGTGCTGCGCGACTACCTGCAGCACTGGCTGCACACGCACGGGCCGCGCTGACCGCCTTGAGCATGGCCCCGCCCTTGCGCAGCGGGGAAGTCGAAGTGCCGTGCGGCCCGCTCAAGTCGCGCGCAGCGGCGTGCCCGTGCGCGGCCACTCGGCCAGCGCCTTGCGCGTCTGCAGGCGACCGCGCTCGATCAGTTCGCGGGCGCGGTAGAACTCGTAGACGCTGGCGATGTTGCGCGGCAGGGTGATCAGCAGGTCCGGCTCGTACGCGGCCAGGCGCAGCCGCGCCAGGTTGGCCTGCATCAGGTCCATCGCCTGGTTCAGCGTGTCGAAGGTACCGGGCTCGCGCGGCGGTTCCTCGCTGCGCGGCATCAGCCGGCTGATGAACTCGCCGATGCGGTGGCGATAGCTAGGGTCCTGTCCGGTGGCGCTCTCCTCCACCGGCGCGACGGCCGCCTCGACCGGGCCGTCCACGCTGACGGCGAACAGATAATCCGCCTCCACCCCGATCAGCGGCGTGACCGGCACCGGGTTGAGCAGGGCGCCGTCGACCATGCGGTGGCCGTTGAGGTGGTGCGGGCGGAACACGGTCGGCACGGCGATCGAGGCGCGGATGGCCTCGAACAGGTTGCCGCGGCCCAGCCATACCTCGCGGCCGCGGTCGAGGTCGGTGGCCACCGCGGTGAACGCCAGCGGCAGCTCCTCGATCAGGGTGTCGCCGATCAGCCCGCGCAGCGTGCCGATGATCTTCTCGCCCTTGATCAGGCCGCCGCCGGAAAAGGACCAGTCGACCAGTCGCAGCACGTCGAAACGGGCCAGCGCGCTCACCCAGTCGCGGTAGACGTCGAGCTTGCCCATCGCGTGGATGCCGCCGATCAGCGCGCCCATCGAGCTGCCGGCGATCGCCACGATGCGAAAACCCTGCGCCTCGATTTCCTCGATCACGCCGATGTGCGCCAGCCCCTTGGCGCCGCCGGCGCCGAGCGCCAGCGCCACGGTGGGCTGGCGCTCGCCGGCTGGTTCTTGTGGCTCGCCTGGCGCGTCGGGTTCGTGGGTATTCATGCCGACATTCAATCACGAATCGTCGATGCCGCCGCGGCCAGCCGGCAGCGACGGCGGGCGAACAGCTGCGCGGGTTAGTATGACCGGGGCCGTGGCGGCAAGCCGACGGCGACACTCCACGGAAACCTGCATGGCCCCATCCCGACCCACCGCGACGCCCCGCCCCGCCCGCCTGCCCGCGCCGAGGCGCGCTGCATGAACTGGCAGGCATGGGCCACGGTCGCGGTGATCGTGCTGGCGATGGCGCTGTTCGCCAGCGAGAAGCTGCGCATCGACCTGATCGCGCTGCTGGTGCTGGCGACGCTGGTGATCCTGGGCATCGTCACGCCGGTGGAGGCGCTCAGCGGCTTCAGCAACGAGGCGACGGTGACGGTGGCGGCGATGTTCGCGCTCAGCCTGGGCATCGAGCGCTCCGGCGCGCTCGATCCGCTGAGCCGCTGGCTGATGCGGATCAAGCGGCCGTGGGTGCTGACCCTGGCGCTGATGCTGGCGATCGCGCCGCTGGGCGCCTTCGTCAAGAACATTGCGCTGGTGGCCACCTTCCTGCCGCTGGCGCTGCGCGTGTGCCAGCGCACACACACCTCGCCCGGCCGCGTGCTGATGCCGATGGCCTACGCCGCGCAGATGGGCGGCGTGTGCACGCTGATCGGCACCTCCTCCAACCTGCTCGCCGACACGCTGGCGCAGAAGCACGGGATGGAGGCGTTCGGCGTGTTCGAGTTCACCCGCATGGGCGTGATCCTGGCGGTGGTCGGCATTGTCTACCTGATGCTGGTCGGCCGCTGGCTGCTGCCGCGCGAGATCGACACCCAGCTGCCGGTGCAGGAGGAGATCGGCAAGTACGTCACCGAGCTGGAGGTGACCGAGCAGTCCGCGCTGGTCGGCGGCAGCATCGCCGATGCGAAGCTGGGCGAGCGTTACGGCGTCTACCCGCTGGAGCTGCTGCGCGGCGAGCGGCGCATGTGGTCGCCGCGCAGCCAGGAGATCGCCGTCGGCGACGTGCTGCTGGTGCGCGGCGACTGGGGGAAGATCGAGGATTTCCAGCGCCGCGCCGGCCTGCGCAACGCGCCGGACCGCCGCTACGCCACCGGCGATGCCCGCTCGCGGGTGATGGTGGAGCTGATGATCGCGCCGGCCAGCCCGATGGAAGGCCGCCAGCTGGAGGAAACCGGCCTGCACTGGCGCTACGACGCGGTGGCGCTGGCGATCCACCGGCGCGGCCAGCTGCTGCGCGACAAGCTCAGCGACGTCAGCCTGGCGGTGGGCGACGTGCTGCTGGTGCTGGTCGACGACGAGGCGTTGTCCAACCTGCGCAACGACGAGGCCTTCATCGTGCTGAGCGAGCGCGAGGAAGCCCACCGCACCCCGCGCAAGGCGTTGTATGCCGCCGCGATCATGGTCGGCGTGGTGGTGGCCTCCGGCCTGCACTGGCTGCCGATCCCGATCGCGGCGATCTGCGGCGCGGTGGCGATGGCGCTCACCGGCTGCTTCGGCCGCAAGGACGTCTACGAGGGCGTGGACTGGAAGATCATCATCCTGCTCGGCGCGATCCTGCCGCTGGGCATCGCGATCGAGCGCAGCGGCCTGTCGGAAACGCTGGTGCAGATGGGGCTGGGCGTGGTCGGCGACCACGGCCCGCTGGCCGGCCTGCTGATGGTCTACCTGCTGACCGCCCTGCTCACCGAACTGATGGGCCACAACCCCTCGGTGGTGCTGATGGTGGGCATCGCCGTGTCGGTGGCCCACGCCATGCACGTGGACCCGCGCCCGTTCGTCGTCGCGGTCGCCTTCGCCGCCGCCACCTCGTTCGCCACCCCGGTCGGCTACCCCACCAACACCATGGTCTACTACGCCGGCGGCTACCGCTTCACCGACTTCATGAAGGTCGGCATCCCGCTGATCGCCATCTTCTGCGCGCTGTCGATGTGGTTGATCCCGAAGTTTTGGCCGTTCTAGAGCTGGGAATAGGGAATAGGGAATGGGGAATGGGGAATAGGAAGAGCAACGGCGTTCCGCGACCCCCTGCTTTCCCTATTCCCCATTCCCTATTCCCGGCAGTCAGGCATAGCCTGACAGCGCCAGCCGCAGCAGGATCTTCATCTCCTCGCGCAGCGGCAGCGGGGCGACCACTTCCGCGTCGGGGCCGTACTTGAGCACGTCCATCAACAACTCTTTCGAGTTGGAGTAGGGCAGCTTCAGCTCGTAGCGGCCGTCGCTCAGCCATTCGCCCTGCTGCTGCGAATGCCAGTGCTCGTCGGAAACCCAGCGCGCGGCGTGGGCGGAGAAGCGGATCGTGGCCCAGGCCTTGGGCTTGCCGGCGAAAATGCCGTAGCTGGAGGCGAGCAGTTCGTTGAGCTCGCTGTCGGTGACGTCGCGGGCGGGCGCGTCCTGCGCCTGCGCCTCGGCGATGCGGTCCACCGCGAAACTGCGCAGCGCCTCGCGGTCGTGGTCCCACACGTCGAGGTACCAGTTGTCGCGGTAGTGGGTCAGCCGCTGCGGGGAGACCAGCCGGCGGCTGTCGGCATTGGTGGTGCGTGCGCGGTAGCGGAAGCGCAGCTGGCGCCGTTCGAGCACCGCGCCGGCGACCACGCGGAACACTTGCTGGTCGAGCTTGCGCTCGCCCCACGGAATCACCCGGATGCGCTCGATCGGCAGCGCCTTGCCGCTTCCCTGGTGCGACAGCAGGCCCTCGATGCGCGCCTTGAACGGCGCCAGCGTGCCGGCGAGCACGCCGGGGCCGGAGCGGCTGATCAGTTCGTTGAGCGCCAGCAGCGAGGCCAGCTCGTCGGAGGTCAGCCACAGGCCGGGCAGCTCGAACTTCTCGCCTTCGCCGGCTTCGTAGCGGAATGCCGCCTGGTCGGTGCCGGCGCTCTCGATCGGCGCGCCCAGCGCATCGCGCAGGAACGCCACGTCGCGATACAGCGTGGCGCGCGAGCATTCCAGTTCGCCCATCAGGCGCGACAACGGCACCGGATAGTGCGCCGATTTCAGCAGGCGATGCAGCGTCAATATCCGTTCGTAGCGATCCATTCGGCACGTCTCGGGCGGGGCACGTCCTAGCATGGTGGCGGCCGTGGATGGCTGCAAGTCGCACGGCGGGCCGGCGCATTCACTGCGAGTTCAAGACGGCTGGCTAAGGTACGCTGTTACCAAACTTTAACAAACGGATATTCGGCAATGAACAAGACCCTGATCGGCGGCCTGCTGCTGGCCGGTTTCGCCAGCTTCGCCGCCCACGCCCAGGACACGGAAAATCGCGGCGGCTGGAGCGGTTCGGGCGAATTCGGTTTCGCCTCGTCCACCGGCAACTCGCGCTCGGAGAACATCAACGCCAAACTGGGCCTGAGCCAGGAAAACGACCAGTGGAAGAACAACTTCTTCGTTGACGCGCTGCGCTCCAAGAGCGAGCAGAAGATCGTCGACACCAATGGCAACACGATCGAGCAGTTCAACACCACCGCCAACCGTTACGATGCCGGCGCCTCGGTCGGCCTCAAGCTCGACACGCGCAGCTACATCGTCGGCGCGGCCCGCTACGAGCACGACGACTTCGGCGCCAACCTGTGGCAGGGCACGGTCTCGCTGGGCTACGGCTATATCGCGCTGAAGGACGAGCGCAACGAGCTGTCGTTCGAAATCGGCCCCGGCTACAAGCGCTACCGTCCCGCCGACACCCAGGTGCTGGTCGGCAACGTGCTGGTCGCCCAGCGCCAGCCCACCGAAGGCGAAGTGGTGGCCCGCGGCCTGGTCAACTACAAGTTCAAGCTGAGCGCCAACACCGCCTTCGAGGACACGTTCCTCACCGAAGCGGGCTCCAAGAACACCTACATCCAGAACGACGCCGGCCTGGCCGTCAGCATGACCAAGAAGCTGGCCCTGAAAGTGGGCTTCCAGGTCCGCTACAACAGCGACGTGCAGCCGGGCGTGAAGCAGACCGACACGCTGACCACGACGAATCTCGTGTACAGCTTCTGAGCGCCGGATGGGGAGTGGCACGGCGGGCACCGCCCGCCGCTCCCCCGCATGGGCGGTGGCGGGCACTGCCCGCCGTGGGTCGCTGCCGCATGGACTGCAGGAGCGTGACAGCGTCGGCTCACGTCCCCAGCAGTTTGCCCGCCCCTTGCGCGAGCAACGCCTGCGCCACCTGTCGACCGAGTGCCTCGGCCTTATCCGCCGGCGCGCTGCCTTCGGCGTGCAGCAGCTGGCCGCTGGCCGCGTCGCCGACGAGGCCGCGCAGGTGCAAGCCGTGGTCGCTGCGCATGCACCAGGCGCCGACCGGCACCGTGCAGCTGCCGCCCAGGGCGCGGTTCATCGCGCGCTCGGTGCTCACCGTGAGCCGCGTGTCGGCGTCGTCGAGCGCGGCGAGCAGGGCCAGCACCGCCGGATGCTCGTCGCGCGCCTCGATCGCGATGGCGGCCTGGCCCGGGGCGGGCAGCCAGTCCGGCGCGGCCAGTCGCGAGACGATGCGCGAGGCCAGGCCGAGGCGTTCCAGCCCGGCGCAGGCCAGCACGATCGCGTCGTACTGGCCGGCGTCGAGCTTGCCCAGCCGGGTGCCGACGTTGCCGCGCAGGTCGCTCAGCTGCAGATCCGGCCGCAGCGCGCGCAGTTGCGCCTGCCGGCGCAGCGACGAGGTGCCCACCCGCGCGCCCTGCGGCAGCGCGGCGAGGTCGGCGTAGTGGTTGCTGACGAAAGCGTCGGCGGCGTCGGCGCGGGGCAGGATGGCCGGCAGGGTGAAGCCGCTCTCGAGATCGGCCGGCACGTCCTTCAGCGAATGCACCGCCAGCTCGGCGCGGCCCTCCAGCATGGCCACTTCCAGCTCCTTGAGGAACAGCCCCTTGCCGCCGATGGTGGCCAGCGGCTGGTCGAGGATCTCGTCGCCGCGGGTGGACAGCGGCACCAGTTCCACGACCAGGCCGGGGTGCGCCGCGCGCAGCAACGCGGCGACGTGCTCGGCCTGCCACAGCGCCAGCGCGCTCTTGCGGGTGGCGATGCGCAAGGTGGAAAGGCTCATGGGAACTCCGCAAGAATCGGCAAGGTCTCAATTGTCGCGTAGTCGGCCACCACGGTGCAGCGTGGCGAATCGGCGCGGTGGCTGTCGCGACGGGCGCGGGCCGGCTACGATGACGTAAATTCCTGCGGAGTTCATCATGCAAAGCGGCAACCCGGCACTCAACAAGAACACCTTCCTCGACGCCGCCAGCGGTGCGGTGGTGGCGCATGGCGACGAGGTGATGACCCTCAACGGCACGGTCAACAAGACCGGCCTGCTGCTGATCCTGGCCATCGTCGGCGCGGCCTTCAGCTGGGGCCAGTTCAACGGCGCGGAGAGCCTGCCGACGATGGGCCCGCTGATGATCGGCGGCGCCATCGGCGGCCTGATCCTGGCCTTGGTCACCGTGTTCAAGAAAACCTGGGCGCCGGTCACCGCGCCGTTGTACGCGCTGGTGGAGGGCGTCTTCATCGGCGCGTTGTCGGCGATCTTCGAGATGCGCTACCCGGGCATCGTGATGCAGGCGGTGGGGCTGACCTTCGGCGTGATGGCGGCGATGCTGCTGGCCTATCGCAGCGGGCTGATCCGCGCCACCGAGAAGTTCAAGCTCGGCATCGTCGCGGCCACCGGCGGCATCATGCTGCTGTACCTGGCCAACTTCGTGATGGGCTTCTTCGGCCATTCGATGGGCTTCATCAACGGCTCCAGCGGCCTGGGCATCGCCTTCAGCGGCGTGGTGGTGGTGATCGCCGCGCTCAACCTGATCCTCGACTTCGACATGATCGAGCAGGGCGTGCATGCCCGCGCACCGAAATACATGGAGTGGTACGGCGCCTTCGCCCTGGTGGTGACCCTGGTGTGGCTGTACCTGGAACTGCTGCGCTTGCTGTCGAAGCTGCAGTCGCGCAACTGAGACAGCGGCGGGAGTGAAGAAAGTCGGCGGGCGATGTCCGCCGGCTTTTTTTGGGGCCGGGAAAGCGGCGGGCAGTGCCCGCCCTACACCGACGTATCGTCGCGTAGGGCGGGCACTGCCCGCCGGCTCTTGCTTTCCGGGCGGGGCTCTCTTCGTCTAGGCCACCAGCTCAGCGTCATCCCCCGGCTGTTCCGCGTGATGGTCCGCCGCCAGCAGCATGTAGAACGCGGGCACCACGAACAGGGTGAACACGGTGCCGATGGCCAGACCGGTGGAGATCACCAGGCCCATGTTGAAGCGGCCCGCGGCGCCGGCGCCGGCGGCGATAACCAGCGGCATCACGCCGAGCACCATCGCCGCGGTGGTCATCAGGATCGGCCGCAGGCGCACCGCCGCGGCGTGCTCGATCGCCTCGCGCTTGGACATGCCGGCGCGCTGCGAGTCGTTGGCGAACTGCACGATCAGGATGCCGTGCTTGCTGATCAGGCCCATCAGGGTGACCAGGCCCACCTCGGTGTAGATGTTGAGGCTGGTGAACAGGTTGACGAAGATCAGCGCCCCGAACAGCGCCAGCGGCACCGAGACCAGGATCACCACCGGGTCGCGCAAGCTGTTGAACTGCGCCGCCAGCGCCAGGAACACGATGATGACGGCGAACAGCAAGGTGCCGCCGAAGCCGCCGGATTCCTGCATGAACTGGCGCGACTGGCCGGCATAGTCCACGTTGTAGCCGCTCGGCGCCACCTCGTGCACCAGGTCGCGCAGGTAGGTCAGCGCATCGCCCTGCGACATGCCCGACACGCCCGAGATGGTGGCCGAGTTCAGCTGCTGGAAGCGGTTCAGCGACTGCGGCACCACCTCGTGGGTGACCTTGGCCACGGTGCCGGCCTGGATCACCGAGCCGTCCGGCACGCGCAGGTAGTAGTCCAGCACCTGCTCCGGATTCAGCCGGTCGGCCTGCAACACCTGCGGGATCACCCGGTACGAACGCCCGGCGATGGAGAAGTAGTTGACGTAGCCGCCGCCCAGCGCCGAGCCCAGCGCGGCGCCGACGTCGGCCTGGGTCAGGCCCAGCGTGGCGATCAGGTTGCGGTCCAGGTTCACCGTGGCCTGCGGCTTGTCGATCTTCAGGTCGGAGTCGATGAAATAGAACTTGCCGCTGGCCTGCGCCTTGGCCAGCACCGCGCTGGCCACTTCGTCGAGATTGTCGAACGGCTCGGTGGTGGTGATCACCACCTGGATCGGCAGGCCCTGCGCGCCGGGCAGCGGCGGAAACTGGAACGCCGCCACACGGCCGCCGGCGATGCCGTTCCATTTTTCCTGCAACACCTGCTGCAGTTCGTGCGCGCTGCGCTCGCGCTGGTCCCACGGCTTGAACACCACGCCGCCGATGCCCTGGTTCACCGTCGGCACGCCGGTCAGCTGGAACATCTGCTCGTACTCGGGCAATTCCTTGGCCAGCTCGAACATCTGGGTGGCGTAAACGTTCATCTGCTCGGCGGTGGCGTTCGGTGCGCCGACGATCTGGCCCACCACCACGCCCTGGTCCTCCTCCGGCGCCAGTTCCGATTGCGCAGTGACGCCCAGCGCCACCGTGGCCAGCAGCAGCAGGCCGGCCATCACGATCACCACCACCCAGGTCGACAGCACGTTGTGCAGCACGCGCTGGTAGCCGTGGTGCACGCGGTCGAACTGGCGGTCGATGAACTGCACGAAGCGACCGCCTTCCTGCCCGCTCGTGAAGAAGCGCGAGGTCAGCATCGGCGACAGCGTCAGCGCCACGATCGCCGACACGGTCACCGCGCCGGCGAGGGTGAACGCGAACTCGCTGAACAGCGCGCCGGTGAGGCCCTTCTGAAAGCCGATCGGCACGTACACCGCGATCAGCACCACGGTCATCGCCAGGATCGGCCCGCCCAGCTCGCGTGCGGCCAGCAGTGCGGCCTGCAGCGGGGTCTTGCCTTCCTCCTTCATGTGGCGGTCGACGTTCTCCACCACGATGATCGCGTCGTCCACCACCAGGCCGATCGCCAGCACCAGCGCCAGCAGGGTCAGCAGGTTGATCGAATAGCCCAGCACCAGCATCACGAAGAACGCGCCGATCAGCGCCAGCGGCATCGCGATCACCGGGATGATCACCGCGCGCAGGCTGCCCAGGAACAGGAAGATCACCAGGGTGACGATCAGCAGCGCCTCGACCAGGGTCTTGATGACCTCGTTGATCGAGCTGTTCACGAAGTCGGTGCCGTCGTAGACGATCTTGCCGGTCAGCCCGCTCGGCAACTGGTGCTGGATCTCGGGGAACGCATCGCGCACGCGCTGGGCCACGTCCAGCACGTTGGCGTCCGGCGCGACCTTGATGCCGATGAACACCGAACGCTTGCCGTTGAAGGCCACGTTGAAGTCGTAGTTCTCCGAGCCCAGCGACACCGTGGCCACATCCTGCAGCCGCACGATCGCGCCGCCGGACTGGCGGACCACCAGCTGCTTGAATTCATCCACCGTGTGCAGGCTGCTGTCGGTGGTCAGGTCCACCGTCACCGCCTGGCCCTTGCTGGAGCCGACCGCGGCGAGATAGTTGTTGGCCGCCAGCGCGGCGTTGACGTCGCTGGCGGTGACGCCGACCGCGGCCATCCTGGCCGGGTCCAGCCACGCGCGCAGCGCGAACTGGCGCGCGCCGAGCAGCTCGGCGGTCTGCACGCCGTCGAGCGCGTCCAGCTTCGGCTTGACCACGCGCGCGAGGTAGTCGGTGATGTTGTTGGTCGGCAGCACGTCGCTGTAGAAGCCGATGTACATCGCGTCGACCGTCTCGCCGGTCTGCACGTTCAGCACCGGCTGCTGCGCCTGCGGCGGCAGCTGGTTCTTCACCGAATTGACCTGGGTGGTGATCTCGGTCAGCGCGCGGTTGGCGTCGTAGTTGAGGCGCAACGTGGCGGTGATGGTGGACACGCCCGATACGCTGCTGGAGGACAGGTAGTCGATGCCCTGCGCCTGCGAGATCGCCTGCTCCAGCGGCTGCGTGATGAAGCCGGCCATGGTCGCCGCGTCGGCGCCGTAGTAGGCGGTGGTGACGGTGACCGTGGCGTTCTGCGTCTCCGGATACTGGCGCACGCTGAGGCTGCTGACCGCGCGGATGCCCAGCACCAGGATCAGCAGGCTGACGACGATCGCCAGCACCGGCTTGTTGATGAACGAGTCGGTGAATTTCATCGTGGCGGCTCAGTGTTCCTGCGGCGTGGGGTGCGCGCTGTCGGCCGGTTGCACCCGGTTGTCGACCTTGATCGGCGCGTCGTTCTTCAGCTTCACCTGGCCGCTGGTCACCACCTCGGTGCCGGCGGTGATGCCCTTGAGGATCGCCACCTGGTCGCCGCGCGTCTCGCCCACGGTCACGAAGGTCTGCTGCACCGTGGCCGGCAACGGGTGGCCCTGCGCGTCCTTGCCCTTGGACGGGTGCACCACGTAGACGGTGTCGCCGTAGGGGTTGTAGACGATCGCCGCCTGCGGCAGGGTCAGCCGGTTCTGGCGCCCGCCGAGATCGACCGTGAGCTTGGCGAACATGCCCGGGCTCAGCGCCTTGTCGGGGTTCGGCACGCTGGCCTCGACCCGCACGTTGCGGGTGCCGGGGTCGACCTTGGGGCTGATCGCGGTGAGCTTGCCGTCGAACTGGCGCCCTTCATAGGCATCCAGGTTCAGGTGCAGCGACTGGCCGACCTGCAACCGGCCCAGCTCGCTCTGCGGCACGTTGAAGTCGACCAGCAGCGGGTCCAGCTGCTGCAGCGTCACCAGCGTGGTGCCGGCGCTCACGTAGTCACCCGGGCTGGTCGTGATGATGCCGGCGCGGCCGGCGAACGGCGCGCGCAGCTGCTTCTTCGCCACGATCGCCTGCTGCTGCGCCACCGCGGCCTGGTTGGCCTTGAGCTCGGCCGCGGCGCGATCGTAATCGGCCTGGCTGATGGCCTGCGCCGCGAGCTGCTGGCGCGCGCGCTCGAAGGTCAGCTGCGACAGCTTCGCCGTCGCCTGCAGCTGCTCCAGCTTCGCCGTCTCGTCGCCGTCGCGCAGCTGCAGCAACAGCTGGCCCTGCTTGACGTCCTGGCCGGATTTCAGCGGCACCGCGGTGACCAGGCCGGAGGCATCCATCGCCAGCTCCGCGCCCTGCGCCGCGCGCAGCGTGCCGACCGCGTTCAGCGCGGGCTGCCACGGCTGCTCGCGGACGGTGGTGGTGCTGACCGTGGCCGGCGCCGGTTGCGGCATCGAGTGGATCATGCGCATCACCAGCAGCACCTTGATGCCGACGATCAACGCGATCAGCAGCAGCACGCCGCCGATCATCCAGAGCATGCGTTTGGTGGTGCCGGGTTTGTTGTCAACGCGCGTGGGCATGCGCGGGCTCCTGTGGGTGGGCATTGATTGATGCGATCCTCCCTGATCGCCAAAGATCAAAGAGCGGACATCCTGTCCGCACTCGTAGATAACGCTATGGCTTCTGGATGGCTGCCTCGGTGCTGGCGTCACCGCGCCAGCTGCCGCCGAGCGCGGCATACAGCGCAGCGGTATCGGCCAGCCGCGCGGTGCGTGCCTGGATCAGCGCTATGCGCGCGCGCTGGTGGTCACGCTGCGCCTGCAGCAGGTCGAGATAGCCGCTGGCGCCGACCCGGTACTGCCGCTGGGCCAGCGCCAGCCGCTGCGCGGCGGCGTCCTCGGCGGCGAGCTGGGCGGCCAGGCCGTCGGCGTCGTATTGCAGCGCCTGCAGCGCATCGGCCACGTTCTGGAACGCCACCAGCACGGTCTGCTGCCAGTCGGCCAGCGCCTTGTCCAGGCCGGCTTCGGCGGCGCGCTTGCGGTGGCGCAGTTCGCCGCCGTGGAACAGCGGCTGGGTCAGTCCCAGCCCCAGCGACCAGGCGCGGCTGCCGGCGGAGAACAGCTCGCCGACATGCGCCGTCTGCGAACCGGCGCTGCCGGAGAGAGTGATCTGCGGCAGCATCGCCGCGGTGGCCACGCCGACCCGCGCCGTGGCCGCATGCAGTTGCGCCGAGGCGGCGCGGATGTCCGGCCGCTGCGCCACCAGCCGCGACGGCAGGCTGACCGGGATGTCGCGCGGCAGCGCGATCGCATCCAGCGGCAGCGGCGACAACTCCAGTTGCGCCGGCGTGCTGCCCAGATAGGTGGCCAGCTGGTTGCGGGTGGCGGCAAGGCGTGCGCGCAATGGCGGCAAGGTGGCCTCGGTGGCGGCCAGCTCGCTGCGTGCGGCCAGCGTGGCGGCCAGCGAGGTCGCGCCGATCTGCTGCTGGCGCTCGGCAATGCGCACGCTGTCGCGCTGGCTGTCGGCGATCGCCTCGGTGGCGCGCACCTGCTCGCGCAGCGACGCTTCCTGCAGCGAAGCGGTGACCACGTTGGCGGCGAGCGTCAGCCAGGTGGCATCGGCCTGCGCCTGCTGCACGTCGGCCAGCGCCGCCTGCGCCTCGATGCCGCGGCGGGTGCCGCCGAACAGGTCGATGCCGTAGCTGACGCTGACGCCGGCGTTGTACACGGTTAGCGGCGCGAAGGCGAAAGTGTCGCCGAACGCGGCGCCGGATTGCTTCTGGCGGGTGACGCCGGCGTTCGCATCCACCGCCGGAAAGCGCACCGCGCCGGCGGCGCGGGCGTTCTCCTGCGCCTGGCGCAAGGCGGCCTGGGCCGCGGCCAGCGACGGGCTGTGGCGCAGGGCGGTGTCCACCCGGCGGTCGAGCTCGGCATTGCCGAACGTGGTCCACCAGTGCTCGGGCACTGCCGCGTCGACGACGAAACGCTGTGCTGCGCCGGCCACGCTGGCGGTGCCGGCGGGCAGCAGCTGCGCGGTATAGCGGTCCACCCGCGGCGCGTCCGGGCGGTGGTAGTCCGGGCCCACCGCGCAGCCGGCGAGGATCAGTCCCAGCAGCGCTGGCAACGCGCGCAGGCGCAGGGTCGGCGAGAAGCGGAGCAGGTCGCGGGGCACGGAGGGAAGCCTGGGCAGGGGAAGCCGGGCCGAGACATTAACAGACGATGGAGTTCAGATATATAGGTGAGAGGTCACCCGCGGCGATGCCGTCGTTACAGCATGCCGACGCGGCCGTCCTGCGAGGAGAAGCGCATCGGCAGCTCGCCGCTGAGGCCGTCCGGATGTCCCGGCGGCACCGCGAAACGCCAGCCCTGCACGCTGCGCAAGGCATGCGCGTCGAGGATCGGATCGCCGCTGGAGGCGACCACGCGCGTATGCAGCACGCGACCTTCGCCATCCACCCGCAGTTGCACGGTCAATTGGCCGTCCAGATGGCCGCGAACATCGTCCCAGCGTTCGGCCGCGGCTGGCGTGGCCAGCGGCTGCAGGCGTGTCGGCGCCGCCGCAGCTTGCGCGATGTCCACGCCAGTCTCCGCCGGCAGGGCGCGCTGGCGCACGGCCGGCACGATCGCATGGCGACGGTGCCGCAGCGGGCGGGCCGACGCCGGGCCATCGTGTGACGCGGCGATGCCGCGCGGCGCATCGGGCCAGCTGGCGGTCAGCGTGCTGAGCCAGCCGGTGCCGGCAATGCCGATGGCCAGGGCCAGGACGCTGAGGCCGGTGGTGGTGCGCAGTCGCAACATGACCGTGCTACGGCCGCTCGAGGATCGCGGTGACGCCCATGCCGCCGGCGGTGCAGATCGAGATCAGCCCGCGACCGGAGCCTTTCTGTTCCAGCAGCTTGGCCAGCGTCGCCACGATGCGCGCGCCGGTGGCGGCGAACGGGTGGCCCACGGCGAGGCTGGAGCCGTGCACGTTGAGTTTGGCCGGGTCGATCGCGCCCAGCGGCGCATCCAGCCCGAGCCGGTTCCTGCAGTAATCGGCCGACTCCCACGCGCGCAGCGTGCACAGCACCTGCGCGGCGAATGCCTCGTGGATCTCGTAGAAATCGAAGTCCTGCAGGCTCAGCCCGTGCCGCGCCAGCATGCGCGGCACCGCGATGGTCGGCGCCATCAGCAGGCCTTCGCCGTGCACGTAATCCACCGCGGCGACTTCGGCGTCGCGCAGATAGGCCTGGATTTTCAGCCCGCGCTGCGCGGCCCACGCCTCGCTGCCCAGCAGCACCGCGGCGGCGCCGTCGGACAGGCCGGTGGAATTGCCCGCGGTGAGCGTGCCGTGGCCGGAGCGCTTGTCGAACGCCGGCTTCAGCGTGGCGAGTTTCTCCAGCGTGGTGTCCGGGCGCAGGAAGCCGTCGCGCTTGAGCCCGCGGAACGGCACCAGCAGATCGTCGAAGAAACCTGCCTCGTAGGCGGCGGCGAGCTTGTGGTGGCTGTCCAGCGCCAGCCGGTCCTGTGCCTCGCGGCTGACCTGCCACTGCCTGGCCATCTGCTCGCAGTGATCGCCCATCGACTTGCCGGTGCGCGGCTCGGCCACGCCGGGGAACGAAGGCTTCAGCTCGCGGAGCGAAAAGCCGCGCGTGGCGGCCTTGAACTTCTCCAGCGGGGTCTTGGCCCGATTCATCGCCAGCAGGCGGCGGCGCAGGCGGCGGCCGTACACGATCGGCACGTCGCTGGTGGTGTCCGAGCCGGCGGCGATGCCGGCCTCGATCTGCCCGCAGGCGATCTTGTTGGCGATGATGATGGTGTTGTCCAGCGACGTGCCGCAGGCGCGCGCGGTGGTGATGCCCGGCGTGGTCGGTGCCAGCCCGGAGCTGAGCACCGCCTCGCGCGCCAGGTTCCAGTCGGCGCTGTGCTTGATCACCGCGCCGGCGGCCACTTCGCCCAGCTCCACGCCGTGCAGGCCAAAGCGCTCGACCAGGGCGCCGAGCACCTTCACCGACATGCCGAAGTTGCCCACGTCGGCATAGGCAGTGTTGTTGCGACAGAACGGGATGCGTACGCCGCCGATCACCCCGACGCGCCTGTGCGTGTTTTCCATGCCCTGAACGATCCATCACACGAATGGCTTCAAGGCTAACCCGCCATGCCGCCGGGCGAAAGCCCGGATGGCCGCCGGCGTGGCGGTTTGTTCAGCACCGTGCGGCAGGTCGCTCGCGGCGCGGCGGTAGAATGCATGTTTTCCCGCTGCAAGATGGATCCATCGTGGAAGCGCAAACATTGCACGCCCTGCCGGTGCTGCTGGCCCTCGAACCGGTGACCGGACAACCGGCGCCGGCGACCACCCTCACCCGCGACGCGGCCGCCGAACTGGCGCAGCACGTGGCGACCGACCTGCTCGGCCTGGTGCCGCAGGTCGCCGGGGCGCGGCTGGCGCTGGCCGGGGCGCTGTTCGACCAGGTCGAACTGCTGCGCCCCGGTTTCCCGGTGTGGGCGACGCTGGACGACCTGGCGCGCCGGCTGCCGCGCGGCACGCTGGAGCACGTGGTCGCCTTCGGCAGCCACGACGGCGTGATGCCGGCGCCGGTGCTGCAGCCCTCGTCGGCGTACGCCGGCGGCCCGATGCGGCTGCTGCCGCTCAGCCTGCTGGTCAATCCGGAGGCCGCCGACGAACTCGCCACCCAGCTGGAGATCCAGCTGGTCGGCCGCGGCGAGGCCGGCGCGGCCACCGCCGACTGGCTGATGCGCACGCTGGGCATCCGCCTCGAACACCTGCGCTACCTCAGCCGCAACGACCTGCTCGCATTGACCTGCGTGCAGTACGAACACGCCAACCTGGCGCCGCTGTGGTCGCTGCTGGAAGCGGCTTTGCTCACCCCGGAGCAGCCCGAGGCGACGATGAGCGCGCGCGGGCTGGCGCTGCGCTACGCCGATGGCATCGTGTGGGCGCAGCCGCCGGCGCAATGGCTGGCCGCGCAGCGCACCGACGCGGCGCAGCGCGCGCACGATTTCGCCGGCATCGTGTTCGAGCTGCGCCAGTACGCCGCGCTGCTGGAGGCGCACCAGTTGCCGCTGCGGCTGCAGTCGTCGCCGGCGGTCGCCGCCGGCGCGGGTTATCTGCTGGAACAACTCGCCGACGCTCCGGCCTCCGCGCCCGCGCCGCGCCTGTTCGCGCACGAGGCGCCGGGGCTGGGCGTGGTGGCGGTCAGCGTGGCGCAGCCGCGGCCCGACGGCGCGCCGCGCATGCTGGCGCACGGCTATCCGCTGCAGCCGCAGGCGCTGGGCCCGTTGCTGCAGCAGCTCGCCGCGCAATACGGCACCGCCGCCGAACTCGACACCCGCGGCCAGGTGGTGCTGGATGCGGCCGGCGCCCTCGGCGCGCCCTGAGCGGATGACACGCGCGTGCCGGCCGGCCCGGACATTTTCCTGGCCGGCAGCAGTTGTGCGGCGGCGAACGGTCGGCGCATGATGGCGTGGCGCTGATAAGGGGGCGCGCTCCAGCTGACGGAAACACCATGCGGCCGCCGAAGCAAGCCGAGGGAGTACCGACACCGACAGGGGGATCGCACGAGCCGCAACGGCTGTGGCATGGCGCCCCCGTGCTGCTCACCTGGCTCGATCTCGACCAGCGCTTCGGCCACGTCAACGACACCCATCGGCGCTGGCTCGGCGTCGACCCGGCGCAGCTGATCGGCAAGCGCCTGGTCGAGGTGATCGGCGAGGCCAACTACGAACGCTCCCGCGCGGCGCTGGAGCAGGCCTACGCGGGCCACCCCTCCAGCTACGAGGGCGAGCTGTTCAACGGCCGCGAGCGGCGCTACGCGCACGGCAACTTCGCGCCCGATTTCGATGAAGACGGCCGCGTGCGCGGCGTGTTCACCGCGCTGGTCGACATCACCGAGCGGCGCGAACTGGAGCTGCGCCTGCATGAAAGCGAGCGGCGCTTCTTCAGCGCCTTCCAGCACGCCGCGATCGGCATGGCGCTGACCGGGCCGGGCGGGCGCTTCCTGCGCGTCAACGCCGCGGTGTGCCACATGCTCGGCTACACCGAGGAGGAACTGCTCACCCTCGGCGTGGCCGACGTCACCCATCCGGACGACATGGCCGCCGATGCCGAGCAAATGCTGCAGCTGCTCTCCGGCCAGCGCGAAAACTACCAGCTGGAAAAGCGCAACCTGCACAAGGACGGCCACGTGGTGCACCTGCAGCTGGCCGTGTCGCTGGTGCGCGACGAGGAGGGCGCGCCGCTGTACTTCGTGTCGCAGGCGCAGGACATCAGCCAGCGCAAGGCATTCGAGGACGCGCTGCAGCGCGAGCGCGAGCTGGCCGAGGTGACCCTGCGCTCGATCGGCGACGCGGTCATCATCACCGATCCGCAGTCGCGCATCCGCTCGCTCAACCCGATCGCCGAGGCGATGACCGGCTGGCGCAGCGCCGAGGCGCAGGGCCTGCCGGTGGAAGCGGTGTTCCAGCTGTTCGACGCCGTCGACGGCCGGCCGGTGGCCAACCCGCTGCGCACCGCGATCGACAGCAACACCATCGCCGACCTGGCCGGCCGCACCCTGCTGCGCCATCGCCACGGCTTCGACACGCCGGTGGAGGATTCCTCCGCGCCGATCCACGACCACGCCGGCAACGTGGTCGGCGGCGTGCTGGTGTTCCACGATGTCAGCGAAACGCGCGCCTTCGCGCTCAAGCTGGTGCACCTGACCCAGCACGACACGCTCACCGGCCTGCCGAACCGCAGCCAGTTGCAGGACCACCTGACCCAGGCGCTGGCCAATGCGCGGCGCCGGCAGCAGCGCGTGGCGCTGCTGTACATCGACATCCACCAGTTCAAGCAGATCAACGACCAGCACGGACAGGCCGCCGGCGACAGCGTGCTGCGCGCGTTCGTGGCGCAGCTGCAGCGCCGCCTGCCTGCCGAGGCGCAGCTGCTGCGCTATGGCGGCGACGAGTTCGTGGTGGTGCTCTCCGCGCTGGACAGCACCAGCGAAGCGGCCAGCCTGGCGCGCGCCCTGATCGACCAGGGCGAGCAGACCCGGGTGGACGGCCTGCATGCGCTGGGCCTGCATCTGGGCATCGGCATCAGCGTCTATCCCGACGATGCGCTGGACCCGGAAACCCTGCTGCAGCATGCCGAGACCGCGCTGGTCGCGTTGCGCAGCCAGGGCGTGCACGGCTGCCGCTTCTTCACCGCCTCGATGGACGAGCGCGCGCGCGCGCGCCGCAGCATCGAGTCGGCGCTGCGCCAGGCCTTGCCGCGCGGCCAGCTGAGCCTGCACTACCAGCCGCGCATCGCGGCCTCCAGCGGGCAGATCGTGGGTGCCGAGGCCCTGCTGCGCTGGCACGTGCGCGGACGCGAGCTGTACAAGCCCGACCAGTTCATCCCGGTCGCCGAGGACACCGGCCTGATCCTGCCGATCGGCACCTGGGTGCTGCGCCAGGCGTGCCGGCAGGCGCGCGCTTGGCAGCAGCAGGGGTACCGCATCCCGGTCTCGGTCAACGTCTCGCCGGTGCAGTTCCAGCACGTCGATTTTCCCGACTGGCTGGACGATGCCCTGGCCGACAGCGGACTCGACCCCGGCCTGCTCGAACTGGAACTGACCGAACGCATGATGATGTCCGGCGGCGATGTCACCGGCAGCCTGCTGCAACGTATCCGCCAGCGCGGCGTGCGCCTGTCGCTGGACGATTTCGGCACCGGCTATTGCAGCCTGTCCTACCTAAAGCACTTCCCGATCGACACGCTGAAGATCGACCGCGTGTTCGTGCGCGACCTGATCGGCGACGCCGACACCGCCACCATCACCAGCGCGATCATCGCCATGGCCCAGCGGCTGGACAAGCTGGTGGTCGCCGAAGGGGTGGAGACGGACGCGCAAGCCGCGTTCCTGCGCCAGGCCGGCTGCGCCGAACTGCAGGGCTTCCTGTTCGCCGCGGCACTGCCGGTCGCCGACTTCGAAAAGCTACTGACCGAACCCGCCCGCGCGACGTAGGGCGGGCACCGCCCGCCGGCTCTTTCTCGTACCCTTGGCGCAACCCGGCGGGCGGAGCCCGCCCTACGTCGCCGGATCGACCAGCGATGCCTCGTACATGAAGTAATGGCAGCGCTGCATGCCGAGGCCTTCGTAAGTGGCCTGCGCGCGCGCGTTCTCCGTTTCCACGTACAGCCTCAGGCCGACCGCGCCGGCATCGCGCGCGCGCTCCGCCACGGCGGCATGCAGCGCGCGGAAGACGCCGCTGCGACGCGCGGCGGGCACCACGTACACGCTCTGGATCCACCAGAAATCGCCGCAGCGCCAGTCGCTCCACTCATAGGTCACCAGCAGGCCGCCCACCGCCGTGCCGTCCATTTCGGCGACCAGATAGAAGCCCCGCTGCGGCTGTTCCAGCACCGCGCCGACGCCGCGGCGCAAGCGTTCGGGGTCCAGTCGCTTGTGTTCGGTCTCCCACGCCATCGCGGCGTTCCACGCCGCCAGGTCGGCGACATCGGCGGGGCTGGCGGTGCGGATCGACACGGGCATGGCGGGACTCCGGCGGCGGAACGCCGATCGTAGCGCGCACGCTCTTCACATGGGTCCGCGTACTGTCACGGCACAGCCGCTGGCCGCGCCGGCGACGTCCGGCCTTGCTGCCTGCGCGGCCCGCGTGCCGCGCGGCGGCATCGTCGGCGCTCTTTCGTTTTCCCCGGCAAGGAGTTTTTCGCTTGAACATCGGCAGCGTCCTGGATCGGCTCAAGCTGCGCCGGCTGCAGGCCTTCCGCCGCCGCCGCGTGGCCGCCCGCACGCGGCCGGAGCAGGAGCCGGCGCTGCGCGCGGAGCTGTTCAATGCCGAGCAGATGGAACAGCACGGCCGCGAGCTGGCCGGCCAGCACCGCCTGCGCGAACGCTCCAGCATGGATCTGCTGCTCGGCCGGCTGGCCGACAACGAGGCGGTCATCACCCACAGCTGCGAGCGGCTGACCCAGGCGACCCGGCGCAAGCGGCGGATCACGCCGGCGGCCGAGTGGCTGCTGGACAACTTCTACCTGATCGAGGAACAGATCCGCATCGCCCGCCGGCATCTGCCCAAGGGCTACAGCCGCGAATTGCCGCGACTGGACAACGGCGCCTCGGCCGGGCTGCCGCGGGTCTACGACATCGCGCTGGAGATCATCGCCCACGGCGACGGCCGCATCGACACCGCCGGCCTGCACCGCTTCATCCACGCCTACCAGGAAGTGACGCCGCTGCGACTGGGCGAGCTGTGGGCGATCCCGATCATGCTGCGGCTGGCGCTGATCGAGAACCTGCGCCGCGTGGCCGCGCGGGTGATGGCCGACTGGCGCCACCGCGGCCAGGCCGCGCGCTGGGCCGACACGATGACCGCCACCGCCGAGCGCGCACCCAACTCGGTGGTGCTGGTGGTGGCCGACATGGCGCGCTCCGACCCGCCGATGAACGGTCCGTTCGTGGCCGAGATGGCGCGCCGGCTGCAGGGGCAGAGCCCGGCGCTGGCGCTGCCGCTGAGCTGGATCGAGCAGCGCCTGTCCGAATCGGGGCAGAGCATCGAGCACCTGGTGCAGCGCGAGGCGCAGCAGCAGGCCGCCGCGCAAGTGAGCGTGAGCAACAGCATCGGCAGCCTGCGCCTGCTGTCGGCGATCGACTGGCGCGATTTCGTCGAGCGCGTGAGCCTGGTCGAGCAGCAGCTGCGCGAGGACCCGGCCGGCGTCTACGCGGAGATGAACTTCGCCACCCGCGACCGCTATCGCCACGTGGTGGAGCGGCTGGCCCGCCAGCACCGGCTGGACGAGGTGCGCGTGGCCGCCGCCACGGTGGAACTGTGCCGCGCCGCCTCGCCGAACGAGCCGGCTCCGGCGCTGCCGCGGCACGTCGGCTGGTACCTGATCGATCGCGGCCGGCCGCAGCTGGAGCAGCACCTGGGCGTGCGCCCGCGCCTCGCCGATCGCCTGCGCCGCCATTTCGACCGCGCCCCGGTGTCGATCTACCTCGGGCTGCTGGTCGTGCTGACCGTGGCCATCGCCGAGCCGCTGGTGGTGGCCGCCGCCGAGGACGAACTGGCGGTGGGCTGGCTGCTGGCGATCGCCGTGATGGCCTTGCTGGTGGCCAGCCAGCTCGGCTCCAGCCTGCTCAACTGGATGGCCACGCTGGCGATCGCGCCGCAGCCGCTGCCGCGCATGAACTACGTCCACGGCATCCCGGCCAGCGCGCGCACCCTGGTGGCGGTGCCCAGCATGCTCGGCAGCGCCAGCGACGTGGAGGAACTGGTCGAGGCATTGGAGGTGCGCTTCCTCGGTAACCGCGACGAGAACCTGCACTTCGCCCTGCTCACCGACTTCGCCGATGCCGACAGCGAAACCCTGCCCGGCGACGAGGCCCTGCTGCGGCTGGCGCAGCGGCGCATCGAGGCGCTCAACGAGCGCTACGCCAGCGTCGAGTCGGATCGCTTCTTCCTGTTCCACCGTCCGCGCCGCTGGAATGCCGGCGAGCAGTGCTGGATGGGCCACGAGCGCAAGCGCGGCAAGCTGGCCGACCTCAACGCGCTGTTGCGCGGCAACGGCCACGGCCGCTTCGCGCGCATCGTCGGCGACATCGACGCCCTCGGCCCGGTGCAGTACGTGATCACCCTGGACACCGACACCGAGCTGCCGCGCGACGCGGCGCAGGCCTTCGTCGGCAGCATCGACCACCCGCTCAACCGCGCCGTGTACGACCCGGTGCGCCGGCGCGTGGTCAGCGGCTACGCCATCCTGCAGCCGCGTGTGGGGATCAGCCTGCCCAGCACCGCGCGTTCGCGCTACGCGCAGCTGTACGGCAGCGACGCCGGCATCGACCCGTACACGCAGATGGTTTCGGACGTCTACCAGGACGTGTTCGGCGAAGGCTCCTTCATCGGCAAGGGCATCTACGCGATCGATGCGTTCGAGCGCACCCTCGATGGCCGCTTTCCGGAAAACCGCATCCTCAGCCACGACCTGGTCGAGGGCTGCCACGCGCGCTCGGGCCTGCTCAGCGACGTGCAACTGTTCGAGGAATACCCGGCCCGCTACGGTGCCGACGTGCGCCGACGACATCGCTGGATTCGCGGCGACTGGCAGCTGCTGCCGTGGCTGCTGCCGTGGGCGCCGACCGCGAAGGACGGCTGGCGGCGCAACGCGCTGACCGCGTTGTCGCGCTGGAAGATCCTCGACAACCTGCGCCGCAGCCTGGTGCCGCCGGCGGTGCTCGGCCTGCTGGTGTGCGGCTGGCTGCTGCTCTCGCCGGTGCTGTCGTGGACGGTCGCGGTGCTGGCGATGGTGCTGGTGCCGCCGCTGCTGTCGGCGCTGCTGGAGCTGGTGCAGAAACCCAAGGACGTGCAGCTGGACCAGCACCTGCGCGCCGGCTTCGCCGACGGCCTGCAACACGTCGCGCGGATGGCGCTGGGCCTGGCCTGGCTGCCGCACGAGGCGCTCTACCACCTCGACGCGATCGTGCGCACGCTGTGGCGGATCACGGTCAGCCATCGCCACCTGCTGCAATGGCAGACCTCCAGCGAGGTGGCCCGGCGCAGCAGCAATGCGCCCGGCGCCGTGTGGCGGCAGATGTGGATCGGGCCGGCGCTGGCGCTCGGCCTGGCCGTGGCGCTGGCGCTGCAGCGGCCGATGGTGCTGTGGCTGGCGTGGCCGCTGCTGGCGTTGTGGCTGCTGTCGCCGGCGATCGCCTGGTGGGTCAGCCAGCCGCGCCGGCCCGACACCTTCGTGCCGAACGCGGCGCAGACGCGCTTCCTGCGCACGCTGGCGCGACAGACCTGGGCGTTCTTCGACAGCCACGTCAACGCCACCGAACACTGGCTGCCGCCGGACAACCTGCAGGTGCAGCCCGGTCCGGTGATCGCCTCGCGCACCTCGCCGACCAACATCGGCCTGGCCCTGCTGGCCAACCTGGCCGCGTGGGATTTCGGCTTTCTCGGCACCGGCCGCCTGCTCGAACGCAGCCGCGACACGCTCGCCACCCTGCAGCAACTGCCGCGCTACCGCGGCCACTTCTACAACTGGTACGACACCCGCACGCTGCAGCCGCTGGCGCCGCAGTACATCTCGGCGGTGGACAGCGGCAACCTCGCCGGCCACCTGCTGACCCTGCGCCCGGGCTTGCTGGAACTGATCCACGCTCCGGTATTCCGTCCGCGCGTGCTGCAGGGGCTGCTCGACACCCTGCAACTGCTGCATGACGCGCTCGACCAGGAGCACGAGCCGCTGCACCGCTTGCAGGTCGAGCTGCAGGAGGCGCTGGACGAACCGCCGACCACCACCGGCGCGGCGCTGGCGCTGCTGCAGCGCCAGCGCGAACACGCCCATGCGCTGGCGCCCGCGCTGGCGCCGCATCCGGACAGCGACGCGGGCTACTGGCTGCACGCGCTGTGCGCGCAGCTGGACGAGCTGTGCGAGGAAACCGCCCGCTTCCGGCTCGACCCGGTGGACGATGACGCCGACGCCCTGCGCGGCATCCCCACGCTCGCCGTGCTCAGCCGCATCGAGCCGCTGCGCTGGTCGGGCGAGCACGACGCGGAGGCCATCCGCGAGCACGCCCGCGAGCGCATCGCGCTGATCGAGCAGCTGGCGCAGCAGGCCGACGAGCTGGCGCGGATGGATTACCGCTTCCTCTACGACAGCGCACGCGACCTGCTCGCGATCGGCTACAACGTCGACGCGCGCCGGCTCGACGCCGGCTACTACGACCTGCTCGCCTCCGAGGCGCGGCTGGCCAGCTTCGTCGGCATCGCCCAGGGCCAGCTGCCGCAGGACAACTGGTTCGCGCTGGGCCGCCTGCTCACCACGGTGGGCGGCGAGCCGGCGCTGCTGTCGTGGACCGGCTCGATGTTCGAGTACCTGATGCCGAACCTGGTGATGCCCGGCTACGAGGACACCCTGCTCGACCAGACCTGCCGCGCGGCGGTGGCGCGGCAGATCGAGTACGGCAACCAGCACGGCGTGCCGTGGGGCGTGTCCGAGTCCGGCTACAACATCCTGGACGCGCACTTCACCTACCAGTACCGCGCCTTCGGCGTGCCCGGTCTGGGCCTGAAACGCGGCCTCGGCGACGACGTGGTGATCGCGCCCTACGCCAGCGCGCTGGCGCTGATGATCGCGCCGGCCGCAGCCACGAAAAACCTGCAGCGGCTGGCCAGCGAGGGCGTGCAGGGCCGCTACGGCATGTACGAGGCGGTCGACTACACCCCGGCGCGGCTGCCGGTGGGGCAGGGCTCGGCGCTGGTGCGTTCGTTCATGGCCCACCACCAGGGCATGAGCCTGCTGGCGCTGGACTTCGCCCTGCTCGACCGGCCGATGCAGCGGCGCTTCGCCGCCGATCCGCAGTTCCGCGCCACCAGCCTGCTGCTGCAGGAGCGCATTCCGCGCACCGCCGCCGAATACCTGCACGCGTCCGGCTTCCCCGACAGCAACGCGGCCGAGCCGACCAGCGAGGCGCGGCTGCGCGTGTTCGGCGACCCGAACCGGCCGCGCCCGGCGGTGCAGCTGCTGTCGAACGGGCGCTACCACGTGATGCTGTCCAGCGCCGGCGGCGGCAGCAGCCGGCGCGGCGAGCTGGCGCTGACGCGCTGGCGCGAGGACATCACGCGCGACCACTGGGGCATGTTCTGCTACCTGCGCGACGTCGCCAGCGGTGCGTACTGGTCCACCGCCTACCAGCCCACGCGGCACAAGACCGAGCTGTACGAGGCGATCTTCTCCGAGGCGCGCGCCGAGTTCCGCGTGCGCGAGCGCGAGTTCGACGCGCACACCGAGATCGTCGTCTCGCCCGAGGACGACATCGAACTGCGCCGCACCCACCTGACCAACCGCGGCCGCAGCGCGCGCACCATCGAACTGACCAGCTACGCCGAGGTGGTGCTGGCGCCGCCGCTGGCCGATGCGCTGCACCCGGCGTTCAGCAAGCTGTTCGTGCAGACCGAGCTGGTGCCCGCGCTGCAGGCGATCGTGTGCACGCGCCGCTCGCGCGCGGCCGACGAGCATCCGCCGTGGATGTTCCACCTGCTGGCCGTGCACGATGCCGACATCGACGAGATCTCGTTCGAGACCGATCGCGCCCGCTTCATCGGCCGCGGCCGCAGCCTGGCCGACCCGCAGATGCTCGACCTCGAACAGACGCGGCTGTCCGGCAGCGCCGGCTCGGTGCTCGACCCGATCGTGGCGATCCGCTGCCGCATCACCCTGCAGCCCGAGCAGACCGCCACCATCGACTACGTCACCGGCATCGCCGACTCTCGCGAAGGCTGCCTGCAGCTGATCGGCAAGTACCGCGACCGCCACCTTGCCGACCGCGTGTTCGACCTCGCCTGGACGCACAGCCAGGTGCTGCTGCGCCAGCTCAACGCCGGCCTGGGCGATGCGCAGCTGTACGAGCACATGGCCACCGCGCTGCTGTATCCCAACGCCAGCCTGCGCGCCGAGCCCGCGGTGCTGCGCGGCAACCGCCGCGGGCAGAGCGGGTTGTGGGGGCAGTCGATCTCCGGCGACCTGCCGATCGTGCTGCTGCAGATCGCCAGCGAGG